>SHZS01000027.1 GCA_009692105.1 Gemmatimonadota bacterium | reverse complement strand
CTACGGTCTGACCAACCTCCGAAGCAGCCTCGGTCTGCTCGCCACTTTCCGCACATGCAGTCATCACGACCAATGACATCAAGTAGAGAGCAATCCTCGTGTGCGACATGGTATCTCCTTGACAACTAGTAGAAACAACCCGCGAACCGAGCCGCAATTCTGGCTCAATCTACTAGCTCGCCGATCGAGTCGACGAGGGCTACCCAAGTTCGAGAAAGAAAACAGGTGCAAGCGCCGCGAGGTAGGCACCGGCCTGAAAGGTTAGGACGATCAGCGCTGGCTAGCGCCCGGCCCCTAAGGGCCCGCGGCAGCCACCTGATCGGCCTATGGCCCAAGCCACTCTAGCACGGTCAAAACCGGGCGGTGGTCCGAGGCGACCCCTTCGTCTATGACTCGCGACTCGATCACCCGCCAACGTTCCGCTGGGCGGAAGAGCACGTAATCGCTGCGCCTACCTCGTCCTGGCGGCGAGGAGTCCGGAGGCAACCCCGAAACAGGCACGGCGTTCGTCCATTGCGCGGCGAGAATCTCCATGGCCGCCGTACCCTGCCTGGCGTTGAAATCCCCTGCAAGGATGCTCGACTGAGCGTCGCCCGAGACCAGCAGTTCATTGAGACGAGCGGCTTGGGCTATGCGATCCGTCGAGTCGCGCGAGTTATCGAGATGGGTGCTGGTGAACTTCAGTATGGGACCGTCTTGGCCTGCCCTGATGAGGACGGTCAATGCGGTGCGCGGTTCGTTTTCCAACGAGGCGGGGAGCGGCTGGTTGTCCGGGCTCAGGAGAGGCCAGCGCGACAGCACGGCGACACCGTAGCCTCCACCCATGTAGTCTATCGCCCTGCCGAACTCCCCGTGCATCCCCAGCAGTCGCACGAACTCGTCAAACTGATTCACACCATCCGACCGCTCCGTGGCTTGATCCACTTCCTGGAGAGCGATGATGTCCGGTCGGACGCTCTGCATCACGTCAGCCAGACGCAACAGATCGAATTGGCGGTCGGTGCCCTGGCCATGATGGACGTTGTAGGTCAACACCCGAACCGTGATGGGATCGGTCTGCGATCCGCGCGCCCCGACCAAGATCAGCAACAGGAGTATCCCAAGTGCTGCGGAAAGGCGTGACGGGCGACCGTTCACGGGGAGGCCCGCCGGAAGAGGAAATTCCTCTCGGACTTGGCATCGAGAAGCCCGGTCCTGAGATCCTCGTACTCCTGGAGGTTCAGCAGAACCGGCTCATACCCTACGGATTCGAACATGCGGAAGTACTCCCCTTTCGGGACGCCTAACCGAGCGTACCAGCCGCCGTTGTATTCCGCCAGGATGAAGCGGAACCGCCTGTGCTCAAGCGATCCACGGGCTCCTTCCATTATTCTGAGCTCGGCCCCTTCGACATCGATCTTCAAGAGGGCGACCTCCTGGATACCCTCCGAAGCCAAAAAGGCATCGAGACCCACCGATGCGACCGTCTTCTGGCTCTCGTGTCCCGGATCCCGGTGGAGCGCTCCCCATCCCGAGTGTGTGGCAGCGTGCCGGAAGAAGGTGACCTCGTCGGAATCCTCCGCGACGGCCTTTTCGATCAACGAGACGCGATCTGCGAACCCGTTCAGGGTCACATTCCGCCGAAGCCGAGCGACGTTTCGGGGCTCGGGCTCGAAGGCGAAGACCCTTCCCGAGGGCCCGACGGCGTGTGCCGTGACACAGGTGAAGAGCCCAATGTTCGCACCCACGTCCACGCAGACTGTCGCCCGGATCCAGAATCTCCTTCAGAAGGCGGAGCTCCCTTCCCTCGTACACTCTGAGGTAGATCGTCCGTTGGACGTCGTCCCTGAGGTCGAGCGAGAGCATCACGGACGCCCGCCGCACTTCGACCTGAGGGAGATCCGCTGCCTCCAACTCCATGGCCATGCGCACTCGCCAGCGCACGTGAAGTCGCGGCAGGAGGGCGAGCACCACCCTGGATCGGACGGCGGCCCGCGCCAGCAGTCGCGCGCCAAGGTCCCTGGTTTTTCTGAACATGTGGCGTTCAGGGTGTCGTCGCCTGCCCCAGGCGAAACTCTATGACGTAGTTCTCACCGAGCCCACCGACGGTGACTCCGACCACCCTCTCCCCCTGAATCCACATGGGAAGGAACCTGGGGGGGAACGACACACGAGCGAGAGGTTCTCCCTCAGGAGACAAGATCACCCATCGGCTCCCGGTAGCACCCCCTCCGCGAGCCTCGTCTTCCAGCCCTGGAAAGGTGGCCGGACGGGGACCGCGGCCTCCTTCCTGGGCGAGCTGGGTCATCCCGAGCCATACGTTCCCGTCCTCCGCAACGAGGACCGCCTGAACCGGTCGACGCATCTCGGGCACGAAAATCGCCTCCCTCGCAAGGACACCACTTTCAGGCGTCGGAGCCCAATAGCTCACCGCCTGTACAATCTGCGGGAGCAGTGCGCATAGGCCCAGCTGCGTACTCAGGTCCTCCGAAAGGAAGATCCCGCGATGACCGCCCGCCTCAAGGCCTTGGGCGATGACTACGTCGACTCCTCGTGCTTCGAGCCAAAGTGCTTCCTCCACACTCGTTGCAGAGGCGAGAATCTTAGAGCTCAAGTCCTTGACGCGAGCCATCAGCTCCTCAGGGTGGAGCCCGAAATGAAAGCTTACGACAGGCGGCCCAAACTCGCCCAGGACATCGGCCGCTTCCGGACCAAATGGTACCCGGCCCTGGCGGATCTTGATACTCGATGGATCGATCCCCAATTCGTTGTAATAGGGCCACAGCGCGGCTCTCCAAGCCGCTTCCCGCTCGGGGTTGGGTATCGGCGGCGTATGGCAGAAGAAGTTGACATTATACGGCCTGGTCGTCTGCGCTGTAATCGCGGCCAATTCTCCGCGCATTGCGCCAGAACCGAGCATCGCACAGGGAAGTGATCCGAGACCGCCGGAGCCCAAACTGGATCTGGGGCTGGAGCTGGGGCACGAGCCCGGGCCGGCAGCTGAGCTACAGGGACGCGTCGCACGGGCGGAAGACTCCATCCCCACCGAACTCCCCTCGGGCCCCAAAGCGCACTCCGAGGTCGGAGAGAGGGGAGGGGGCCCTGCCCCAACCTAGTAGTATCGGGCGGAGCACCCGACGGGGGGAGCTGGAGGGCCGTTACGAGCAGTCCGAGGACGATGGGGACGGGGATCACGGGCTCAGCGCTCGGACCACGCCCGCCAAAGGCGGGTACCAAATCCCCTGACGGGAGCCGCTGGCACGAAGGCTCCAGCCGAGCTGACGGGGCGCGCCATTACGGCGAGTTGCACCGCTACACACTCGCGAGACGCCTGGAAGCATGAAGATCCTCACGCGGTACGTGATCCGAGCCCACGTCGGCCCGTTTTTTTTCGCGTTCACGGCGGTGACGGGGCTCCTCTTCCTGAACGCCGTGGCCCAGCGCGTCGAGGACCTCGCGGGTCGGGGGCTGGAGCTGAGCGTGGTCGGCGAGTTCATGCTCCTCTCCATCCCTCACATCGTGGCCCTCACCCTCCCCATGTCCGTGCTCGTAGCGGTGCTCTACGCGTTTTCCGAGCTCACGGGGCACAACGAGATCGCGGCGATGGCGGCGGGGGGGATCCACCCGGCCCGCCTCATGGCTCCTTTGATGGGAGTGGGTCTCGTCTTCTCCGGGCTCATGTTCGTGTTCAACGACCGGATCCTCCCGGAGTCGAACCACCGTCTAAGTTCCCTGTTGGCCGACGTGGGAAGCAAGAGTCCCACCTTCCAGCTTCGGGAGGAGATCATCAACCCCATCCACACGGGGGACGACTCGCACTACTTCCTCCGAGCGAAGTCCATCGACACCCGGGCGAGTCTCCTTCAGGACGTCACGATCTACGACCTGACCAACGTCACGCAGGTCCGGACGATCCTCGCAAAGCGGGGAAAGATGTCCTTCACTCCCGACGGCCGCGACCTGTACCTGACGTTGAACGACGGGGTGGTATACGAGGTAACCGACGATCGCCCAGGATCCTTCCAGCGCCTCAAGTACGCGACCCAGATCCTCCCCTTCCGGGGAGTCCGTGATGAGCTGGAGCGGCAGGGAACCGGAGCGTCGAGCGACCGGGAGATGGACATCGCTGGGTTGCAGGCGCGGATCGCGGAGAACATCACGGAGATGAGGCGGATGGGGGATGAGGGCTATCTACATTCTCGGGAGGCGCTCGACGCCGCGCTGGGTGTCACCCCCGGCCGCGAGCAGCTCGCCGTAGGTTCCCCCCCCTCGGTCGAGGAGCCTCCGCTGGAGTTCTCGAGGGACGAGGTGATGCGAAACCTGGCCGACCTGTACCGCGTGGATGCTACCCGATGGAGCATCCGGGAAGAGCAGAACTTCCGGTACCTGGTCGAAGTCCACAAGAAGTACGCGATCGCGTTCGCCTGTCTCATCTTCGTGCTCCTCGGCCCGCCGCTCGCGATCCGCTTCCCGCAGGGGGGGGCCGGGATGGTGATCGCGGCGTCGGTCGGGATCTTCTTCTTCTATTGGATGGGGCTCATCGGCGGAGAGCGGTTCGCGGACCGGGGCCAGCTCGATCCTGCTCTCGCGATGTGGGCGCCGAACGTCCTTCTCCTCATTCCGGCGGCTTTCTTTGCGTCGCGGATGGCAAAGCAGATCTCGACGAACCGGGGGAGCAGCTGGGATGAGTTCGTCTTTCGAGCGGGCAGGTTCGCGCGGAGGGCAACGGGGCGATGGGACCGCAGGGCCAGCGCCGGAGAGCAGGCGTGATCCGAACCCTGGACCGGCTCGTGTTGTCGAGCTTCCTTCGACTCTTCGCCGTATTCGTGCTCGCGGCTCCGCTCCTCTTCATCCTGGGCGACGTCACCGAGAACCTGGACGGATACCTGGAGCAGGGGATCCCGTTCGAGCGCATCGCTCTCTCGTATGTGTTCGCGTATCCGCAGTTCATGTTCTGGTGCTTCCCGATCGCGGCCCTCCTCGCCACAGTCTTTACGATTCACCCCATGACGATCCACCGGGAAGTGATGGCCACCAAGGCCGGCGGCATCTCCTTCCACCGGCTCGCCCTGCCGATCATCGTCGCCGGCGCGCTCCTCTCGGGGGTAGGGCTCGTGCTCGCCGACCTCGCGCCTAGGTCCATGGAGATCGCGTCCGAGCTCCGTGGTGATCGGGAGCGCCGACAGGCCTTCCGGAGTACCTTCGTATACCTGACCGACGCAGGGGGGTCGCTCATGGCTCGGCGCCTCACGGCGAACGATGGACAGATGCTCGGGCCCTCGCTCCAGACCTTCCCGTCCGACCCCACCCAGCCGACGCGGTACGTTATGGCGGACCACGCCCGATGGCTGGAGGGCCGGGGGTGGATGTTCGAGGATGGCTACCGCAGGGAACTCCACCCCGACGGGCGCGAGGTGACGGTGCACTTCGACCGGTCGCTCGAGCGCGACCTGAGCGAGCGGCCCGAGGAGCTCCTCGAGGCGTTTCGCGACGAGGACGAGATGACATACGCCGAGCTCACCCGGTTCGGGGACCGCCTCCTCCGCTCCGGGGGGGAGGTGGGGCGGACATTCACAAAGCGCGGGCAGCGTGTGGCGATTCCGGCTGCGACCCTAGTGATCGTCCTCTTCGGCGCGCCACTCGCCACCTCCTCCAAGCGTGGCGGGGGGACCGCCTACGGGATCGGGATCGCGCTCGCCACGACGATCCTCTACCTCATGCTCTTTCGAGTGGCAGGCGCATTCGGCTACGCGGGGACGCTGGACCCGACGGCAGCGGCGTGGATCCCGAACGTCGTCTTCCTCTGCGCGGGGCTCGTGTTGATGAAGAAGGTGCGGACCTAGAACGTCGCGTCACACGGTCGCGAGGGCTTCCAAGAACCCGCTCGTGAGACGGCCCCGCGCGATCTCCTCCACGGGCCCCCGCAGGGTAATCGAAAGTCCGTCCGCCACCGTCACCTCGAGCTCCCCCCCCTCCATTTCGACCAGGATCCTCCCCGGGGCGAGGCGGCCGGTCGCAACCGCCGCCGCCGCCGCCGCGCACGAGCTCGTTCCGGAGGCGCTTGTCCGCCCGACACCTCGCTCCCAGACGAGGATCCGAATCCGCCCCGGAGACATGTCGTCCACGAGCTGAACGTTCGTCCCCTCGCGAAAGGCGGGGTGCGTGGCCAGGAAGGGACCGATGTCCGGAAGGAGAGAGTCGGATCCGCCGGAGGTGAATACGACGGCGTGGGGATTCCCGACCGAGACCGGAACGAAGGCGATCGGACCCCTCGAGGGGTGGACGACCCGCCCCTCCGGATCGAGACGTGTGGGGTCGAGCCTCACCCATTCCCCACCGACCTTCGCTTTCCCCATCTCCACAGAGACGTCGAACACCCCGCCCGATTCTTCCGCGTGGATCGTCATCGGGATCACGCTCCCCCCGCTCCGCACCTCGAAGGGAGCGCGGCCCACCAGCCCTTCCCCGTGGAGGTAGGACGCGAGAATCCGAAGCCCATTCCCGCTCCGCTCGAACCCGGAGCCGTCCGGGTTGAACATCCGGAGCGGAAAGACCCCGTCCTCGGGCTCCCGCTCGAGGAGGACGACGATCCCGTCCGACCCCACCCCCCGCCATCGGTCGCAGACCCGGCGGACGGACGCGCCGCGGACTGGCCAACCGGGAAGGGACGACCGCACTGCCTCGAACACGAGGTAGTCGTTCCCGAGACCGTGCGCCCGGTAGAACTCCGCCCCGGCGCGAAACGCGGTTGGCACCTCGGCGTCGCCGCCCTCGATGGAGCTCATCTCTTCCGGCCCTTCGGCGTCCGTATCGCTCCGACGAGCGCGGAAATCTCGTCCGGCCCGGTGGGGAGCTCGGCGGTTAGGACCTCCCGGCCTCCTTCGGTAACGAGCACGTCGTCCTCGATACGGATCCCGATCCCCGCGAAGGGGCTGCCTTTCTTCGAGCCAGGCTTCGAGCCAGGCGTCAAGCCAGGGAAGTAGAGCCCCGGCTCCACGGTCAGCACCATCCCGGGCTCGAGGCTTCGGGACACCCCGTCCTTGGCGTAGCTCCCTACGTCGTGAGTGTCGAGCCCCAACCAATGGGAGGTCCGGTGGGGGAAGTACGGCTCCTGCGCCTTCTTCTCGATGAGCGACTGCGAATCGCCAGCCAGCACGCCCAGCTCGATCAGCCCCTCCACGAGTGCCCCGAGAGCTGCTCGATGAACCTTCTCGAACGGCACCCCGGGCGCGACCGCGGCGACTGCACGGGTCCGTGCCTCCTCGACCACCCGGTACACGTCGGCCTGCTCGGAGGAGAAGCGACCCGATACGGGAACCGTCCGTGAGATGTCGCCGGAGTACATGCGACGCTCCGCACCAGCATCGATCAACACCAGATCGCCCGCCTCCATCCGCCTCGAGTTCAGGACATAGTGGAGGGTGCACGCGTTCGGGCCCGAGCCCACGATCGTCGGAAACGCAGGCCCGGAGGCACCCCTGCGGCGGAACCCGGCCTCGACCTCGGCCTCGACCTCCCACTCCCCGATACCGGGCCCGACCCGGTCGATCCCCTCGCGCACAGCCGCCGCCGTCACGGACGCCGCCGCCCTCATCGCGGCGATCTCCTTCGCGTCCTTCCGGAGACGAAGCTCGTCCAGGATCTCGCCCGGGTCCACGACGGTGCGTGGCCCCGTCCCTTCGCGCTGGCCCTTCGTCCGCGCAGCCTCGAGCGCTTGAACTACTCCCCGCTCGGCCGCGCCATCTCGCCCGATCCGGAAGAAGACCCGATCGGCCCCGGCCAAGAGCGCGGGGAGGCAATCCCCGAGCTGGGCGAACATTCGCGCGCTGTCCACGCCGTAGAGGGAGGGCACTCGTTCCGGCCCGACCCGCGATCCCGTCCAACGCTCCGCCTTGTCGTCCCGTGGGCGCACGAAGAGCACGCTCCGGTCCTCGTCCGCGAAGCCGCGGAGGACGAGGACCGCCTCGGGCTCCGTGAACCCGGTGAGGTAGAAGAGCTCGGAGTCCGCCCGATACCGGAGCTCAGAGTCGCCCGTCCGGTGGAGGATCGGTGCAGCCGGGAGCACCATGGCCCCGGAGCCGAGCTCTTCGAGCACTCGGCGCCGCCGCTCCTTGAAGAGCGCCTTCGGAAACCCCTCGAACGCCTCGCTCCCTCCCATGCCTCCCTCCACGTCGCCGGTATGGTTCCTGATCACGAACAGTAGAGAGGATCCTCGCGCAGGACGAGAGCGTTCACCACGGGGCGCTCCCCGGTCGGATCAGACGGCCGGCTCACCGGCTCCCTGCGGATTACCATGACGGAAGATCCGCCTCCGTCCAGGTTGATCGCGTCGTCGACCCCAAGCGCCTGGAAGAGCCCGGCGAGCTCAGGGAGGGTCATCCCCTCGGAGACCCCCTCACGGCGTCCCTCCACCACCACCAGCCAGACGCGGCGTGTTTCGCGGTCGAAGCCCACGGCGCTCCTGGGGTCGCGCTCGGCAGCGAAGTCAGGGCGCGCACTCTGCTGCAAGTCGCCCACGGCGACGCCGGACTCGAGGAGCGCGGGAAAGCCCGCGACCACCTGGATATCCCTGTCCGGTGCGTCCACCGACACGGTCCAGCTTCCGATCGCGATTGTCCCTTCGCTCCACACCGCTGGGCCCACCGTGGGAAGCTGTCCTGGCCTCCAAGCAAACACCGATCGCGAACTTCGGCCGCGCACCGTTCCGCCCGAGATCTCGGGACCCAGCGGAAGGTTCTCCGGGGTGAAGAAGTCCCCGTTCACGGCCGCGATCACCCCCGGCTCGCTCCGATGGGCCAACTCGGAGACCGGCGTCCGCCCCTCGCGATCCTCCGCCCGGACCACCCGGAACCCGAGCTCGCAGCGGGTCGCGTCTACCTCGAGGAGATGGAGGCTCCACGGGCGGGCGCCGCTCCGGACCGAGCGGTAGGTCACCCCCTCCTCCAAACGGAACGTCGAGATCCGGTCCGGCGCGAGGTAGGAGACCGCCGCTGGTGGGAGGCCCGCCGTGAACGCCGGAGGCCGGTCGGGGGGCTCGCACCCCGAGAGAGATAGAAGCAGTGGTGCTACGACAAGCGCAGCTCGGACGGCGCCGATCCGAGACGAGCCGGCCCCTCCCACCGTGCCGCATCGAACCACCGTTCCCACGATCCCTGCCCTCCTCTGATCGGTCTCCCGGAAGCGGGAGCGTAGCCCCGCTCCCGCGCCGGACCGCCGCTCGGCCATTCCTGGGGACACCCCAGTGTAACGTCAGGATCCCCGTGTTAGCTTCCGAACATGCTCACCCTTGGTCGATGCGCGTCAATGTCGGCAAGCCGCTTCGCCTCCCCCGGCGGGCTGCAGCGCGAGCCCACTTTCGCTCTGCTCCTGGCAGCGGTGGCACTCCTCGCCGGACCATTTGCCCCGTCCCTCGCCGCACAGGACGAGGCCCCAGCCACGATCGGAGACGGAGAGCGGGATCGCATCCGCATAGGCGTAAGCCTCGGAGGGACGGGCTTCCTCGGGCTCGTCACCGAGTACCAACACGGCGACTGGGCGGCCGAATTCGTCCTCGGAACCCTCTCGTTCCGGGAGCTCTCGATGGCCGTGGCTGGAAAGCGATACTTCGCGTCCGGAAAGCTGCGACCCGCGATCGGCATAGGGCTCTGGAAGCTCGCAGCTTGGACAGAGAACGGCAGTGGATCGGCCCTCATTGCACGAGTGCCTCTGGCCATAGACTGGTCCATCTCGGGTGCACACGCGGTGGGAGTCGAAGTCGGCCTGAACCGGGCCATCTCGGTGAAACGCTTGGACCCGGACGACGACACCCCTGCAAGCACGAGGATCGTCCCCTTCCCCGGGTTCTACTACCGCTACGGCTGGAACCCCTAGGAAATCTCCGTGGAAGTACCGTCGCCCGCGCGCAGCGAGCGGCGCTCCCGCCGAAGGATCCGCGTACCCCACCAGAACAGAGCCACCGAAAACGGGAGGAGCATCAGGGGCGGTGCTTGCTCTGAGCTCCCCAGGCGCTCTTCCATGATCGGGGCGGACATGACCGCCAGAATGAGCGCGTTGTTCACCCCATGGAGGAGCATGGCGAGGGGGAGCGACCCCGTGGCGGCAACGATCCCCCCGAGCAGCACCCCGAGCCAGGCGGTGGGGAGGAATCGGAACGCGGTCTGGGGAGAGAGGTGGAACGCTCCGAAGATCACCGCAGAGCCCAGGACCGCCCACCCCATGGACAGCGACCCGCGGAAACCCGCGAGCACGATCCCGCGAAAGATGACTTCCTCCACAATCGCAGGAATGAGCGCGGCGACGAAGAGGATCCAAAGGAAGCGGCCGATCGAATCCGCGCGGAGCTCCGTGGCCATCGCCTGCAAATAATCCAAGGGAACGGAGAGCACGAGGCTCTGAGCCCACGCGAGAAACCAGGCGAGCTGTGCCCCCCCGAGGAAGAGGATCGCGCCTCCGATCACCTGCCTCCGGGTCGGGAGACGTAGCGAGAGGGTCCGGACGGGGTCGAACCCTCCGCACCGGAGGAAGAGCAGGCTCGGAAATAGGAGGAGGACCACCTGGGCCGCGAACAGCCCCCCGTCGCCCAAGAGGCGCTGCAGTGGAACCCCGCCAAGCGTGAAGAGCCCGGCAACGACCAGGATGAAGGCGAGCGTGGGTCCCAGCGTAAGAACGGGCCGCGTAGGAACGGGCCGCGTAGGGGCCGGCCCCGTGGGGACCGGCACCCTATCCGGGGCGACCGCCCCAGTCATTCGTAGCGAAGGGCTACGATGGGATCGAGCCGTGCCGCTCGCTGCGCTGGCCAGATCCCGAAGAAGAGCCCGATCGCAGCGGAGAACCCAAGCGCGACCACGACCGCGGTGGGCGAGACGATCGAGCCTCCCCGCGCGAATGCCGCGAGTTGGGGAGCCCTCGCCACCACGTGGGCACCGCCCCAACCCACCATCACACCGAGGGCCCCGCCCAGGACGCAGAGCACGAGGGCTTCGGCCATGAACTGGAATAGGATATTCGTGCGGGTCGCCCCGAGCGCCTTCCGGACCCCGATCTCCCGAGTTCGCTCCGTTACGCTCACGAGCATGATATTCATGATCCCGATCCCGCCCACTAGGAGCGAGACCCCCGCGATCCCTGCCAGGAGGTAGGTGAAGGTCTGGCTCGTCTCCTGGAGAGACATGAGAAGGTCCGTCGGGTTCCGGATCTCGAAGTCCGCCGTGGCGCCCGCCGAGACCTTGTGCTCCCGCCGAAGGACCGGATCGATCGCGGCGAATGCCCGATCGATCCCGGACGGACCGGCATCCACCTTCGCGAGGATCGTGCGGAGGCGGTCGCGTCCGCCAAAGAGGCGGTAGGTGGCGGTGTTGAGCGGGATGTAGACCGTCTCGTCAGGCTGAGAGAAGCCCATGTCGCCCTTCTCGGCCATCACCCCGATGACCTCGAACTGCTCGCCTGCGATCCGGATCGAGCGCCCGATGAGAAGGGGCGCTGGTGTCCCGAGGCGCTCCGGGAGCCCGTGCCCGAGGACCGCCACCCGCTGGCGGCCCTGATCCTCGGACTCCGTGAAGAAGCGTCCGAGCTCGACCTGCAGGTTATAGACCTCTATGTAGGACGGCCACGTCCCGAGTACGTCCTGGGAGCTGTTCCAACGCTGGTTCACGATCTGTTGTCGGTTCGAGATTTCGGGGGCGATCGTCACGATCCCACGAAGGGCCGTCTGGAGGGCCAACGCATCGCTCGTGTAGAGGCGGCTCTCGCCCTGTGCCACTCCCCCCTGGCGAGCCTGCGACGGGCGGATCGTGAGGACGTCGGTGCCCATCCGCTGGATCCGGTCCTCCACCTGGCGCTGAGCGCCCTCGCCGAGGGCGACCATCGTGATCACCGCCCCCACGCCGATGATGATCCCGAGGCACGTGAGGAACGAGCGAAGCACGTTCGCCCGGATCGCACCGAGGGAGACGAAAAAGAGTTCCTTGATCAGCACGACATCACCTCATGGACTCGTAGAACCCTAGAACCGGAACTGGCCACCGCCGCCGGGGAATCCCCCTCTCCCGAGGGTGCTCTGCTGCGCCTGCTGGGACACGCCACCGAGAAGCGCCACGATCTCGCCGTCCTCGATTCCGGCCATGATCTCCGAGCTGCTCCAGTCCGTCACGCCGACGAGGACGGCCCTCGCGGTGAAGCCACCGCTCGCGTCCTGGATGAAGACGACCCCAGGGCGGGCCTGGTCCGGCAGTGTCGAGCGGTTGGTCGTTCCGCCTCCTCTGCGATTGCCTCCTCCCCGATTGCCTCCTCCACCACCCCCACCACCGCCCCCTCGGAACGCCACTCCACCACCTCCTCCCACCTGCCGCATGAGCGCCTGTATCTCTGCCTGATACGCCGCCCCCTGGCTGGCCGCCATCTGCTGGCGAAGCTGCTCGAGGTTCATCGCGTCCACCGCCGCGGCGCCCCCCGCCCTACCTCTGCCCGCTGCCAGGGCGCCCGCCGCTTCAGCCCCTCCCGCGGCCAGCTGTCGCTGGAGCTCCTGGAAGCCGGACTGGTCGGCCAGGAGCCGGTCGTCGGGCACGCCCAGAACCTGCGCGGCCGCGAGCATCTCGGTGTAGGCCACGATCGACTCATTGGGGAGCGCGAGCGCGTTCGCCCGCTCGGCGATCATGATCGTCACGTTCGCGCTCATCCCCGGCTTCAGTAGGCCCTCTGCGTTGTCCAAGGTCACGATCACCGGGAAGTTAACGACGCCCTGCTGAACGGTGGCCTGCGCCTCGATCTTCTCGACCTCTCCCTGGAACGTCCGATCGGGGAACGCGTCCACGTGGACCGTGGCCGTCATTCCGGCCTGGAGGCGCCCCACGTCGGCCTCGTTCACCATGCTCCGCACCTGCATGAGGCTCAGATCGGCGATCGTGAAAAGGGCGGTCCCGCCCGAGACGTTCCCGGAGGGAGAGGAGATCACCTGTCCTTGCTCCACGGTCCGGGTCAGCACGGTCCCCGGCAGTGGCGCCCGTATCGTCACGTCCTCCAGCCGGAGGCGGGCCAGGTCGAGCGTCGTTTGAGCGCGGATGAGCGATGCACGCGCGTTCGCGAAGTCGACGTTCCTGCTCTCGTGGTCCTGCTCCGTGATTACCCGAGCGGCGAGCAGATCCGCGGAACGCTTGAGCTGGGCTTCCGAGATCTTGAAGCGCTCCTGCGCGACCTGGAAGTCCGCCTCGGACTGGTCGTAGGCGTTCTGCACGTCGCGCGGGTCGATCCGCGCCATGAGTGTCCCTTCCTCGATGCGGTCCCCGGTGTCCACCAGGACCTGCACGACCGCTCCCGAGGCCTTGGACATGACCTGGACGCTCCGAACCGGGGCGAGCGATCCCGCGGCTTCAGCGACGATCTCGAGGTTGATGCGGGTCACTTCGGTCGTGGCGATGGTGGGAGCCACCTCCACCTCCCCGGACCCACAGCCGGCGAGGCCCACCAATAGGAGGACCGACATTCCGCGCACTGCGCTTACTCCGTTCATTTTCACCCTTCGGGACTGATCGCTCATGGCCTGTCCAACCCTCCCCTATGTCCTTCCATCTCCGGCCCCCGACACGACCAAGGTCGGGACCCGGCGCCTCTCACTCTGGAAGTCGCGCTCGACCACTCCGTCCCGCAGATGCACCTGCCGCTTCGCGTACTCGGCGATGTCGTGCTCGTGCGTCACGAGGATGATCGTCTGACCGGAATCGTTCAACCCGGTGAAGATCGCCATCACCTCCTCGCCGGTTTTCGAGTCGAGGTTCCCGGTCGGCTCGTCGGCAAGAAGGATCGCGGGCTCGTTCACGAGTGCGCGCGCAATCGCGACGCGCTGCCTCTGGCCGCCGGACAGCTCTGGCGGTTTGTGGTGCATGCGGTCATTGAGCCCCACCAACTCCAGTTTCTCCTCCGCGCGCCGGCGGCGTTCCGCGCTCGCGACCCCCGCGTAGATGAGCGGGAGCTCGACGTTGTTCAGTGCCGTCGCTCGAGGAAGGAGGTTGAACGTTTGGAATACGAAGCCGATCTCCTTGTTCCGGATGCGCGCCAGCCGGCGCTCCGAGAGTTGGCCCACCTCCTGCCCGTTCAACCAGTATTCGCCAGAAGTCGGCGTGTCGAGACACCCGATGAGGTTCATCAGTGTCGTCTTCCCCGAGCCCGAAGGACCCATGAGCGCCACGAACTCGCCCTCCCGGATCTCGAGATTCACCCCCCGCACGGCCCGCACGGTCTCCACGCCCAGGACGTAATCCTTCAGGAGAGCCGCGGTACGGATGACCACGTTCGCCCCGTTCGTGCTGGATCGGCTCATCGATGGGTCGTTCACTCGGCGTCGTTCACGAGTCAGCGTCGTCCCTGAGAATCCCCGCGGTCCCGTCGGCGCTCCGCGGCAGCCCGGATGGAGTCGTAACGCACCCGCTGCTCCTCGGTGAGCGACTCCCGCAGCGCGCTGTTCGCGGAGTCCACCATCTCGTGGAAGCGCGGACGGTACTCGCGCTGCAGCTCGCTCATGCGCCGCCCATATTCGGCCACGACCGAGTCCACCCTCGCCCTCTGCTCGGGCGTCATCTCGAGCCGATCGATGATCCGATTATTCGGCGGAGAGCTGTCCCGATCGGGCTGCCGAGCCTCTCCCTCCGCACGGACAGACGCAGGTGCGCGGCGGTCCACGGCGACGCCCACGGCGATCCCCGCCGCGAACATCCCGGCCAGGACCACCGCCGCGCCTGACCGCACCTTCTTGTCACGTGTGAAAATCATCATGGGCTCGCAGTGAACCCGCCGCCCTCGACGGCGAGGAGGACCTGGTCCCGATCCACGGTCTCGTCAGAGTACAGAAACGCAGGGAGCGGCTCTTCCCCATCCCTCGGGACGGAGAGGAGCTCTTCCAGCCCGACGACCGACCCGAAGTCCTCGTCCAAGGCAGGCCGGAGGAGGAGGAGTCCGGCGATCGCCGCTGCCGCAACCACGGCCATCGGAACCGCGAGACGACCCCAGGAGAGGAGTACGTAGCCCAGGGTGAGGGCCGCTCGGCGGCGAGCCGCGAGCTCAGGGGCCACCGCCCCCATGACCCGCTGCTGGAAGCGGACCCAATAACCCAGGTCCCCGCGACCTGGATCCAGCTCTTCGAGCGGTACCTGAGGTTCGATAGGCTCGATATGATTCATCCTTGACGCTCCTCCGCTCCCGGATCATTGGACCCACCCAGGCACTCCCTCAGACGCTTTCTCGCGTAGTGCAGGTGGGAGCGCACCGTACCGGGCGGCATGTCCAGATGCCGTGCAATCTCCCGGTGCTTCCACCCTTCCAGGTCGTGCAAGAGGACGACCTCCCGTTGGACCTCGGTAAGCTCACCCAGCGCCTCGATGAGTCTGGACTTCAGCTCCTCACGCTCCGTCACGCGATCGGGACCGGGAACCGAAGACGACAGGTCGAAGGGGAGCGGATCCCCTTCCCTCAGTGTCTCCCTGCGCACGAGGTTCCGAGCTCGATTCCTTACGATCGTGAGCAACCAGCCCCCGAACTTCTCAGGGTTCCTGCACTCCTCGATCCGCTCGAGCGCCACAACAAACGCCTCTTGCGCGGCGTCTTCGGCGTCCTCGTGCCTCCGGGTCACGGAGCGGGCGAGCCCATACGCAGCTCGGGCGTAGCGCGAAACCAACTCTCCGTAGGCTCGTCCCTCTCCGAGCGCAGCGCGGCCCACCAGCTCCGCGTCGCTCAGCTCGGAGAGTCCGCTCATAGTACGACACCGGACCGGGGGTACCTGTTGAAGGCAGCCCGGGCGATGTACGCCCGCACGCTACCCTGAAGGGCGGCCGAACGAAGCGGCACTCCGGGGGACGGAGCACCACCATCCATCTACGAGGGATGGGAGAGAAAGGTTCCTCGGTCCCTCAGGGGGAACAACGCCCTCAGGGGGAACGACGCCATCAGTGGGAACGACGGAAGATCAGCTGCCCTTCTTCCAGCGCCCGAACGGGAGAGTGAGTAAGGCGGGAAGATCCTCGCCGTATACGAAGGCGACCACCCGGGGGTGGCGCAGAGCCGTCTCGATCGCGAGCCGTCCGTCCGCGATCAGGATTCCGGGGACGTCCAACCCGTTCGGCTCCATTGCCTCCATGGACATCGTTTCAACAGTCAGATCCTTGATCATGCTCAACGAACCTCACGCTCAGGAAAGCGCTCCCGGTGCACAGGAGACTTTTGACCGGTCCATCAAGCACAACGCATGCGGCGTGCCGCGGCTGGTCTATACAACAACTCATTATGGAGTAGTGATTTACGTTAACCATCACGTGGGGAAGGAGACCCCAATCGTGTCACTTTGATGACACAGACCGTGTCTAAGAGACACGAGCAGCCGCCCACGATCAGCCGCTTGGGGCGGGGGGCAGGGGGACCGATATCGACTGGGCCGATCGCGACCGGGCGAAGAGCTCTGCGAGATCATCATCGGGGATCGCCTCGAGTGAGGAGCCCACGGTCAGGGCCTCGCGGACAGACGCCTCCGGCTCCCCTACCCGCGCGAAGGAGAGGAGGAGGAGCGGCGCGCCGGCATCCTGTCCGCTTCCGCTCCGAGTGACTCCGGCGACCCTCACCTCCCAACTCCCGTCCGGGGCCTCGACGGATCGGGGCCTGACGCCGGCGTCGGACGCATCCACCCCGGACCGAGCGCCGACGTCCTGTCCTGCCTCTTCCTCCGCCTCTGTCATTCAGCCTCGCGCCGCATGTCTGCCATTGGGATCCCGAACGGCTCCGCCATGGCCCTATCGGGCCTCCGGTACCACATTACCAGAGAGGAAGCCCAAGGTCGATCCTTCGCGCTCCGCAGCCGACGCCCATAGGCAGCAGGAGCGTGTGCTGCAGATCCTCCACAAGGCTTCGGCGGAGTTGGGATCTCCGCTCAACCGGACGCTTCTCCAGCGCCTGGGGAGTGACGGCGCGACGGAAGTCGTGGACTGCGTCCGGGAGGTGATCACGAATCTCGAGGATACGATCCGCGCTACCGAGTACTCACAGTCCGAGATCCATCACGAGCTCGTGACCAGGCGGGGAGAGGTCTAACCCTCGGGAATCTCGAACCTTCCCCAGGGGCTGGCCCGTTTCCTAGCGGACCGTAAGGAAACCCCCGGATTCACCTACCAGGTGCGGCAGGATTCGGTACGCGGATGGATCATCCATTGGAAAGAGTTCACCGAGCGGGGAACGGTCCGTGAGTCCGGGCAGTTCTATGAGCGACCGTACGCCTGGCTGGACCAGTAGCGACCCCGTTCCTTCCCCTGGTATTCAGGATCCCACGAGCAGTGGCCCGAGCGTGGACTCCGCCATCCCCCGACGGGGGATGGCCTCCCGCACCACCGAGAGCGTGTCCTCACCGTAGAACATCGAGATCCATCGAGCCTGGGTCACGGTCACCCGCCGCACGGCCCAAACGAGGTGCACGTAGTTCGGCTCCCTCGGCTCCCTCCGCAGCGGCATCCCCGCCTGGTCCGGCGTCAGGTTCCCCTTCCGGTTGTTACAGGGAGAGCAGGCGGTCACCACGTTCCCCCAGCCGTTCCCACCTCCAAAGGAAATCGGGATCACGTGATCCCGGGTCAGGAACTGCCTTCCCTTGAGGTCCTTCCGGTGCCTCCCGCAATACTGGCAACTGTAGTCATCCCTCGCGAAGAGGAAGGTGTTCGTGACCTGACGACGGAAGCGGCGAGGCACGTGCACGAAGCGAACCAGGCGGATGACCGTCGGGCATGGGAAGTCGTCGCGCTCCGACCGGAAGCGCTTCCCCTCGTCCACCTCGAGGACCTCGGCCTTCCGGTCGAGCACGAGGCGGATCGCTCTTCGAGCCGGGACCAGCGTGAGGGGCTCGAAGGACGCGTTGAGTGCCAGGCACCCCATGGAACACGTCCCCTTCGAAGAGAGGGCGGGTACACGGTAACGACCCACCTAAGTGACCACCGTACGCTAATGTAGGGGGCCTCCCATCGCAAAGGGGTCCCAGGCCAGTTACAGCATGGCGACGGGGTCGCGATCGACCACGATCCGCACATCCCCGGCAGGAGGGCGGAACCCCTCTTCGAACTGCCGGAGGAGCCGACTCATCGGGCCGACCGCCCCTCCCCGGAGGAAGAAGTGCCACCGCCACCTTCCGTGGAGCCTCTCGATCGGGGAGGGGGCGGGCCCCACGAGCTCAAGCCCCCGGGTCTCCCCCTTCCCGACCCTCCCCCGCAGCCACGCGGCCGCGGCCTCTACCGCGTCGGCGACGCGTGCGCGGTCCGGCGAGCTCACGACCACGTTCACCAGCCGTACGTGGGGCGGATACAGCGGTGTCCGCCGCTCCTCGATCTCCCGCGCGAGGAACCCCTCGACGTCGTGAGAGACCGCCGCTTGGATGGCATAGTGGTCGGGAATCGAACTCTGGATGATGACCTCGCCGCCAAGGTCCCCCCTGCCCGCACGACCGGCGACCTGGCTCAGGAGCTGGAAGGACCGCTCCGTGGCCCGGAAGTCGGGAAGGTGAATCCCCACGTCGGCGTTCACGACTCCAACGAGCGTGACCCGCGGGAAGTCGAGCCCCTTCGCGATCATCTGCGTCCCTAGGAGGAGATCCACTTCGCCCCGCTCGACGCGCCCCAGGATCTCGTGGTGGGACCAGCGCCCCGACGTCGTGTCCTGGTCCATGCGAGCAATTCTGGCCCCCGGAAAGGTCTCCGCAACCACTCGCTCGACCTGTTCCGTTCCGAGTCCCCGAAACGAGAGGTCCGTGGACCCGCAGGAGGCGCATCGCTCGGGGCGAGGCTCGTCGTGGCCGCAATGGTGGCAGAGAAGGCGTCCGCGAGCGCGGTGGAGGGTGAGCGAGACGGAGCAGTTCGGGCACTCGCGGACGACCCCGCACTCACGACACTGGACGAAGGACGAGTACCCGCGGCGGTTGAGGAGGAGGATGCACTGCTCGCCCTTCTGCAGCCGATCTCGCACGGCGGAGACCAGGCGGGGGGACAGGATCCCGGAGCCTTCGTCGGGCTTGGCCTTCCTATCCCTGCCTTCCGTGGCTCTGCCCTCTGGGGCTCTGCCTTCCTCGGCTCCGCCCTCGGGCTTCCCTCGCAGCCGCCGCAGGTCCACGATCTCCACGGGGGGAAGGCGCCGCCCACCCACGCGCTCGGGGAGCGTGAGGAGGCGAAACTTCCCCTTCGTCACGTTCATCCAGCTCTCGAGGGCCGGGGTCGCGGTCCCGAGCACGCACACCGCGCCCGCAAGGGCCGCACGGTAGACCGCCACGTCGCGCCCATGGTACCGCGGCGCCTCCGACTGCTTGTAGGAGCTGTCATGTTCCTCGTCCACCACGATCGCGCCCAGGTGAGGGACGGGAGCGAAGACGGCCGAGCGGGCACCGACGACCAATCTCCGCTCTCCCCGCCGGATCAGGCGCCACTGGTCGAAGCGCTCCCCCTGCGAAAGCCCTGAGTGCAGGACCGCCACCTCGTCTCCGAACCAAGAGCGGAAGCGCCCCACGGTCTGGGGGGTGAGGGAGATCTCCGGCACCAACACGATGGCCGAGCGGCCGAGCCTGGTGATGACTTCTTGAAGGAGCCGGATGTACACGAGCGTCTTGCCCGATCCCGTGACTCCACGTAGGAGGAAGGGGCTTCCCGCGGACGGCGCGCGCGCCGCCTCGACCAGGGCCCCGAGCGCTCGCTCCTGAGCCCCGGTGAGAAGCTGGTCCACCGGCGGAAGAGGAGCTCCTCCCTGGAAGGGATCCCGGAGCACTTCCTCGTCCTGGACCCTTGCAAGCCCCTTCTCTTCCAGGGCTCGGACGACCGTACGGGAGAACCCGTGCTCCCGTTCCAGGATCGCAAGCTCGAACGCGCCCCCGGCGGCCTCGATCGCCTCGTAGCACTCGCGCTGCCGGCGTGCACGGCCAAAGCACTCCTCGCGCACCCGAAGGTCGGAGAGCCACTCGATCATACGCACGACCTTCCGGGTCTTGATCGGTGGCTCGGGAGGCGGGAGCGTCTCGTGCTCCAGGAGCCCCTCGCCGGTGAGCGCGCGGATCTCGGGCCATATCGATCGCTTTCCCATGAGGCCGCGGAGGGCGGCGACGGGAACTTGGCCGCCACGAGCGCCTACGGCCTCGAGGATCTGTCGGCGACGCCCGTCGCCGAGCCAGCCACGCCCCTCGGGCGTCAGGCGGAGGACCTCGGTCGAGCCGTCCGAGAGGACGGGGGGGAGCATCGCCCGTATCGCGATCCCGGGCGGGACCACGTAGTACTCGGAGATCCAGAGGGCGAGCCGGAGAAGCTCCTCCGGCACCGACAGCGTCTGCTCGAGGACATCCAGGATCGGCCGGATCCCCTCGATTCCGGTTGGATCCCCCTGCCCCACCACCCAGCCGACCTGGACGCTCCGCCGGAAGGGGACCAGCACGCGAGTGCCTGAGGGCGGCGGGGACCCCTCAAAGCCGTACGTGAAGGTCTGGAAGAGGGGAAGGGGAAGGGCAACCTGGACGAAGTTCGTCACTGGGGCCCCGGCAGCTCCTCGACGGGCGTCAGAAGGACGGATCCTCGCTGATCTCGATCTCGCGGATCGCGGACCGGAGGCGAGCCTCCTGATCGGCGGTGATCACCCGTTCCGGAAGACTCGGCTCCGAGGGCACTTCCTCGCTGTCCTTGCGACGAACGGAGCGTCGAAGGACCCGCACCACGAATCCGGCGCCCATGAGGAGCGCGAGCGGAGGGAGGATCCACGCCCACAGGCCACTCCCCCGTCCCGGCGGCTTGGCGAGATACTGCCCCCCGTAGTTCCCCAGCACCCAATCCACGAGCTCGTCGGCGCTCCAACCGTCATAGGCATGGGCATGGATCGAGTCGCGCAGCGCGGCCGCGTTCGGGGACGGGCATACCTCGAGCATCAACCCGGGGCAGAATGGCGAGTAGATCCGTGAGATGGCCTCGGTCCCAACGGGGTTCGGCACGAACGGGCCCGTCATCCCCTCCGGGATCTGCCCGGCGACGGGAAGGGCGAGGACGAGGAGGAACAGGATGGAAATGGAGGCGCGAACGCGCATCGCAGCACTCCCGGCCATGGATAGAGGAGTCGCCGATCGCTCCGTGGAAGAAGATGCCGCCGGACGAAGATGCCGCAAGGCCCGCGGCACCTCAAGGTCAGACTCCGCGACCAGACTTCACGACCAGACTTCGCGGTCAGACTTCGGGCGGGCCCTCGAGCCCCGCCAGGGCGGCCAGCGTCGCAGCCACGGCTTGGCCCGTTCTCGCCGGATGGTACCCGCCCTCCAGGAGCGCCACCACCCGCCCGGAACAGGCGCGCTCTGCCCAACCCATGACCGTCCGCGCGAGCTCGAAGAAGTCCCCTGGCTCAAGGAGCATTCCCCCGATCGGATCCCCGGCCATGGCATCGAACCCGGCCGAGATCAGAATGAGGTCCGGGGCGAACGCCCCCTCGGCCTGAGTGATGGCGTCTGTGAAGGCTTGGCGATACGCCTTCCCTGTCGTCCGCGCGGGAAGGGGCACGTTCAGGGTGGTCCCGAGCCCTTCCGCTACACCCCGCTCCTCCGCCGAGCCCGTCCCGGGATAGAAGGGGAACTGGTGCAGGGAAAGGAAGAAGACCGTGGGGTCGAGGAGAAAGATGTCCTGGGTTCCGTTCCCGTGGTGAACATCCCAGTCCACGATGGCGATCCGTTCCGCGGCGCCGGTGGATTGGAGGTGACGGGCCGCGAGCGCCACATGGTTCACCGGACAGAAGCCCATCGCCTGCCCCGCGGAGGCGTGGTGACCGGGAGGGCGAGCCGCTACGAATGCGTTCCTGAGTGTGCCTTCGATCACCCCTTCTACGGCGACGATGGCCGCCCCGCTCGACCCGCGGATCGCGTCCCAGGAACCCCCCGAAACCGGCGTCTCCTGGCCGACCTCGACCTGAGCTCCGAGCTCATCCGCCTGCCGGCAAGCTGCTTCGATCCGCTCCAGATAGCCGCGGGGGTGGACCCGCGTGAGCTCCTCGAGAGTGGCGAAGCGAGCCTCCACCGGCTCGACCTTCCCGTGGAGGACCGGCAGCGCCCGTTCAACCGCCGTCGCGATTGCGGGAAGTCGCCCCTGGTGCTCCGGATGCCCCCATCCCGGATCATGGAGGGGCGCCGAAGGGTGAAGCAGAAACCCGGTGGGAGGAAGCAGCGTCAGAGGAGCGCGTGGGCTCGCTCGCTCTCTTGCTTCGCCATCCACTCCTGGAGCGACCTCACCTGGGGCTTGACGGTGCGGAGCGCGAAGATCGCGTCGCACGCGGCGTTGGTCGCGGACATCGTGGTGAGGTAGGGGACCCCGTACGTGATCGTCGCGCGCCGCATCGCGTAGTCGTCATACTGGGACTTCTTCCCGAGCGGCGTGTTGATGAGGAGGTCCACCTCTCCGCTCACGATCGCGTCCACGATGTGCGGCCGGCCTTCTCCCACCTTGAAGATGAACTCGGAAGGAATCCCGAGCCGCGAGATGTACTCGTGCGTCCCACCGGTCGCGAGGATCCGGAAGCCGAGGTCGTGGAAGCGGCGGAGGACGGGGGCCACGGTCACCTTATCCCGGTCGTTCACGGTGACCACGATCGTTCCCCCGTCCTTCGGGAGCACGTTCATGGCGCCCGCCTGTGCCTTCGCATACGCCATCCCGAGCGAGTCGTCGAATCCCATGACTTCGCCCGTCGAGCGCATCTCAGGTCCGAGCAGGATGTCCACGTCGAAGCGGTTGAAGGGAAGCACGGCCTCCTTTACCGCGACGCCGGGCACGGCCGGTTCCTCGGGAACACCCATGTCCCGGAGCTTCTCCCCCGCGATGACGCGAGCCGCGAGGCGCGCCAGCGGCACGCCGGTCGCCTTGCTCACGAAGGGGACGGTACGGGACGCCCGCGGGTTCACCTCTAGCACGTAAACGTCCCCGTCCCGGATGGCGTATTGAACGTTCAAGAGCCCCACAACGCCAAGCTCGATGGCGAAGGCGCGCGTGAGCTCCCGAATCCGATCCAACTCCACGGGACCGAGACGGTAGGGGGGCAGCACGCAGGCGGAGTCGCCGGAGTGGACCCCGGCGTCCTCGATGTGCTGCATGATCCCCCCGATCACGACGTCCTCCCCGTCGGAAAGGGCGTCCACGTCTGCCTCGAAGGCGTCCTCGATGAAGCGGTCGATGAGGACGGGGTGATCCGGTGAAGCGCGCACGGCGCGCTCGAAGTACGCCTCGAGGGTGGCGTCGTCGTAGACGATCTCCATCCCCCGGCCCCCAAGCACGTACGAAGGGCGTACGAGGACCGGATATCCCACCTGACGGGCGACATCGAGCGCCTGACCCAGGGTCACGGCCGTACCGTTGGGCGGGACGAGAGCCCCGATCTTCCGGCACACCTTCTCGAAGCGCTCCCGGTCCTCGGCGCGGTCGATCGCGTCCACGGAGGTGCCGAGGATCGTGACTCCGGCCGCCGCGAGCCCTGCCGCCAGATTCAGGGGAGTCTGCCCCCCGAGCTGGACGATTACCCCCATCGGCTCCTCCCGATGGATGATCTCGAGCACATCCTCCAGCGTGAGGGGCTCGAAATAGAGGGTGTCCGAGACATCGAAGTCCGTCGACACGGTCTCCGGGTTCGAGTTCACCATGATCGTGGCGTACCCGCGCTCCCGGAGCTCGAGCACCGCCTGGACACAGCAATAGTCGAACTCGATCCCCTGCCCAATGCGGTTGGGCCCACTCCCCAGGATCAGAATCTTCTTCCTCCCGTCGGAGGGGCGGACTTCGTCCTCTGTTTCGTAGGATGAGTAGTAGTAGGGCGTCTCGGCGGGGAACTCGCCCGCGCACGTGTCCACCACGTTGAAGGTCGGGCGGATCCCCGCCTTCCAACGGAGGGCCCGGACCTCGGCCTCCTTGAGGCCGCGCAGCCGGCCGAGCTGGGCGTCGGAGAAGCCGTTCCGCTTCATCCGTAGGATCGCGGAAGGCGTGACCTCGGGAAGCTGCCGATACCACACCTCGAGCTCCACTAGCTCCAGGAGCTGGTCCAGGAACCAGGGGTCGATCGCCGTAGCATCATAGAGCTCCTCGAAGGTAGCCGGAGCACTGGGGAGAGCCCCGGGGCTCTCTTTCCACTCGACGATGGCGTCGAGGGCACG
>SHZS01000026.1 GCA_009692105.1 Gemmatimonadota bacterium | reverse complement strand
TACCCGTCGTTCCCCTTCAGGGCCCCGCGCTCCGTGTACTGACTGATGCTCAGCTGGAAGTTCGTGCTGGCCGAATTCTGCGCCACCGAGAAGTTATGCGACTGGAAGCCTCCCGGTTGGTAGACTGCGGCCAGGTTGTCATAGAGGGGGCTCGGGTACGCCTTGTCCTGGAACTGCCATTTTGCGGAGACCCGCTGGGCTCGGCTGACCGGGGTGCCAGCCGCGTCTACGTACGTGGTCTGTGCCGCGTCCATCAGATACTGATGGTGGATCGGCAGTACGAAGTTCTGGCTGAGCTGGCTGATCCCGATCTCGCTCGTCGCCGAGAACTGCGTCTGGCCCAGGCCGAGACCCTGGCCCCGCTTTGTCGTGATCGAGATCACGCCCGCCGCGGCCCTGGATCCGTACATCGATGCGCCCGCAGCCCCGCGCACCACCTCGACGCTCTCGATGTCCATCGACTCGAGGTTGACTGCGCTGTTCCCCAGGATCACCCCGTCCACCACGACGAGGGGGCCGGCCGAAGGCGACCCGTCCGCCTGGATTCTCGTCGTGGTCGGCGTCCGGAGCAGGACCGTTACGTCTGCACCAGGCTGGCCAGAGGCCCGCGACATGGAGAGGCCGGCCACCCGGCCCTGAAGGTTCTGGAGCGCTCCCCCGGCAACCGCCACCGGCATCTGTTCACGGCCCACGTGAGCCACCGAGATCGGGGAGCGTACGCCCTGCACCGGGTCCACCAGCCCCGTCGCCACGATCTCCTGCAGCGCCAGGACCGCAGGCCTCATCTGCAGCTGCAGCGTGACCGTGCCTCCAGAAGTCACCACCACATTGTCCTGCCGAACCATCTGGAACCCGAGTCGCTGCGCGGTGATCGTGTGACTCCCTGCCGGCACGTTCAGAACGCTGAACGAACCGTCCGTCGCGCCGAGGGACCCAAGCTGCGACCCCAGGACCGAAATCTGGACCGCGCCGATCGGATCTCCGGTATCCAGGTTCCTTACCGTTCCCGCGATCGTTCCTTGCGCCTGTGCAGGCTGCACATGCGCGACGGCTACCGCGACGAACGCCGCCGCTACCAACCCGGCTCGCACCCATATCGAACGAGTGACCATGACCTCGCCATCCTTGATCAAAGTTAAAACTTCCAATCCAACTATTCATGCTACTCAAAGTTCCCATCCATACATAACAACCGCCATGCGCCCTTCGGCCTCACGAAGGGGTGGCAAAACACCACCGCCCCTAAACACGGGCTTGGGGCAATATTACAGTAACATTATGAAGTGGGGCATGGCAGTAATGCAAGGACTTCAGTTCCCACAGGGGGGCGGGAAGGGGACTTTGGGTTCGTGACCAGATAGGTAGGTAGGGACCCGGATCAGGCCATCATTCCGAACTCCCAAGCTGTCGACCGTCCGCTGGCAAATATCGTCCAACCTCGGCGAGCGGCCTTCCCGGCCGCTCGGGAAGGCCCGCTCATTTGATTCGAACGGCTGCGTCTCAACCTAATAGACGCAACCGCCTGCTTTGGTTCCTCGCGGCACCCATGTCACAGCTCAGAGAGGGAGGAGCACCGTTTGATCGACGACCTGGCGGACCCCCGAGAGGACCCCCGAGTAATCGGAGGGGACAAGGAGGTGGAGGTCACGATCGTCAACGCGATCCGCCGGATTCTGCGGTCGCTCAGGCTATCGGCGGTCGCGACGCACGCAACGGTCGGCATCAGCGCCGCGCAGCTGTACGTGCTAAGGCAACTCGCCGAGAACGGGGACAGCTCGACCATCACGGCGCTCGCGGAGCGGACGCTGACCGATCGCAGCTCGGTCGCCGTGGTAGTCCACCGCCTGGTTACGCGGGGTCTCGCGCAGCGCTCCCGGTCGAAGTAGGATCGACGCCGGGCCGAGATCCGTCTCTCGCCGCTCGGAGCAAGCGTTCTCAGCGTCGCCCCTCCGGGTCCGACGGCTCTGCTGGTGTCGGCCTTGCAGTGCCTCAGTCTGGACGAGATTCACGGCCTCGCCATCGGTCTCACGGCTCTGGTCGCGGCCATGCACCTGGAATCCCTGCCTGCGACCATGCTCTTCGAGGACGAGGAGCCGGATGCACCGGTCTGACCCGTGCCCCCGGGATGTTCCAGGCCGCCTACCGTATCGCGACGGACACACGGACGTGACACGTAGGGGAACATCTTCCGGACACGAGACCGCGCCGTCGTGACGAGGTTGATCGATCCGTAGCCGCGCCTGCGCGCGTCGTCAGAACTATCTTGTTCGGCACCCGGGGAGAGCGCTATATCGTCCTCCACGATCCACCGCAACTCGCCAGGCTGGACCGAGTACCACTGCTTCCGATGCGGGGGGGGCATCAGGGGCACGTCTCCGACGACGGTCCACCACCCACAGGCAAGCGATACTGCAACGACGGGGTAGCGTTACGGTTCGTCCCCCCGGGCGAATATCTTCCTGAACTGCGGATGAGCAGCCGGGAGGATGGGTAACAGAGTAAACCGGGAACATGGGTGACACTTGGGTCAGCCGCGAATGATATAGTCGCGCTCATCGATCCTGGCGAGCAGAACGGTGTTGAAGTAGATGGACCAGACGCCGTCGTCGGCTCCCTCGAACCCGACCTGACGCCTAACCTAAGGGGCACCCCTAATCCGCCACCTCTTCGTCCGCCACGCCCTTGTTCTCGGCCTGGCCATCGCCGCTCTTCCGGGGTGTGATCTCGGATCGGAGCCGAGGCGTGAGCCTACCACGATCGTCCTTACGCCCGGCTCCCTCTCGTTCGACGCCCTCCAGGACACGAGACCCCTGGGGGCGCAGGTCCTGGACCAGAATGGCGATCCGATGCCGGACGTTCAGCTGTCCTGGAGCTCTCAGAACCCGGCGGTCGCGCAGATCTCCTCGAGCGGCGTCGTGACGGCGGCAGGGAACGGGAATGCTTCCGTCTCGGTCACGGCGGGTTCGGCCACAAGCTCGGTCTCGGTCATCGTACTCCAGCTGCCGACCGTCTTCGAGGTGTTGGGCGGGAACGACCAGGAAGGAGCAGCAGGAGAAGTTCTCCCCCTCCCGCTCCGGATCCGCATCGAGGACCGGCTCGGGCAGCCCGTTCAGGGAAGGGGGATCTCGTTCATCATTCTCGCGGGCGGAGGAACCGTGACGCCCTCACCGTCCACGACGCTCGCGGGGGGAATCGCCGTGGCGGATTGGCGGCTCGGGGAGGTCGCTGGCACTCCTCAGGTGGTCCTCGCTAGCGTCGTGGGAGCCGCCCAGCTTTCCACCGAGCTTCACGCCGTCGCCCGCGCGGGCCTTCCCGCCGGGATCCTCAAGGATTCAGGGGACGGACAGTCTGTCGTCCGGAGCGGCGCCCTCCCGGTAGACCTCACGGTCCATGTGCGCGATCGGCTCGGGAACTCCGTGTCGGGAGTCCTCGTGACCTTCCAGGTGACCACCGGGGGGGGGAGCGTCACCCCCGCCTCGCGGATGACGGGGGCGGACGGCCGCGCCTCGACCGCCTGGACACTCGGCCCGCAGCTCGGGGCGCAGACGGTGAGCGCCGTGACGTCGGGCCTCACGCCCGTCCAGTTCACTGCGACCGCCCTGGCCGTACCGGGAGAGCTCCGAGCTGAAGCCCCGACCCAACAGACGACCACGGTGGGGCAGGCGGTCCCGATCCCCCCCGCGGTTCGCCTCCTGGATCAGGCGGGCCTTCCGATTGCATTCGCTCCGGTCACCTTCTCGGTCCAGTCGGGAAACGGATCGGTGGCGCCCTCGGGAGTGGCCACCGCCGGGGCCCAGCTGGTCGTGAACACGGACGCGTCCGGAATTGCCCGAGTCGGGGCTTGGATCCTGGGGACCACGGCTGGGCAGAACACGCTCCTCGCGTCGGCCCCGGGGAACGTCTCCGTGCTCTTTTCTGCCACGGGCGTGGCGGGACCGGCAGCGGCTCTGCAGAAGTTGTCGGGCGATGGCCAGACGGCTGGACCGGGAATGATTCTCGCCCTCCCCATCGTGGTCCGGGTCACAGACGCGTTCGGGAACGTGGTGCCCGGCGTGACGGTGCAGTTCACCCCCGACGCTGGATCGGGAGTCGCGAGCCCCCTGAGCGCGGTCGGCGCGGCGAACGGCCTGGCCGAGACCAGGTGGACGCTCGGCGGAACCGCAGGCGAGAAGCGGCTCACGGCCACCATCCCGGGCGGGGGAGCGGTCGTCTTCACCGCCACTGCGACCGTCGGGGGGGGGGGCGGCCTACACATCGACTTCAACTTCGTGGGGGGAGCCAGCGATGCCGTGCAAAGCGCCTTCGCAGCCGCCGCGACGCGCTGGGCGCAGATCATCGTCGAGAAGCTTCCCGACCAGACGTTAACCGTGCCCGCGAATTCCGCGTGCACCAACCCTGACCCCGTCACGGCCACCTTCGACGACCTATATGTCTTCGTCCTGGTTCAGAACATCGACGGACCGGGACTCACGCTCGCGCAGGCGGGCCCCTGCTTCGTCCGGATTGACAGTCAGCTCCCAGTCGTGGGCCGGGTTCGCCTAGATGCGTCCGACGTGAACAACTTGATCTCCCAGGGCCGGCTGGGCGACGTCGTGCTGCACGAGCTGGGGCACGTGCTCGGATTCGGCACGCGGTGGAACGCCTTCGGACTTCTCCAGAACTCGTCGCTCCAAACCCCCGGCGCGGACACCCACTTCAGCGGCACACGGGCGATCGCAGCGTTCAACGCGGTAGGAGGCACTGGGTACACGCTAGGACAGAAGGTTCCCGTCGAGAACACGCTGGGAGGCTCCGGAACCCGGGACAGCCATTGGAGGAGCTCGGTCTTCGGACAGGAGGTCATGATCGGCTTCATCAACAGATCCGGGCTTCCCCTGAGCCGCGTCACGGCCGCATCGCTCGCGGACCTGGGGTACACCGTGAACGAGGGGGCGGCCAACGCCTATTCGCTGCCCGGCGCGGGAGCGCAGGAGGGAGTCGCGGAGGAGCTGATCCCACTCGGAAACGACGTCCTCTTGGGGCCGGTATTCACGGTGGACCGGGCCGGCCGGACGTTCCGGAGCATCGAGCCTGCGGGCCCGCCCCCCAGCCCGTGACGGCGGATCCTCGACCCCGGCCGCGCGAGGCGTACGCACCCCTCTCGCCTCCTCTGCAACCCGCGACTAGCTTCCCCGCCCATGGCCCAGAACCACTCGTTCGACATCACGACCGGCGTGGACCTCCAGGAGGTGGACAACGCCGTGAACCAGGCCACCAAGGAGGTGGCCCAGCGCTATGACTTCAAGGGCACCTTCTGTACTCTCGAGCTCGACCGGAATGCTGGGGTGATCCGGCTGGACGCGGACGACGATTACAGGCTCAAGGCGCTCTACGAGATCCTGGGCGCCAAGCTGGCCAAGCGCGGAGTCCCTCTGAAGAACGTGGACGCGGGTGAGGCCGAGCACGGCACGCTCGGGCGAGCCCGGCAGGTCGTGACGCTCAAGCAGGGGATATCGCCCGAGGCGGCGAGGGAGATCGTGAAGGAGGTGAAGGGGCTGAAGCTCAAGAAGTGTCAGATCCAGATCCAGGGCGACGAGCTGCGCGTGACGGCCCCGGACCTGGACATCCTCCAAGACGTAATCGCGCACCTCAAGGCAAGTGACTTCGGCGTGGCCCTCTCGTTCGGGAATTACCGATAGGGCATGCCAAAGCAACGCCGCCCCCCTGGGTCACCATATCCGCTAAGAAGGAAAGGTGCGGAAAAACCGGGCAAGCCGATCCCGCCGCCCCGGCCGCCCCCTCGGACCCGTCCGGCCTCACCCGCGCCGGCGCGGCGCGGCAGGTGATCGACTCCCGGATCTTCCACACCAGCGGGGCCGGCTGCCTACCGCATCACGGCCACCTCAGCCACGAATTCCGAGCCGTCGAACTCCACGTCGAACGAGCGATAGTCGCACGTCAGCTCCTCACCAGCCCCGATGTCCCATGCCGCAATCGTGTGGGACCCACGATCATCACAGTTCGGCTTGTCGGAGTGGTTCATGAATTTCGCGTTGTCCCCGCACAGGACATAGTTGCCGGACTCCGCCAGGTAGGAGTACCGCCGAAGGCTAGCCTGGAAGGGCTCCGGAAAGGACGCCATCTCTTGCGGAGTGACCGTCCAATCCACGCCGGTCGTGTACTCCCAGATGACCATTCCGGCCGGAATGGGGGTGACGGAGAAGACGCCGACACCCTGAATCGTGCTACCCCTGATCAATGTGGGTACGATGAACACAAAACCCCGAGGGCGAGAAGGTTGAGAAGACACCCGGCGAGCGCCGGTGGCCGCTAGGAGAGGGCCGCCTACGTGTCGCCGCGCCAGAACGAATAGCAAGGCCGATCCACAATTGAAAGGGGAATTACGACCGATGCCGCGATCGTCTGGCGGCCCTCCGGGAGACCCGGCCTCATCTACGGCTCAGCTCTTCCCGCTCGTTCTGCTCTTCGTCGGGAGCGGGGCGGCCGCTCTGATCTACGAGGTCGTGTGGTTCCAAATGCTCTCCCTCGTGATCGGCTCGTCGGCGATATCGCTAGGAGTCCTCCTCGCCACCTTCATGGGTGGGATGTGCCTGGGGAGCATCTCGCTCCCGCACGTAGTGAGGGCCAGCCGGCACCCGCTCCGGGTCTACGCCGCGATCGAGGGAGCCATCGGGCTGTTCGGCCTCGTCATCCTCTTCGCCCTCCCCTGGGTCGAAGGTCTCTATGTGGCCATCGGACGGGGGGGGTTCAGTGGACTCCTCATCCGGGCCGCGTTCTCAGCCATCTGCCTCCTTCCCCCGACCGTCCTCATGGGCGCCACTCTTCCTGCCGTCTCGCGTTGGGTGAAGGCCACCCCGCGAGGCGTCTCCTGGCTGGGGTTCTTCTACTGGGGGAACATCGCCGGCGCCGTCCTGGGGTGCCTCCTCGCGGGCTTCTACCTCCTCCGGCTCTACGACATCGCGTTCGCCACGTACGTGGCGGCCTCGGTGAACGTGCTCGTTGCGGGAGTGGCCTTCCTGCTCTCGGGCCGCGCCAGCTACGCGGCCCCCTCCGAGCATGGAGAGGCCTCCACCTCCCTTCCTCCTGGAGCGTGGACGACGCTCGCCGCTATCGCGCTTTCGGGCCTCACAGCGCTGGGAGCCGAAGTCGTCTGGACCCGGAACCTTTCTCTCATCCTGGGAGGCACGGTTTACACCTTCTCCTTGATCCTCGCGGCGTTCCTCATGGGGCTCGGGATCGGGAGCGCAGCCGGGTCATTCTTTGCCTCGACGGCGCGGAGCCCTCGTCTCGCGTTGGGCTGGTGTCAGCTCCTCCTGATGATGGGGCTCGCGTGGGCTGCGGTGGCACTATCTAGATCCCTTCCTTATTGGCCGACGAATCCGGCGCTCGCGATCTCCCCCTGGTTCAACTTCCAACTCGATCTGGCGAGGTGCCTATGGACGGTCCTCCCGGGCGCGATCCTCTGGGGGGCAAGCTTCCCTCTGGCTCTCGCGTCCATCGCCACTCCCGAGCAGGACCCCGGCCACCTCGTCGGGCGGGTATACGCGGCGAACACCGTCGGAGCGATCCTCGGTTCGATCGGGGTATCTCTTTTCTTCATCGGGGCCATTGGCACTCAGGCCGTCCAGCGGCTCCTCATCGGGCTCGCGGGCCTCTCGGCTCTCCTCGTCCTCGTGCCGGCCGTCGGCGAAGAGGGACGGCTCCGCGTCCCGGCGTGGAAGGCGGTAGGATGGGGAACGGCCACGGTCGCGGCGGCCCTTCTGTTGACCAGCACGGTCGCACCAGTGCCGGGGATTCTCGTCGCCTACGGCCGCTACGCCGTCACCTGGCTCGAAAGCGCCGGGGAGATCGTGTACGTCGGCGAGGGCACGCACGCTTCGCTCGCAGTGACCCGGCTCCCAAACGGGACATTGAACTACCACAACGCCGGGAAGGTCCAGGCCTCGAGCGAGCCCCAGGACATGCGGCTTCAGCGCATGCTCGGGCATTTCACCACGCTATCCATGGAGAACCCGCGGTCTGTACTCGTGATCGGACTCGGCGCGGGGGTCACGGCAGGGGCAGTGACGATCGATCCCAGGGTGGAGAAGGTCACGATTGCGGAGCTCGAGCCCCTCGTCCCGAAGGTCGTGTCCGAGTACTTCAGCGAGCACAACTTCTCCGTCGTTGCCAATCCCAAGGTGGAGATGCGGATCGACGATGGGCGGCACTTCCTCCTCACCACGGACGAAACCTTCGACGCAATCACCTCCGACCCGCTCGATCCTTGGGTGAAGGGCGCCGGGAACCTATACACGCGCGAGTTCTGGGAGCTGGTGAAGGGCCACCTGAACCGAGGCGGGGTCGTGACGGTGTTCGTCCAACTCTACGAATCGGGAAGGGAGGCCGTACGGAGCGAGATCGCGACCTTCGTCGAGGCATTCCCAAACGCTACCGTATGGGCGAACACCCTGAACGGGCGGGGCTACGACCTCGTCCTTATGGGGCAGGTGGAGCCGACCCGGATCGATGTGTCGGCGCTCGACGAACGGCTCCAACGTCCCGAGTATGCCCCCATCCGGAACTCCCTTGCCGAAATCGGCTTCTACTCCGTGGACGAGCTTCTGGGCACCTACGCGGCCGACGGCACGGACCTCGGCCCCTGGATTCGGGACGCGGAGATCACCCGGGATCGGAATCTTCGCCTCCAGTACCTGGCCGGCCTCGGGGTAAATCGGTACGAGCAGGACGCCATCTACCGCGAGATCATTTCGTACCGGACGTTCCCCGACGAGATCGTCTCAGCTGACCCCGGACGCCTCGCGGCGATACGGGAGTTGATGGAGGGGCCGCGGCCCTAAGCGTTCGCCGGTGCGCTGCCCTTGCTTCTCACTCATCCCATTTCTACCGTTCGTCCGCGCCGGGACCTCCGAACCCCGCGCCCCCCGATTCGGCTAAAACCCGGCCAGGAGAAAGGATGTCCAGCGACTCCTCACGAGAGGGAGACCGCATCCACGGGCTCGTCATCGAGACGACTCCGGGCCCGGGAGTGCTCCATCAGCTGAGCGGGGTAATCGCCCGGAAGGGGGGAAACATCACCTGGGTCGTCATCCTCGACAGTCAGAAGCCGGCCGAGACGATCTTCTTCGAAATCAGCGACCTCTCGTCGCTCGAGGAGGTCGTTCAGGAGATCCGGGCGCTGCCGGTGGTGCTGAGCGTCACCGAGGAGCGCCCGATGAAGAGCATCTTCGGGAAGCGGGTGATCATCATCGGCGGGGGCGCGCAGGTCGGGCAGGTGGCGGTGGGCGCGGTTTCCGAGGCCGATCGCCATAACCTCCGCGGCGAGCGCATCTCGGTGGACACGATCCCGCTCGTTGGAGAGGAAGCGTTGGCCGAAGCCGTGCGGGCCGTGGCGCGCCTCCCACGGGCTCGAGTGCTCGTGCTCGCGGGCGCGCTCATGGGCGGGGACATCGAACGGGCCGTGCGGGCCGTCCGTGAGAAGGGCGTGCTCGTCATCTCCCTCAACATGGCGGGGTCCGTGCCCGAGGCGGCGGATCTTGTCGTGAGCGATCCGATCCAGGCTGGCGTGATGGCCGTGATGGCCATCGCGGATACTGCCCGCTTCCGGATCGACAAACTGAAGAAGAGAGTGTACTAGGAACCAGAGGACCCCATTGGGCGTACGGGGTCACCGCGCCCGAAGAATAACCATCACCCTCGGAGACACCCGTGAGTCAGCTTCGTCATCTTTCGCGTTTCGCGGTGGCAATCCCCGCTTTGCTCCTCACTGCATGCGGAGGCGACTCGCCTCCCGCGGAGTCCGCGCCGCAGGCCGGGGCGCCAGCCGCCACCCCCGCCGCGCCCGCGACGCCTGGGGAGATCCGCGTAGCACTCACCCCCCAGCCCGGCTTCACCGCCACTGGGACGCTGAGGCTCGTTCGCGATGGCGACAACTTCGTCGCCGAAGCCGTCGCAGAGACGCACATGAACCAGGGCGACTACCCGATGTACATCCGCGAGGGCAACTGCGCAGGGGGCGGCCGGGTCGTGGTCCCACTCACGGCTATCCAGGGTCAGGAGAGTGGCGAGGGAACGGCCAAGACCACCTTCCCCGCCGCGCAGCTGCCTCCGGCCGCATCGTATTTCGTGAGCATTCACGGCCCCACGGGCTCTCCCGTGGCGTGCGCAGATCTCCCGGCCGTGAATCTCTGACCCCTTCCGAGTCAGGGGCCGCGCGCCTCTACCCTCGGCGCGCGGCTTCGGTTTCCCTGGTTAACTATGCTCGACCCCGGCGCGTCCACGGGGATGAGTGATGGCCTTCCCCGGGAGGACAGGATGGACGCGACCCTCAGAGCGCTGAACCGCTTCGGACTCGGCGCCAGGATCGGCGAGCGGGAGACGATCCGGGACCCCAAGGACTGGCTCCGCGCGCAGCTCGACACTGACCTCGGTCCGACCACTGCGGTGGGACTGCCCACGCTCGCCGAGGCCGGTGAGGCCTTCCGCACGCTCCGCGAAGTCCCGGCCGGAGAACCCGAGCGGGCCCGGGAGGCGCGGTTCGTGTTTCAGGGCATGCGGGAGGCGGAGGTCGCCTTCGCGTTGTCCAGGCGGATCACCACCGACACGCCGTTCGTCGAGCGGCTCGTCGCATTCTGGTCGAACCACCTGTGCGTGTCGATCGTCGGGAAGCAGCCCCTCGTGGTCCTGGCTGGGCTTTACGAGCGCGAGGCCATCCGGCCCAACGTTCTGGGGAGCTTCACCGACATGGTGCTCGCCTGCGCGCAGCACCCGGCAATGCTCTTCTACCTCGACAACTTCCAGTCCATCGGTCCCCAGTCCCAGCGAGCGAGGCTCGCAGCGCGGCGCCGCGGACAGGCACCGGGGCTAAATGAGAACTACGCGCGGGAGCTCATGGAGCTGCACACCCTCGGTGTAGACGGTGGGTACGTGCAGGCGGACGTGGAGGCGCTGGCCAAGATTCTCACGGGGTGGACGCTGATCGGAGTGGGGCCGAGGCAGAGTGGGCGGCTCGAGTTCCGGTTCGATCCAGCTCTGCACGAGCCGGATTCCAAGACCCTTCTCGGCGTGACGTATCGGCAGGCAGGGCAGGGCGAGGGTGAGGCAGCAATTCGGGCGCTGGCAGCCCATCCTTCGACGGCACGCTTCATCGCGACCAAGCTGGTGCGGCACTTCGTCGTGGACACGCCTCCTCCATCGGCTGTGGACCGGGTCGCGGGAGTCTTCCTGGAAAGCGGCGGAGATCTGAAGGAGCTCGCTCGGTCGCTGGTGGAGCTGGACGAGGCGTGGGACCCGATGACCCAGAAGCTCCGCACCCCTCAGGACTGGATCGTGGCGGTACTCCGCGCAATCGAGCCGCGGAACTTGCCGCTCCAAATCTCGCAAATGGTCGAACCGCTCCGGCAGGCCCTCTGGGCTCCACCATCTCCCAAGGGATACGGCGACATGATTCGGGACTGGGCGGATCCCGACGGTCTCATGAACCGAGCCGAGCTCTCCCCCACCCTGGTCCAACGGATTGTGCGAGGACGGATCGATCCCAGGGGCTTCCTGGACGTCATCGACCTGCCAATCGGGGACCCGCTCCGCACGACCCTCACGGACTCTTCGATCCCGGTTGACGAGCGCGTGGCGATCGCGATCGCCGGCCCGGCGTTCCAGTGGAGGTGACTGAGGTGACTATGGACAGGAGAACATTCGTCCGCGGCATGTGCTACGGCGGCCTCGCAACGTTCACCGCCCCCCTGGTCACTTTCGGCCAGGTCCCGGGCCGGGGCCGGTTCGTGTTCGTGCTCCTGAGGGGAGGCTTTGACGGGCTCGCAGCCGTGGTCCCCGTGGGCGACCCTGGATACGCGGCACTCCGTGGGGAGATGGCGTTTCCGGCAGATCAGCTCGTCTCCCTGACCGGACCGTTCGCCCTCGCCCCCGGACTCTCCGGGCTGAAGGAGTTCTGGGACGCGGGAGAGCTCGCTGCCATCCACGCCCTCGCGATCCCCTATCGGACGCGGAGCCACTTCGACGGCCAGGCCGTGCTCGAGACTGGGCTCGACCAGCCCGTCGGGTCATCCGACGGATGGCTGAACCGGCTCCTCCACGTGATGGGGGGTGAGTGCTCGGGGATCGCAGTTTCAGCGGGACTCCCCCTCTCTCTCGAGGGACCGCATCCAGTCCTCACATGGTCGCCGGCGGTGCTCGGGGTCGTCGACGGCACGTATTGTCAGCGACTACAAGTCCTCTACCAGCGTGATCCCGTGCTCCACGACTATTTCGAGGCCGCGATTCAGCTCCAGACGCATCAGGAGGAGATGATGGGCATGCGAGGCACCCCAGCCGGCCGGGGCGGCGGCGAACGCATGTCTGCGATCACGGGCGCCGTGGCCCGCTTCCTTACGGAGCCGGGGGGCCCGAACGTGGCCGCGGTCGAGTTCAGCGGATGGGACACGCACGCGAACCAGGGGATGGCCGGCGGTCCATTGGACCGTCTCTTCGCTCAGCTCTCGGAGGCGCTGATCACGCTCAAGCGTGACCTGGGCGTGGCCTGGTCCGACACCACTGTAGTCGTAATGACGGAGTTCGGGCGCACCGCTCGGCCAAACGGCACGGGCGGCACCGACCACGGGACCGCAGGAGCGGGCTTCGTGCTCGGTCCGCGGGTCGCGGGGAGCACCGTGTTCTCGGACTGGCCAGGCCTCGCCGAGCGTGACCTCTACGAGCGCCGGGACCTTCGCCCGACGCTGGACACCAGGGCGGTCCTGAAGAGCGCCATTCAGGCCACCTTCGACCTCACCTTGGCCCAAGCGGACCGGATCTTCCCGGGCTCTGAGGGGGTGCGTCCCGCGACCGGCCTCATGCTCTGATGGAGCGCTCGCCCAGACGGGGATGGCCCCTGGGATCGCGGCGGACCCCGCCCGCTTCGGGGCCCTTCCGTTGGCGGTACCTAGCCGTCAGCGGTACCCGGCCGCCTGAAGACTGAAAAGCTCCGCATAACGCCCCCCAAGCTCGACCAGCTCCGCGTGGCTCCCGTCCTCGGCCACCCGACCGTCGGCAAGCACGAGGATCCGATCCGCCATGCGAACAGTGCTGAAGCGGTGACTGATCAGGACAGCCATCCGGCCGGCCGTGAGCTCGCTGAACCGCTGGAAGACCTGGTACTCGGCGCGGGCGTCGAGCGCCGCCGTCGGCTCGTCCAAGACCAGGAGCCGGGCATCCCGCATGTACGCCCTCGCGAGCGCGACCTTCTGCCACTCTCCCCCGCTCAGGTCGGCTCCACCCTCGAAGCGCCTCCCCAACATGTGATTCAGCCCCTCCGTCAGCCGTGCGGCCACATCCATGGCGAGACTCTTCCGCGCCGAGTCCTCGATCCGCGCCTCGTCGGCCCTCGCCTCGATTCGGCCCACCGCGATGTTCTCTCGCACGAGCATGTCGTAGCGCACGAAGTCCTGGAAGATGACGCCGACCGCCCCGCGGAGTTCGTCGGGGTCGTACTCCCGGAGATCGACCCCGTCCAGAAGAATGCGCCCCTCGGTCGGATCGTAAAGGCGGGTTAGGAGCTTCACGAGCGTGGTCTTCCCCGCCCCGTTCTCTCCCACCAGTGCAATGCGTTCTCCGGGTCCCAACCGGAACGAGACGTCTCGGAGCGCCCAGCGATCCGCGCCCGGGTAGCGGAAGCCCACTCCCTCGAACTCGAAACCCTGACGGATGGGACGCGGGAAGGGTGTGGGGCTCTCGGGAAGCGGGACTCGGGGGCGCATCTCCAGGAAGTCGAAGAGGTCACGGAGGAAGAGACTCTCCTCGTAGATCGAGGCTCCCCGGAGGAGAACCGCCTCAATCAGCCCACGGCTTCGGTCGAAGGAGCCGATCAGAAAGGTGAGAGTCCCGATCGTGATCGCCCCTCCAACCGCCTGGACGACGATGAACCCAACTGCTCCGTAGTAGGCGGCCGTGGAAAGTCCTGCCAGCGCGGTGCCCGTGAGGGCGCGCTTCACGGCCACCTCCCGATTCGCGTCGTAGTACCGATCGGCGAGATCGGAGTAGCGGCGGATGAAATAGTCGGAGAGGTCGAAGAGCTTCACCTCCTTCGCAGTCGCGTCACTGGCGGCCACGTAGCGGAGGTAGTCGAGCTCGCGCCGCTCGGGCGTCCATCGGAAGAAGAGGGAGTAGCTCACTCCGGCGAAGTGGGTCTCCCCGACAAGGGCGGGCAGGATCGCCGCAACCAGGATCAGGAGGAGCCCGACGTTGAAGGCCACGAGCGCCACGAGGAGGGAGGCAAGTGTGAGGAGCTGCTGCCCGATCTGGAGGAAGGTCCCCACGAGCGCGACCCGCCCCGCCGATTGTCGGCGGGCCCGCTGCAGCTTGTCGTAGAAGTCCGGATCCTCGAAGCTCTCGAGGTCGAGCGTCGCCGCATGCTTCATGAGGAGGACGCTCACCTCGTTCCCAAACCGGTCTCCGAGCAAGCTCTCGAAAAGGCTCGCGAGCCTCCCCAGCCCATCCATGGCGAGTGCGATCGCAAGCTCGAGCCCCACGAGACCGACGAGCCGGGTCCAATCCGGCTCGGGCGAGCCGATATTCGCCACCACCCCGTCTACGATGAGCTTTCCGGTCCAGAGCATCGCGACCGGACCGAACGCGGCCACAATCCTTACGAGGGCGATCCCCACCCCCAAGGGCGGGTTCGTGCGCCAGACCATCAGGAGAAAACGGGGGACCAGCCGGAGCGCCTGAAGGCGCTCACGCAGCGGGGGGAGCTCTTCCTTACTCGCTGCCCGGCCCCGAAGAAAGGGAGGGCTCACGCGAGATCCGGACGACCGTCGGCCGAATGACCGCCGGAGGATTCAGCAGAGGCCACGAACCTTGTCACCCCTGCGGCGCGGAGGCGTTCCACGCGTCTCCTGGGAGAAAATGTTGGCGGCGGCCCAACCGGCTACGTACCTTCGAACAGGGTCCTTCGGGGAGGTGCGAGATGAGCGGCGAAGGGTCGGTCCGGTTGGCCAGGATGTTCTGCCCGGCGCGGGACCGGAATATTCCCGTGCTGCTCCAGGACCGCGAACCCGCCTCAGATCGGAGCCCTCTCGACCGCGTCCCCGAGCCGGTCGCCTGCCTGGACTACGCGGTACGCTGCACCGGATGGCTCTGCCCGCACTTCGCCCTTCCGACTCTGCCGCCTGAGAGCTTGCTCTCGGAGGCCATGGAGGCCGAGCGCCTCCGCCAGGGCTGGGGCTCCGGAGAGCGCCGGTCCATTCTCGAGCGAGCCCTCCGCGAGGGACGCGCTCAGGGAGAGAACACGGACAGCGTTCGACCGGGGAGGTAGTCGTTTGGGGGCAGGCTATTCCGGGACTCCACTCGCCCGTAAGCTGGGAATCCAGCCCGGCATGGGCGTCCTCGTCGTGGATCCCCCTGATGACTACTGGGACCTGCTCGGAGGACCGGTCGAGGGGATCCAGCTCCTCGGCAAGAATTGGGGTACCGCAGACTTCGTCCATCTGTTCGTCTCGTCAGTGGAGGACCTCTCCAGGCGGCTCCCGGGCCTCCGCGCGAGGATCCATCCGGACGGCATGATCTGGATCTCCTGGCCCAAGCGGGCATCGGGCGTGGCAACCGACCTCACGGAGGACCGCATTCGCGAGGCGGCGCTCGCGAACAGGCTCGTGGATGTCAAGGTGTGCGCGGTGGACGCCGTATGGTCTGGCCTCAAGCTCATGATCCGGCGGAAGGACCGGCGCTGAGGATCGAGCGGGCGCCAAGCGAAAAAACCGTAAAGGACCGGGAGGGGTGCGATCAGGAGAACAGAGGCAGGACCGAGAGCGGAGCTGGCCACCTTCGTTCAGCGATCGGCGGGCCTCCAGCCGTGGCGCCGGGCGTTCCATGTCATGAACGGGATTCTCATCGTCGGTGTTGTTCAGGCCTTCGACCCGCCGAACGTCGTACTCCTCATCGGACTGGCCGCGCTCTTGGCCCTCCAGCTGATCCTGGACGGGATCCGACTCGCGGTTCCCAGGGCGAACGTGCTCTTCTTCCGCATCTTTGCGCCCTTCGTGACCCCAAGGGAGGAGGGAGGTATCGCCTCCTCCACCTGGTACGTCCTCGGCGCTCTCCTGGCTTTCGCGCTTTTTCCACGCACGGCGGCAATCGGGGGCATCGTGGTCCTGGCCTTGGCGGACCCGACCGCGAATCTCGTGGGGAGGCTCTGGGGCAGGATCCCGTTCGGGGTGGACGGCACGCTGGAGGGGACCACGGCCTTTTTCGTCATGGGCGTCGCGTCGCTCCTGGTGCTCGTGGATCCCGTGGCCGCCGCGGTAGCCGCGGCCGCCGCGACGACCGCCGAGCGACTTCCCCTCCCCTTGGACGACAACCTCACGATCCCGCTTGCCACCGGAGCCGCCCTCTGGCTGATGGGTATCGGCTGAGACCCGCGCCCTCTCCCGCCTACGCCTCTCGGACGCTCAGCATCGCTTGCCCGGCCCGCGGTGCCTCTCTACCGTCATCCGCCAATGGTGGTCACGCGCAGCTCCCTAACGCCCCCGCGGATCCGATCCCGCCCATGCTGAACTATCCGTGATGGACAACACGTGCTGAACTAAACGTGCTGAACTACATCTGGGCTGGCCTGATCGTCTCGAGCTTCCTCTTCGCCGCCGTGCGCGACGTGGGAGACCTGAGGAGCGATCGGTACCGGAATGACCAGCCGCTGGCGGTCGAGCTGGCCTTCCCCGATGGCTACGATCCGGCCGCACGACAGGTAGCGGCGGAGATCCGGATCGATCCCTCGGCCTTCGCTGCCTTCTACGGGACGTCCGCACCGGCTAACGGCAGCTACCCGGGGACGCTCGTCCAGACGGTCGAGGGACGACAGCTTCGCTTCGACTTGGGGGTTGCCCTTCCCGAGCCCCTCGCGACGATCCAGGGTGTGTCCCAGTCGGGAGAGGGGAAGCTTCAGGGAGAGCTACTCGACTTCACGCCTCCGCCGGGGCAGCCGCTCTCGGTGATTCCAGCCGATGTAGTCTTCCAGCCGGTCCGCTTCGTGGCCATGACCGCGATCTCTGCGGCCGCACTCGACTTTGCCGAGACCGCCGCGACCATTGCGCTCGGGCTCATCGGGGTGCTCGCCATCTTCCTCGGGCTCCTCAAGATCGGAGAGGAGGCCGGCGTCATTCACGCGATCGTGAAGCTTGTTCGGCCGGTGCTCCGCCCTCTCTTCCCCCAGGTGCCGGCCGATCATCCCGCGCTCGCCATGATCGCGCTCAACATCACGGCGAACATGTTCGGGCTGGGGAACGCCGCGACCCCCTTCGGGATCAAGGCGATGGAGGAGCTCCAGAAGCTGAACCCGACCGACGACACGGCTACGGACCCGATGGTGATGCTCCTCGCCATCAACACCGCGAGCGTGCAGATCGTCCCGCCCGTCCTCCTCCTGGCATTGATGGGGCTCCAGGTCAACGAGCTGATCTTCGCGATCCTCCTCACGACGGGGCTCTCGCTCCTCGTCGCCATCGTAGCGGCGAAGCTATACGGCAGGCTGCCAAGGTTCCGGGCCTCGGACCCGAACCGGGGAGGAGCCGTCGGCACCGCCCCGGGCGCGCCCGCTGCCCCCTCCGTTTCGGCCGGACCGGGGAGATGACATGATGGATCTCGTCCGTCAGGCCACCAGCCTCCTCTCCTACTTCGTCATTCCGACGATCGTGGTCGGCTTCCCGGTCTACGGTCTATACAAGCGCGTGCCGGTCTATGAAGCGTTCGTCGAGGGGGCGAAGGAAGGGTTCGCTGTGGCGGTCCGGATCATTCCCTACCTGGTTGCGATCCTGTTTGCGATCGGGATGTTCCGAGCGAGCGGAGCCATGGATTTCCTGGTCGCGGCCCTGAACCCAATCTTGAGCCCGATCGGCTTCCCAGCCGAGGTCCTCCCGATGGCCATCATCCGCCCCCTCACGGGCTCGGGATCCGCCGCTCTCGTGGCGGAGATGATCAATCGGTACGGGGAGGACTCTCTGTTGGTGAAGATGGCCGCCGTCATGTACGGGTCCAGCGAGACAACCTTCTACGTCATTGCCGTGTACTTCGGCGCCATCAACATCAAGCGGACCCGGCATGCGGTCCCTGCTGGGCTCACGGCGGACGTCGCCGCCACACTTCTGGCTGTCTGGACTGTACGCCTCCTCTTCGGCTGAGCGGATGAGCGCCCGTTTCGATTCGTGCACTATCACCTGATCGGGATCGCCGGCACGGCCATGGGGTCGCTGGCCGGGCTCCTCCGCGCAAAGGGGCACCGGGTCACCGGCTCGGACGAGGGCGTCTACCCGCCGATGTCCATGGTCCTCGAGGGCCTCGGAATCGAGTACGCGACCTCCTTCGACCCCGCCCATCTCGACCCCACTCCCGACGCCGTCATCGTCGGAAACGCGATCAGCCGGGGAAACCCGGAGCTCGAGGCGGCGCTCGAGCGTCGCCTCCGGTACGTCTCCTCGGCGGAGGTCCTGAAGGAGGAATTCCTCCGGGGACGGCATGTCCTTGCCGTCGCGGGGACCCACGGGAAGACCACGACGAGCTCCCTCCTCGCCTGGCTCCTCGAGGGCGCTGGGCTCGCGCCCTCCTTCCTCGTCGGCGGCGTGGCCGAGAACTTCGGCACCTCGTTTCGGTTGACCAACTCCGCGCTCTTCGTGGTCGAGGCCGATGAATACGACACGGCTTACTTCGACAAGGGACCGAAGATGTGGCACTACCTCCCGCAGACGGCGGTAGTCACCAACGTGGAGTTCGACCACGCCGACATCTTCCGGGACGAGCGCGCGTATCGCTTCGTATTCGAGCGGTTCGTGAATCTGATCCCCCGAACCGGGATGCTCGTCCTGGGCTGGGACTCTCCCTTGGCGCGCGCGCTCGGGTCCGATTCCTTGGCCCCGGTGGAATCGTTCGGGTTGGACGTGGAGCCTGGAAAGGACGGGTCCGCGCATCCGAAGTGGCTGGCCCACGACCTCTCGCACGGGACCGAACGCACGACGTTCACGATCGTCCGCGACGGGAGGGAGGTAGGGACTGTCTCCTCTCCCCTAGCGGGAGCGTTCAACGTCAGGAATTGCCTCGCCGCCGTGGCCGCGGCGAGCGCTGTCGGCGCTCCGTGGGAGGCCGTCGTCGAGGGACTCCGTACCTTCAGGAGCGTCCGGCGCAGGATGGAGATCCGGGGCGAAGAACGGGGAGTGATTGTAATCGACGACTTCGCACACCACCCAACCGCCATTCGCGAGACGATCGACGCAGTCCGCCAGCGCCTCCCCGGAAGGAGGATCGTCGCCGTCTTCGAGCCCCGGAGCTATACGGCACAGCGAAGGGAGTTCCAGGAGGAGTTCCGACGCTCTCTGGGCCGGGCCGATCGGGTCATCCTCGCCGGACTCTTCCATCCCGAGCGCTACGACCGCGAGACCGGGATGGACCCCGAGGGTCTCGTGAAGGCGATCGGGGCCGACGGCGTCCAGGCCGAGTACCTACCCGACGTCGCGAGGATCGTAGACCGGCTCGCAGGCTCGACCCGACCCGGTGACGTGCTCCTGGTGATGTCGAACGGCGGGTTCGGCGGGATCCACGAGAAGCTGCTCGCGCGCCTCGCCCGAGGTTAGCGACCTGCTAGACCATGATCGTGCGGACGAAGTGCTCGTTGTTCTCCCAGTTGGTCCGCTTGAGGCTGAGCTCCACCGGCTGACTCCGGCCCAGCAAATCCGTGGCCCGGGACACCAGGGTGTGCTCTCCCGGCGTTAACCCGCTCGTCTGGAACCTGAAGAAGGTCCAGGCGTGGGGATTCGGCGGGGGATCCAGAGTCGCCGGAAGCCACTGCCCGCCGTCCACCTGCACCTCGACCTGCTCGAGAGGCGTTCCGTCACTCCACGCGACGCCGAAGACCGTGAACTGGTTCTCGAGCCGCGTGACTCGCGCGATCGCGGACTTGACCCGCATGCGGGTGACGGAGGTCTCCACCCACTCGATCCCACCGTCCACCTCGTGCCCCATGAGCGTCACGTAATCCCGCGCCATGAATCGGCCCATGAGCCGATCGGGGCTCAGATGGATCCGATCGAGCCACTTCACGTTCGCGACACCGTACCACCCTCGAACCAGGAGGCGCACCGGGAACCCGTGCACGATCGGGAGCGGCTCCCCGTTCATCTCGTATGCCAGGATCGGATCGGCCTCCCCGATCTGTTCGACGGACATGGAGCGGCCGAAGTGCTGCTCGTACTGGTTCCCCCGGATCTCCTCCATCCCCGTGTCGGCCCCAAAGAAGTGGACCTCACGCGCGCCCCCCACGAGCCCGGCCTGGAGGAGAAGGGGCACCAGGCGCGTCCCTGCCCAGGACGCATTTCCAACCATGCCGTGGAAGTTCCTCCGCGAGTTCCCCCCACATTCGAAGACCACCGTCCTTTCCACCCGCGGGAGCGCCCTCAGCTGCTCGAGCGTGAAAGTGAGGGGCTGTTGGACGAGGCCATCGACACGGAGCGAATAGGTCGCCGCGTCCACTTCAGGAACCGCGTAGTGCGCGACCATGAAGTGGTCGTCGATCGCCGTGAGCCAGGAGGCGAGCTTCCGGAGGTCCTGCGCGGTGAGGTTCTGACCCGGGTACGTCTCCGTTCCAGCGCGACGACCGGTGAAGGTATCCGGCACGTCCGTGAAGGGGACGACGACCTCCTGCTGCCGGAACCAGGAGCTCGGCCAGCCGGGGACCGGCGTCACGGCGAGCCCGACAGCGACCAGCCCCATCTGTTGAACGGCCTGGCGTCGGGTGAAGACGCCGTGGGGTGAGAGATCGGGGCTCATCGGGGCCTTCAGTTACGTGGAGGAGAGGACCGAGTCGCTTCAGGAAGCGGCGGGCACACCGGAAGGCGGGCCGGAGGACATAATATGGCGCCCCTGTCGAGCTCGGCCACGGCAGCGGCTGACGAGCGCCCCGCCGAGGCCCACGGCTCGCCCCTAGAAGCCGACTGCAACCCCGCCGCGCCGAGGGTCGGACACGCCGCGAAGGACGCCGTGCTCGTTGACACCAATCGCGTGGACGTCCCCCCACGCCTCCTCCTTCGCGACCACCTGGTGGCCCATCGAGCGCAGCCGCTCCCCGACCCCGGCTCGGAGACCGTTCGGCTCGTGCGCAATCTCGTCCGGGAGATGCTGATGATGGAACCGCGGGGCCGAGATCGCGGTCGCGAGATCCATCCCGTGGTCGAGGACGCTCGACAGCACCTGGAAGATCGTGGTGATGATCCTGGGGCCTCCGGCGCTTCCGAGCACGATCAGGAGAGGACCGTCCGGACGCTCATCCCCCAGGACGATCGTGGGCGTCATGGCCGAGAGCATGCGCTTTCCGGGCTCGATGGCGTTCGCCTCTCCCTGGATCAACCCGAAATAGTTGGGGAGCCCGGACGCGATGGTGAAGTCGTCCATGTCATTGTTCAGGAGCACCCCGGTCCCTTCGACCACGAGCTTGCTCCCATACCAGGTGTTGAGGGTGGTCGTGACCGCGACCGCATCACCGTCGGGGCCTACGATCGAGAAGTGGGTCGTGTGATTCCCTTCCCTCCCCCCACCCTTCAAGGCTACGATCTCCCCCGACGGAGTCGCTCTTTCTCGAGAGATCCCTCTACCCCGAAGCTCGCCGTGCTCTGGGGAGGTGAGCTCCTCAGTCGGAAGGTGCACAAAGTCCGGGTCGCCGAGGCGCTGGTTCCGATCGGCAAAAGCCCTCTTCCACGCCTCCGCCATGAGATGGATGTGCTCCGCCCCCTGCCAGTCCAGCGCGGACAAGGAGAACGGGTCGAGGAGGTGGGACGTCTGGGCGAGAACGACTCCGCCCGACGATGGGGGGGGCATCGTGATGATCGTGTGGCCGCGATAGGAGATCGTCAGAGGGTCGCGCCACACGGCTTCATACGACGCGAGATCCTCGTGCGCGATGAGGCCTCCGCCCCTCCGCATCTCGTCGACGATCCGGTCCGCGGTGGCTCCGCGGTAGAACCCGTCCGGCCCGGCGTCACGGATCCCCGCGAGCGTCGCGGCGAGCTCCGGCTGGCGAAGGGTTTCTCCCGCACCCGGCACGCGACCCCCCGGAAGGAACACGGTGGCGCTGGACGGAAAGCGGCGGAGCTCGTCCACGATCGGAGCTATTAGCGAGCGAAGGAACCGCTTCCCGATCACAAACCCCATGGCAAGCCCGACCGCAGGCTCGACCAGCGCCGCCCAGGGGAGAATTCCGAAGCGACTATGGGCCTCCCACATCCCCTGCACGGAACCGGGAACGGCCGCGGCGAGGTGCCCGTGAAGCGAGCGGTCGGTCGCGACTCCGCCCGGGCCCACGAACATGTCCCGAGTCGCCGACAAGGGTGCACGGGAGCGGAAGTCGAGGGAAGCCACCTCCCCTTCGGCGGTGCGGACGAGGAGGAGGCCGCCGCCACCGAGATTCCCCGCCTCCGGGTTCACGACCGCTAGAGCAAACGACACCGCGATCGCAGCGTCCACCGCACTCCCGCCGGCACGGAGGGCCGCCACACCGACGTCGCTCGCGTACCGATCCGTGGTGGCGACCATCGCAGTGGGAGCCGACACCCCTCCAGAACCAGCGGGATAGGGCCACCGGTCGGGCCAGCCCCTCATTCTTCCACCTCGGTCACGCCCATCCTATCGCAGCGATCGGAGGGCACTCATGCGCATGAGCGCGCCCGGGGATCGAAGCCTCCTGGTGGTATGATCCAAAGAACGGCACGATACTCGTACCATGAGAGTCCATCCTCCCCCCTCTCGTCCGCGTGCTCTGCGCCCGCGTGCCCGAATCGCACTCGTAGCTCCTGCGGGCCCAATAGACCCTGAGCGAATCGAGCGCGCGGCGCAGTGCTGCCGTCGCTTGGGGCTGGAGCCGGTGGTCTATCCCTCGGCTACCCGCCGCACCGGATACTTGGCCGGCACGGACGAGGAGCGCCTGGCCGATCTGCAGGGCGCCTTCGACGACCCGAAGACGGATGGGGTTTGGACGCTCCGTGGCGGCTATGGGACGCTTCGCATCTTGGACCGCCTGAAGCTCGCCCGACAGCGCAAGGATCCGATTCCCTTCATCGGGTTCAGCGACCATACGACCATCCATGTCCGTCACGCAGCGATCGGTGTGATCTCGTTCCACGGTCCGCACCCCGGTGCCGCGTTCCCGCCCGAGACCGAGGAATCCTTCCGGTCGGTCCTCTTCTCCGAAGACCCGCCGGGGGTCCTTCCGCGTCGATCCGGAGATCCGAGCCCCAGGACGCTCGTGCCCGGCCGGGCAGAGGGTCCGCTCTTCGGAGGAAACCTCGCCCTCCTGGCCGCCCTATGCGGCTCACGGGACGCTCCGAACGCCCGACGGCGCATCCTGATCCTCGAGGATGCCGGGGAGCCCGCCTACCGCGTGGACCGGATGCTTGTCCAATTGGAGAGGGCGGGAGTCTTCGAGGGGGCGGCGGGCCTGGCGTTCGGTCGGTTCACCGGTTCCCCCGATGGCCAGGATGATCGCACCCCGCAGGTCATCGATGAGTTCGCGCTCCGGCTGGGCATTCCCGCGGTCGCCGATCTGCCCTTCGGGCACGTCGATCACAACTGCACCATCCCTCTCGGCGTCCGCGCGCTACTCGACAGTCACGCGGCGACGTTGTCCATCCTCGAGGGAGGCGTCAAGGCAAGCTGAGCACGGGTGGTGCTGAGCGCCGACCGGCACTCGATAGCCAAGGCGCGGCCGAGAAGCACTAGATGGACGCGCGATTATGAACGCGCGTCCGGCCCAGGTGACGTGGACGGCGCTACGCCGCTAGCTCGCGGGCAGCCCCCGGAAGCCGAGGAACGCGGGTCACCCGGGTCACCCCGCGGCTTCGTCGCCGAAGTGTCTCCTCAGTGCACGCACTCTCCTTGCACCCTGCGTACTCCGCCCAGCCACGCCAGCTGGATCCGTGACCAAGCTCCCCGTTGAACAGCCAGTCGGCGACGTGCGCCATCTCATGGACGATAGTGTCGATACGCTCACGCCCATTTCCCTCGAGCATGAGGTCCACGTTCAGGGCAATCTCCACCACGGAACGGGATACGTCCCCGAACCCTGGGACCATCTGTCCTAACCGGGTCGTCATCCGATTGCTCAACCGCAGGGGAAGATC
>SHZS01000025.1 GCA_009692105.1 Gemmatimonadota bacterium | reverse complement strand
GATCCATCCTTCGCTCGTCCAGAACTCGACGAGGCCCGCGGCGCCGCCGGGGTTTTCGCGACCCTGGAACTGGTTCCCCAGGCACGACTCATCCACGTGGATCCACACGGCCGGCCCCGGAGCGGGACCCGACGTCACTGGCGGCTGGGGGTTCATGCGGTCGGGGACCTCGTAGGATGCCGCGGATGGATCCGTAGCAGCTTGCGTGTAGTCGTGGGGGGCTCGGGCCGCGGAAGATAGGACGGGGTGCATGGCGGAGGAAAGCGGTAACTCCTCGCCTTGACGGGAGTTCGGGCCTCTCTACATTCTCCACACGGCATTCCCAACGTGCTCGTCCATCCCCCGCTCAGGAACACTCCAGTGTCCGACTACGGCGAGGGCTCGCGCGCCTACGTCCTCCTCGAGGACGGGCGTCGCTTCGAGGGCCGAAGCCTCGGCGCGCACGGCATCGCGCTGGGGGAGGTGGTGTTCAACACGGGGATGACCGGGTACCAGGAGGTCCTCACCGATCCGTCGTACTCGGGCCAGCTCGTCACGATGACGTACCCCCTGATTGGGAACTACGGGGTGAACGATCAGGATGGGGAATCCGGGGCCCCGACGGTGGCGGGATTCATCGTGCGGGAGGCTGCTCGGCGACCTTCGTCCTGGAGGTCGAGGGGGAGCCTCGGGGAATACCTCACCCGCCATGGCGTGATCGCGATCGAAGACCTGGATACCCGTGCGCTCACCCGTCATCTACGTGACCGAGGTGCGATGCGGGGCGGCATTGCCCCCATCTCCGTTTCGGAAAAGCAGCTGGCCGCCCGGATCGAGGCCCATCCCCGAATGGAGGGGCTGGAGCTCGCGTGCGGAGTTTCGACGGAGTCGCGCTATGAGGTTCCCGCCGTCGGGGAGGCACGCTTCCACGTCATCGCGTTCGACTTCGGCGTCAAGGCCAACTCCCCGCGCCTTCTCACCGAGGAGGGGTGTCGGGTCACGGTAGTTCCGTCGTCGACGACTGCGGAGGAGATTCTGGCGGAGAACCCCGACGGTGTCTTTGTGTCGAACGGTCCGGGTGATCCGGCTGCCATACCTGAGGCCGCGGAGACGATCGTCCGGCTGTCGGAGCGCGGCATTCCGATCTTCGGGATATGCCTCGGGCACCAGCTCATCGGCCGGGCCTTCGGGGCGCGAACCTACAAGCTCCCGTTCGGCCACCACGGTGTGAACCACCCGGTTCGATCGCTGGACGGGAATCGCGTCGAGATCACCTCGCAGAACCACGGCTTTGCGGTCGAGTTGACCGACGACGGCACGATTGCGGGCGCATCGGAGCTACGGGCCACCCACCTCAACCTGTACGACGGGACATTGGAAGGGCTCGAGCACACGTCGCTACCGGTGTTCTCCGTGCAGTACCATCCGGAGGCTGCCCCGGGGCCGCACGATGCCCGTCACCTCTTCCGGAAGTTTACTCAGCTCATGGACCAAGCCAGAGGGGGCAGGGATGACGAAAGCAGACCTCGTTGAGGAAGTGTCGGCGGCCATCGGGCCCGGAGTCACCAAGAAGGACTGCGCTCTGGTTGTGGACGGGTTCCTCAACGCGGTGAAGAAGGCGCTCACCAACGGGGAAAGCATCGAGATCCGGGGCTTCGGTACCTTCAAGGTTCGGGCACGAAAGGCGCGAAAGGCGAGAAATCCGCGCACTGGAGACTCGGTCCGTGTAGCGGCGCGGATGGTTCCGGTCTTCAAGCCCTCGAGGCAGCTTCGGACCCGAGTGGCCCAGAGAGGGAAGGGGTCCAGGGATTAGCCCCTCCCATGGGGAAAGCCTCTGGGCAGGAGGGTCGGGAGGATCCTCCCGATCCCTTCCCGGGGGCCGGGGTCGTTTAACAGAGACCCAGCTTCCCGCGTCCACCCATCGGTGAGTTCGGTGAGCGACCCAGGCCGATCCCGGGATCCGGCGGACGCCGAGCTTGTCGAGCTTGCCGTTCAGGGCGACGCCCGGGCGCTGGAACAGCTCGTCATCCGTCACCAGGGGGTCGTATATCGCTTCGTCCTCGGCTTCCTGAAGGACGAAGATCTGGCGGCGGACGTGACGCAGGACACGTTCCTAAAGGTGCTGGACCGGCTGGAGGGGTTCCGGGGAGAGTCCGCCTTCCGGACGTGGTTGTTGGCGATCGCTCGGAATGAGGCGTTGGGGCTCATCCGGAGCCGGGGTCGTCGGCGTGAGGAATCCATCGACGAGGCAGGTGGCTTTGAGGACGGACCTTTTGAGGACGGGAGGGAAGCGCCCGATGCGCGGGTGCTCGAGGCGGACGATGTGGCGAGGATCCGGGTGGCCCTCGATCGTCTGCCGGAGAAGCAGCGGTTGAGCGTGTCCCTGAGGCTGTTCGATGGGCTCAGCTTTCGGGAGGTCGGGGAGGTGATCGGGTCGTTGGAGGGTGCGGCCCGGGTCAACTACCACTACGGCATCGGAAGGCTGCGGGAGTGGCTTCAATGAGAAGTGAGGACGACAACGACTCTGTGTTTGAGGATCGGCTGCGAGAGCCTGCGGGCGAGTGCGCCCGGATCCGAGACCTGCTCCCCCTGTACGTCGCACAGGGTTCCGCGAGCCCGGGCTTTGCCGGGGAGGAGCTGGCCGAGGAGGATCGGGCCGGGGTGGCGGAGCACCTGGTCCGCTGCGCGGATTGCCGGGAGGAAGCGCGGTTCATCGCGGAGCTCCGGGCTCGACGCCCCGAGCCTCCCGCTTCGCTCCTTTCCTCCATTCTGGAAGCAGCCCGTAAGGCCCCGGGCCGGCAAAAGAGTACACTCCTTCCCCGGCTCCTTCGCGCGGCCGCTGTCGCCGCCCTCGCCCTGGGGATCGGAACCTTCTGGCAGCGTGAGCCGGAGCCAGAACCCATGTGGACGGTGGCCCTCGAGGCTCAACCAGCGGTGGACTGGTATGGGCAGGACTGGCTGGTGGCAGGCGAGCCGATCGTCGAGGCCCTTCCAGACGACATGCTCCGGATGCTGGTGGAGGAGATGGAGCCGTGATGCACGCGCTCTTTTCGCTGATGCTCCTTGGAATCCTGTCGCTCGGTAGCCCGATGGGGGGCGTGGCTCAGGGGCCTCCCCAAGGGGCTCCTCAGGGGCGCTCGGGGCCGCCGAACGAGCTCACGCGGCAGCAGATGTTGCGCCGGATCCAGGGGCAGTTCCAGGCCCAGATGGCGCGGGAGCTCCAGTTGGATTCGGAGCAGCAGGCGCTCTTAGCCGAGGTGCTCCGAGATTACGCCGCGAGCCGCGGTGAGATCCTACCCCGGCGGATGCAGGTCGAGCGAGAGATCCGTCGGACCCTGTCGCAGCCGGGGTCCGAAGACGAGGCTCGGCGTCTCATTATTGAGGCGCGCACTCTGCGAGAGCGGGAGGCCGCCCTCAGGGTGCAGGAGGAGGAGCGTCTGCTCGAGTTCCTCCAACCGTCGCAGGTACTACGCCTCCAGTTCCTCCGGGATCAGTTCGGAAACCGCATCCGAAGCCTCGGGGGTGGCCCGAACGGCGACATCATGTTCGGACCCGGTCGAGGCGGCTCGCCGGGCAACTAGGCGCGGGTCGCCCCCGGGCGGGCCGATACTGACCTACCCCACCGTTTCATAAAGTCGAGTGCGCAGGCCCGCAGGCCCTTCCGGCCACCCATCTTCTGCTTCCATGGGAGGCCCCCGGTACCTTCCCGATCGGTGTTACTCCCTAGTGGCGCAGGGCGTTTGACACTCATCGGGGGCCCCGGGTAGCTTGCGACGGATTGCTTCTGGGACAGCGCTTTCTAGGACAGCGCTCCAACGAGGACGGTGATGAGGAGGATCACGGTGGTGGGCGCCGGGTTTGTCGGAGCCACCTGTGCGCAGCGGTTGGCCGAGTCCGAGCTGGCTCGGGAGGTGGTGCTCATCGACGTCGTGGATGGGATCCCTCAGGGAAAGGCGCTCGATCAGTGGCAGAGCGGGTCGATCGAAGGCTTCGACACCCGGGTCACCGGGTCCGCCGACTACGAGGCCGCCGAAGGCTCGGAGATCTTCATCGTGACGGCCGGGATCGCACGGAAACCCGGGATGAGCCGGGACGACCTCCTCAAGATAAACGCGGGGATCGTCCGGTCCGTCTCCGCGGAGATCGCTCGAGTCGCGCCCGAGTCCATCATCATCGTGGTCTCGAATCCGCTGGACGTCATGGCGTACGTGGCCATGAAGACGACCGGGTTCCCCCGCGAGCGGGTGATCGGGATGGCGGGCGTGCTGGACACGGCCCGGTACCGCACCTTCATCGCGATGGAGCTCGATGTGAGCGTCGAGGACATCCAGGCGCTCGTCCTCGGTGGGCATGGGGACTCGATGGTGCCGCTGGTGGACTACACCACCGTGAGTGGGATCCCCATCCGGCAACTGCTCTCCGAGGACCGGATCGATGCGTTGATCGAGCGCACCCGGAACGGTGGCGCGGAGATCGTCGAGTATCTCAAGACCGGAAGCGCGTATTACGCGCCGTCTTCCGCCGCGGTCCAGATGGCAGAGGCGATCGCGAAGGACAAGCGGCGAATCCTCCCGTGCGCGGCATACCTGGAGGGAGAATACGGTCAGACGGGGATCTTCCTCGGCGTTCCGTGCAAGCTGGGTAAAGGGGGACTGCAGGAGATCATCCAGGTGGAGCTGACGGAGCGCGAGCGCGCGGAGCTTGAGAAGAGCGCGGCGGCGGTCCGGTCTAGTATTGCGGCGCTGGGCTGAGCGGACTCTCCATCGCGGGTCAGGGATCGCAGCTTTCACAGGGGAGGGGAGCTCAAGCATGTGCGCTCCGCGTCACAGCTTAGGAAGTGTGACTCCTTTCTGGTCCTGGTATTTCCCGCCCCGGTCCTCGTACGCGACCTCGGGCTCCTCGTCGCTCTGGAAGAAGAGGAGCTGCGCGATTCCTTCGTTCGCATAGATCTTCGCGGGGAGGGGGGTCGTATTCGAGATCTCGATGGTCAGATAGCCCCGCCAGGTAGGCTCCAAAGGAGTAACGTTCACGATGATGCCGCAATTCAAGGTGAAAACGCCCGCATCGAGGGCGAAGTTGCCCGCCTCTGGCACCGTCAAACAGAAGACGTCGTGGACTCCAGGAAGATCGCGCACGCCGATGATGCGATGGTTTCGGGGGCCTGAGTGGGCGATCTCTCGTTGCTGCTCGCGCCTTTCCGGACTCGCATTCTCCCAGGCCCGCGGGCTCTTCTCCGACTGCCACCTGCGATTGGCGGCATTCCGATAGAACTCCGTCATCCGCTGTTGCGCGTGGGAACGACGGAGGGGCGTCCAACTCGCCACCTGTCCTTCCCGTAACTGGACGCGCGCTTCGGCGTATTTCTCCTCGTTCCAGAACCCGTTGGCCCGCGACCGTTGCAGCCGACTGAACCCTGCCTTCCACTCCGGATCCTGTGAGAGGCGTCGCAGCGCCCGGCGTATCGAAACACTGTGCTCGTCTGGGTCGAACTCCTCGCCATAGGTCTGTTCGTTGTGATGACGGATGTGGTCCGAGGCAGGCATCCGCTCGACGTTCCACGGGTTGTTGTTACGTCGGTCGTGGTCCCGGTGATGGTGATGGTGATGTGTGCCCGGGACCTCGTCGTATACGAGATTCGCGAGATTCCACTCGTCCGCCAGGCAATGGGTCGGATAGAGGTTGCCATTCAAGGGCTGATAGACGACTTCATACCCTCTCGCCAATGCCCGGTACAGCGGCATTAGTGAATCGCCGGGGCGAAGCCCAGCTGCGGCATCCACGCGGCCATCTCGTCTGACGAACTCGTGGTCCGGAGTGCACCGGATGACTGCCCCGTCATCGAGGGTGAGCTCGATCAGGGGGTCGGTGCCAACGAATCGCGGCGCATCGAGGAGTGATACGATGACGCGACCGAAACGATCGAGGCTGTACCCCCAGAACATCTCTCCGTCAGCGGAACGCCTTGCCATTTCCTCGAGCGTCGGAGCTGATCCGTCGACGAGTGCCACGCGGGTGTCACCGCTGAAGCAACGCGCGTACGTGCTCTTTCCCACGCAGAGAACAAGAGTATCGCGAGGTACGCGGAAGAACTCGACGGTTCTCGCCAATGCGAAGGAGTTGGGAGGGACGATACACTCGGAGCCCTGGACGTCCACGAAGGACCTCTGGTCGAACACCTTCGGGTCCACGACCACGCTGTGGACGTTCGTGAAGACCTTGAACTCCGAGGCGACCCGGATGTCATACCCATACGACGAGAGCCCGTAGGAGATCGTTCCCTTCCGGACCTGCCCCGGCTCGAAGGGATCGATCATTCCCTGTTCCTCAGCCATCCTTCGGATCCACCGGTCGTTCTTGATCGTCATGGCTTCCCGGTAACCGGGCGCTCCCTCAGGTCGTTTTAGCGGGTTCTATCGGGGGACGCCGGGGAGTATACAGGAGGGGAGACCGAGGGGCAAAAGTCCCGCTCGGGCTGGCTCTACGGGGTGCCTCGACGGTACATTTTGTGCGGTCGCCTAGTGAAAGATTTCACAAGCGCTGCGCTTCCCCGGGGTCATGTCTTCGAGCTACCTGCCGGTCCTCATCCTGCTCGGCGTTTCCGTGGCGAACGCTGTCGGGATGCTCGTGGCCTCGCACGTCCTGAACCCCCGGCGGCCGACTCCGGAGAAGGAGATGCCGTACGAGTCCGGCATGATCCCCCTCGGGGACACGCGGGCTCGCTTCTCGGTGAAGTTCTATATGGTCGCCTTGAGCTTCATCATCTTCGATCTCGAGACGGTCTTCCTGATCCCCTGGGCGGTGGCCGCAAGGTCCCTCGGATGGCAGGCGTTTGCCGCCGTCGCGGTCTTTACGGGCGTGCTCGTCGTGGGGCTCATCTACGAGTGGCGTAAGGGAGTGCTGGACTGGAAATGAGCGACCGGACCACTGAGGGTTCTGCGCCCTCCAGGGGTGGCCTCACGGAAGGGTTGTTCGGGTCGGGGACTCCAACCTTCCTGACTACGAAGGTGGACTTCGTAGTCAACTGGGCACGCCGCAACTCATTGTGGCCCATGCCGTTCGGGACGGCATGCTGCGCGATCGAGATGATGGCTTCCGCGGCTTCGAACCAGGACCTCGCCCGCTTCGGGATGGAACGCATGGCGTTCTCGCCCCGACAGGCGGATGTACTCATCTGCGCAGGACGGGTCCCATACAAGCTAGCACCCGTGCTCCGGCGGGTCTGGGATCAGATGCCGCAGCCCAAGTGGGCCGTCTCGATGGGTGCGTGCGCATCGTCGGGGGGCGTGTTTGACGTCTATTCCATGGTCCAGGGGATCGACACGATCATTCCCGTCGACGTCTACGTGCCCGGATGTCCGCCGCGGCCGGAGGCTCTGATTTACGGGCTCATGATGATCCAGGAGAAGATTCGCGGAGAGACTCTCGCCCGGCACGCGGAGAATCGGAGCGAGACTCCGGAGAGCGCCGGAGTACCCAATGCCGGGAGCGAGGAGGTCCGAGCCCTCTCGGGGCCCTTCGGGAACTCCACTTTCCAGAACAGGGCGAGTGGGCTGGTCCACGGGACTCCGCAGGACCGACCCGGAGACCGAATTCCTTGACGCAGGCTCTCCGGAGTGACCTCGGGAGTGTCCCCGGTCACCCGTCCGTCGCAGCCCTCCGAGAGCGCTTCGGCTCCGCCGTGCTCCGCCACGAGGTCGTAGCGGGGGACGAGCACGTGGTCTACGTGGATGCCTCCCGCATCGTCGAGCTCCTTACCTGGCTCAAGGACGAGCTGAGCCAGGGCTTCAACTTCCTCTCCGACGTTACGGCGGTGGATTATGGCGGAGGACGTCCGATCCAGGTCGTCTATCAGCTCTACTCCATTCCTCATCGACGGGCGCTCCGGGTGAAGGTGGAGCTCCCGCTCACGAACCTCCGGATCGATTCTGTCACCCGCCTCTGGGGAACGGCGGATTGGCTCGAGCGGGAGGTCTACGACATGTTCGGCGTCCACTTCGAGGGCCACCCGGATCTGCGGCGCATACTCATGCCGGAGAACTATGCGGAGGGCCATCCGCTCCGGAAGGACTTCCCGCTGAGGGGACGGTTCTCCCGTGCGGAACAGACGCGGCGGGCTCTCTCCCACGATCCCGAAGATTACTACACACCCCTCGAGCTTGAACTCGGGGGGGTGCCCCAGGCGGTTCCTTGGAAGGAAACGGGTGGGGGAGCGGTCCCGAGAGCCTCTGCGCGCGAGGCATCGGATGACGGTTCGGAGGCGCGAAGGGAATCGCACGAGGGCGGAGCCGACTGACGATGGCAAAGCGCACGGTCGAGCTCGAGGTATCCCGGACCCCGGAGGCGGGGATGGACTTCCGCCCCCGGTTGGGGCTGGCTTCCCCCGCGACCCTGGCGGTGCCAGAGATCGGGTCCCAGAACATGCTTATCAACATGGGGCCCCAGCACCCCGCCACCCATGGGGTTCTCCGGCTGGTGCTCGAGCTGGACGGTGAGACCGTGGTCCGGTGCATCCCGCACATCGGTTATCTCCACTCGTCATTCGAGAAGCTCGGCGAGTACCGCACCTGGAACCAGATCGTCACCCTGACCGATCGCATGGATTATCTCGCTCCCCTCATCTACAACTGCGCCTACGTCATGGCGGTGGAGAAGATGATGGGCGTTCAGGTAACCGAGCGGTGCAAGGTGGTCCGGGTCATTTGCATGGAGCTGGACCGGATTTTCTCGCATCTGCTCTGGCTAGGCACCTGGGCGATCGATGTGGGCGCAATCACTCCCTTCCTGTACGCGTTCCAGGAACGCGAGCGGGTCTACAAGCTCCACGAGTCGCTCACGGGGGCCCGCATCACGACTTCCGCCACACGGGTCGGTGGCATGATGGCCGACATTCCCGATGGGTGGGCCGAGGGCGTGCGGCACTTTGCGGAGACGGTCCCGAAGACGATCGACGAGATCGATCTCCTCCTCACGAACAACGGGATCCACATTGGCCGTACCCAGGGCGTGGGTGTGATCTCGGGCGAGGATGCGATCAACGCGGGGCTCTCGGGCCCCAACCTCAGGGCCTCGGGTGTCCCGTACGACCTCCGGAAGGACCGACCGTATTACGACTACGAGAGCTACGACTTCGAGGTCCCGATCGGGGAGCACGGCGACTGTTACGACCGCTACCTGGTCCGGGTGGAGGAGATGCGCCAAAGCTGCCACATCCTCATCCAGGCACTGGATCGACTTCCCGACGGGCCCATCAATGTCCAAGACCCACGGGTGACCCTTCCCGGCAAGACCGACTGCATGAACGACATGGAGTCCATGATCCATCACTTCAAGCTCGTGATGGAGGGCGTGAAGGCTCCGCCAGGCGAATCCTACTTCCCGATCGAGGGGTCGAAAGGTGAGCTCGGGATGTACGTGGTGAGCGACGGCGGCCCGAAGCCTGTGCGCTGGCGCATTCGTCCGCCGTCGTTCGTTAACCTCTCGACCATCCCACGCCTCGTCGAGGGCGGACTGCTCGCCGATGTGATCATGGTCAATGCGAGTCTCGACATCGTCCTGGGGGAGATTGACCGGTGAGCAGCCCGCTGGATTCTGCGCGCCCGTCTGAGATCCCCTTCCGAAATCCCGGGTGGGCTGGGAACACGGGGCAGTTCGAGCTGACCGAGGCCGAGGTGCGGGGGGACGAGTACATCGGAGCCCGTGCCCTGGACGGAGGCCATCCTTCGGGCGCCCCGGCCTTCCCCTTTATGCTCGTCGAGCGGAATCCGGACGCGCCGCTCTTCGAGGGCCCCTACAAGACACGCTTCGAGAAGATCCTCACGCGGTATCCGGACGTGCAGGGCGCCCTCATTCCGGTCCTCGCGCTCGCCCAGGAAGTGAGGGGGCACGTCTCGCCGTCGACGCTGCAAGAGATCGCCCAACTCACGGGGATTCCGGAGGCGGAGGTCCGGGGGGTGGCCAGCTTCTACACGATGTTAAACAAGCGGCCCGTGGGCCGCTTCCTGATCCAGGTCTGCACGAACATCTCCTGCAATCTGTGCGGGGGGGACGAGGTCCTGCACGCGTTCCTGGAGTACACCGGGACCGAGCTGGGCGAGACCTCAGAGGGCGGCGTCTTTACCGTGACGGAGGTCGAGTGCCTGGCCGCGTGTGGCTTCCCCACGGCCGTCCAGATCAACTCGCGCTACTACGAGAACGTGACGCCCGCCGGGGTTCCGGCGCTTCTCGATCGGCTCCGCACGGAGGCGAGATGATCCGCGAGGTGCAGTAGCATGGCGTATCCCTACGTCCACGAGAAAGAGGTCCAGATCGTCAGTCGCGGTTGGGGCAAACCCCGCACGCGCACGATCGACGGTTGGCGAGAGTTGGACGGATACGTGGGCTTTCGGAAGGCTCTCGAGATGGGGCGCGCGGCGGTCATCGAGGAGGTGAAGAAATCCGGGCTCCGAGGGCGCGGGGGGGCCGGGTTCCCCACTGGCCTTAAGTGGTCCTTCATGCCCAAGGAGAAGCGCGGTCCCCATTACCTCTGCTGCAACGCGGACGAATCGGAGCCCGGGACGTTCAAGGACCGAGAGCTCCTCCGATGGACGCCTCACCAGCTCGTCGAGGGCTGCCTCATCGGAGCCTTGGCCATCCAGGCCGACCACGTCTACATCTACTGCCGTGGGGAGTTCTTCGAGGCGAACCAGGTGCTGGCGCGCGCCGTGGAAGAGGCGTACGCGGCCGGCCTGGCGGGGGCGAATATCTTGGGCTCCGGCGTCTCGATCGATGTGACCGTGCACCAGGGAGCGGGGGCGTATATCTGCGGGGAGGAGACCGCCCTCATGAGCTCCCTCGAAGGCCGGAGGGGGCTCCCCCGGGTGAAGCCCCCCTTCCCGGCGGCGGTCGGGGCCTTCGGCCGTCCGACGACGATCAACAACGTCGAGACCCTCTGCGCCATTCCGCACATCGTCCGAAACGGGGGCGAGTGGTACCGCCAATGGGGCACGGAGAAGAGCCCCGGCACCAAGCTCTTTTGCGTGAGCGGGCATGTGCGGCGCCCCGGGAACTATGAGCTTCCCCTCGGCTTCCCTATGAACGAGCTCATCTACGACGTCTGTGGAGGCTTCGAGGAGGGGAGGAAGCTCAAGGCCGTAATCCCGGGTGGCGCCTCCGTCCCGATTCTGTCGGCGGACGAGTGCCTTGCCTGCTGCCTGGACTACGAGGGAGTCCAGAAGAGTGGCTCGATGCTCGGGTGCGCGTCCGTGATCGTCATGGACGATCGAACGAACATCGTGAAGCAGGTCCGTCGGATGGTCGAGTTCTTCGCACACGAGTCCTGCGGGCAGTGCACACCCTGCCGCGAGGGGACCACCTGGCTGTCCCGGATTCTCCGGCGGATCGAAGGGGGGAAGGGGACTGAGGAAGATCTGGAAACGCTGCTTGCGCTCGGCACCCAGATGACCGCGACCACGATCTGCGTGCTCTCGGACTCCGCCGCCGTGCCCGTGGCCTCCTCGATCCAGAAGTTCCGAGACGACTACTTGGCCCTGATCCGCCGCGGCGAAGCCGTAGGCGTGGTTTGACCCTGGTCTGGCTGGGCATGGCCCCATGAGCGAGAGCGCGACGAAGCCTATGGTGACGGCCACGCTCGACGGCCGAACGGTGACCGTGCCCAAGGGCACGACGATCCTCCAGGCCGCCGAGACCGTGGGCGTTTGGGTGCCGCACTACTGTTATCACCCGGGGCTCTCCTCTCCCGCCCAGTGTCGCCTCTGCCTCGTGGAGGTGCAGGGCGCGCCGAAGCTTGCCCCATCGTGCGTGACGGAGCTTCAGGAGGGCCAGGTGGTCCACACGGAGAGCCCGAAGGCGAAGGAGATGCGTCAGGGCGTACTCGAGTTCTACCTGGCGAACCACCCGCTCGACTGTCCAGTCTGCGATCAATCGGGGGAGTGCAAGCTCCAGGACTACGTTCATGCCGAGGGACGCGTGCACGGGCGGAGCCGGGAGCCGAAGCGGGGCTTCGGGAGGGACGACTACGGGAGGGACGTGCTCTTCTACGGGGACCGCTGCGGCAGGTGCACGCGGTGCGTCCGATTCATGGACGAGGTGGCGAAGGACCCAAGGCTCACCGTCGTCGAGCGCGGAAACCGGTCCGTCATCGACACCTTCTTCGAGGAAGGGCTCCAGGGGTCCGCGTTCGCGGGCAACATCGTGGACATCTGCCCGGTGGGTGCCCTCGTGTCGAAGGACTTCCTGCACAAGGCTCGGGCCTGGGACTTGGACCACTCGCCATCCGTGTGCCCGAACTGCTCTCAGGGGTGCAACATCGACCTGCACGTCCGGGACGACGTGGTCCAGCGCCTGCGCCCCCGGGCGAACCTCGAGGTGAACCATCACTGGATGTGCGACTACGGACGCCACCGATACGAGTGGATGAACCGACAGGACCGGATTGAGGTCCCTGTGGTCGGCTCCTCGGCGGATGGCGTGGCGTTGGAGTGGGGACTCGCCCTGAGGCAGGTTGCGGATCGTCTGGCCAATGCTCCCCAGCCCGTGATGGCCGTTGCCTCCGCCTCCTCTTCGAACGAGGACCTGGGCGCGCTCGCCCACCTGGTCCGGGCGCTGGGAGGTGGAGAGATCGTGTTCCGCTCCGAGCGTGCGGAGAAGGAGATCCCGTTGCCGGGGTTCCCGACGCTCACTCGCCGCTACGACTTGGTCCCGAACCGGATGGGTGCCGAGATCCTGGGGATGACGCGGGTCGGGAAGGACGATGGGACGGGCGGGCTCGAGGGGTGGGCGGCCCATCGGGGGACGCTCCTCGTGCTGGGCGACGAGCTTCGGGATGTCGGAGTCGATTTTGGGCCGAGCGCCGGGCTCTATGTCTACCTCGGTAGCTATCCGACCCCCGCGGCGTCCTCGGCGCATGCCGTGCTTCCCGTCACGACCTTCGCGGAAGGGGAGGGCACCTTCGCGAACGTCGAGGGCCGGGTTCAACGGTTCTGGCCGGGCGTCCGGCCCCCGGGCCTCGCTCGCCCCGCCTGGTTGGTATTGGCTGCGCTCGTCGAGCGATTAGGAGGAGCGGCCGTCCCGGAGAGCGCGGAGGCAGCGTTCCTCCGCGTGGCCGAGTTGGCCCCCGAGCTCCAAGGGCTCACGTACGAGGCCATCGGGACGCAGGGAGCGCTTTTGAACGAGCCGGTCGCCCTTCCTGGAAGCAGATCGTGACGCAGCTCTCGCCGACGGTTTTCCTCGTTTTCACCGCGATCAAGGTGATCGTGGTCTTTACGGCGATCCTCCTGGCGGTGGCCTACATGACGCTCGCCGAACGCAAGGTCTCGGCGTTCATCCAGGATCGTCTGGGGCCGAACCGGGTGGGGCCGTTCGGCCTCCTGCAGCCGATCGCGGATGGGATCAAGAACGTCCTGAAGGAGGAGACAATGCCGGCCACGGCGAATCGCTTCTTCTTCGTGCTGGCGCCGGCGCTCTCGATCGTGCCCGCGCTCGTCACCTTCGCGGTGATCCCTGTCGCGGCGCCCCTTCCGACGCCTTGGGGTGTGGTGGACATGGTCGTGGCCGACCTCCCCATCGGGATCCTCTATGTGCTGGCGTTCTCCTCGCTCGGGGTCTACGGGCTCTTCCTCGCGGGGTGGTCATCGAACAACAAGTACTCGTTTCTGGGCGGCGTGCGGTCATCGGCACAGATGGTGAGCTACGAGGTGGCGCTCGGACTCTCGCTGATCCCGGTCCTGATTCTGGCGGGGAACGTGACGCTCACGGAGATCGTCCATCAGCAGCAGTCGCTGGGATTCTGGTACGCGCTGCCGCTCTCGCTATCGTTTCTCTTCTTCGTGATCTCGTCGTTTGCGGAGACGAACCGGCTCCCCTTCGACCTCCCCGAGGCCGAGTCCGAGCTCATCACTGGGTACCATACGGAATACTCGGCGATGAAGTTCTCCATGTTCTTCATCGCGGAATACGCCCACGTCCTCACCGCATCCGCGCTCATGGCCACCCTCTTCCTGGGCGGGTGGAGCGTCCCCTTCTGGTCGGGGGACGACATGTTCTGGCGCGCCGGGGTGCTCGTAGCGGGCCTCACCGAGTCTGGACAGCCGATTCTAGCGAGCCCGGCGTGGTGGAAGACGTTGGTGACGTTCGTGGCCTTCGCGGTGAAGACATCGTTCTTCGTCTTCTTGTTCATCTGGGTCCGATGGACGCTGCCTCGCTTCCGCTACGATCAGGTGATGCACCTAGGGTGGAAGGTGATGCTCCCGGTCGCGCTCGCATACGTGATCCTCGTGGCCGGTACGGTGCTCGTCCTGGACCAGCTCGGAGTGGAGGGATTTTTGTTTGGGTCGGCCCTAACCGCGGTCAGCGGGATCGCGACGGCGGGGTTCATATTCTTCGTGGATCGGGATCGCATCCTTCGCGGGGCGCCGCGGGGACGGCTCCCGGTATCGAGCCGCTGAGCAGGACGGAGCTCAAAATGAGAAAGGGCCGGATATGGCTGTGACGGTCAAGGTGATGCATCGCCCGGAGGCGGGGGAGACCTCCTACCTCCGCGCCACCTTGAAGGGAATGGCGCTCACCTTCAAGCACCTGGTGAACCCGAAGAAGGTGACCATCGAGTATCCCGAGGAGCGTCCGTTCCTCTCTCCCCGCTGGCGGGGGACGCACGTGATGGAGACGCATGCGGACGGGCGCCCGAAGTGCGTTGCGTGTGGGCTCTGTCCGACGGTCTGTCCGGCGAATTGCATCCGCCTCGTCGGGGGCGAGGACGACATGGGAAACCGCTACCCCATCGTCTACGAGATCGACGAGTTCCGCTGCATCTTCTGCGGCATGTGCCAGGAGGTGTGTCCCGTCGAGGCCATCCACGTGGGCGTCCACTTCGAGAACGCGGAGTACACGCGGGATCGATTCGTGTACGACCTCGATCGCCTGATGGAGCAGGATCACCCGAGCACACTCCTGTGGGATCCTTCAGACCCCCTTTCCGAATGAACGGGTGCATGAAACCGGCGCCATGCTGCGTTGGCCTCCGCGCGGCTCCCTGCGGCGTACGCTCCGGTACGCCTCGGTCGCGGTGCTCGGCCGCCTTGCCTGGCACCTGCTTTGATGCGCCATGGGGGAGCTATGCCTGAGATTCTCTTCTACGTCTTCGCGGGCACTGCCGTGGGGGGAGCGGTGGGAGTCGTCCTCCAGAGGAATCCGGTGGGAAGCCTTCTCTTTATGGTCGGGACGCTGGCTTCGATAGCGGGGATCTTCGTTCTGCTCGAGGCGCAGTTCCTGGCGGCGATCCAGTTGATGGTCTACGCCGGGGCGATCATGGTCCTCTTTCTTTTCGTGATCATGCTCCTGAACCTGGGCCACGACTATCGGGCCGATCTGAAGAGGGGGCTTGGGGCGTTCCTGGCGTTCGCGGTTACGGGCGCCTTGGGCGGTCTCCTCGTCGGCCAGCTCGGCGGGGTAGGCGAGAACCCACTGTACGAGTACCTGCCGGGCCCGGGAGAACTGGACCGGGTCTTCGCCGCGGATGGGATCGTCGGGGCGATCGCGCGGCCGCTTTTCACGGACTATGTGGTCCCCTTCGAGCTCGTGGGGATCCTTCTCCTCGTGGCTCTGATTGGCGCCGTCGCCCTCGCCAAGAAGGGAGGCTGAGCGATGCTGACGGAGGCTCTGGTTCTCAGCGCGATCCTCTTCGTGATCGGCACTTTCGGCGTCCTCGTCAGACGGAACGCCATCATCGTGTTCCTCTGCATCGAGCTGCAGGTGAACGCCGTGAACGTGTCGTTCGTAGCACTCTCCCGGTACCTGGGGATCGACGGCCAGCTCTTCGTCTTCTTCGTCATGACGGTCGCGGCCGCGGAAAATGCCGTCGGGCTCGCGATCATCATTTCGATCTTCCGGCACTACCAGACGGTGGATGTCGACAACTTCAACCTGCTGAAGTGGTGACCGGATGACGGAGTTCCACCCGCTGCTTCCGGGGCTTATCCCCCTACTTCCGCTCCTGGGGTTCCTGGGGAACGGGATGCTCGCGCTGGTGGCTGGGGTCCGCGGTGCTGCCGAGCTTCGCGCGGGCGCGGGCGCCGGCAAGGAGAAGCTGGGGGAGTTGGCGCCCCCTCCGTGGATGCGTGGGCTCCCGAGCTGGATCGGGCCCGGGGCGATCGGCGCAGCCTTTCTCCTCACGCTGATGAACTTCGTCGGGATGGCCCGGAGCGGGCTCGAGGCCCCGGCGATCGTGCGGTACTGGGATTGGATATCGACCGGTGGAATCAGGATCGAGGCGGCGCTCCAGCTCGATCAGCTCTCCATGATCATGATGCTCGTGATCACGGGCGTGGGGCTCCTCATTCACGTCTTCAGCGTCGGATACATGCGGGAGGATCCCGGCTACGCTAGGTATTTCGCGTACCTGAACCTCTTCGTCTTCTTCATGCTCGTTCTCGTCATGGGGGCGAGCTTCCCGCTCATGTTCGTGGGGTGGGAGGGGGTGGGGCTCTGCTCATATCTCCTGATCGGATTCTGGTTCGAGGACCGGGAGAAGGCCGACGCAGGGAAGAAGGCATTTATCGTGAACCGCATCGGGGACTTCGGGTTTCTAGTTGCGATCTTCCTCCTCTTCACATCGCTCGGCGCCGTGGACTATGCGGGCGTCTTCGGGGCAGCTCCGGAGCTCCTCGCGTACGGTGGGAGCACGGCGACGGCGATCACCCTCTTCCTCCTCATTGGGGCGGCAGGGAAGAGCGCGCAGATCCCTCTCTACGTGTGGCTCCCCGATGCGATGGCGGGCCCGACTCCCGTCTCCGCGCTGATCCACGCGGCGACGATGGTGACGGCGGGCGTCTATCTCGTAGTCCGTGCGTCCGTGCTCTTCGCGCTTGCTCCCGCGGGGTCTGCGACCGTGGCCGCGATCGGCGCGGCGACGGCCCTCTTCGCGGCGACCATCGCGCTTCAGCAATACGACATCAAGAAGGTCCTGGCGTACTCCACCGTGTCCCAGCTCGGGTTCATGTTCATGGGCGTGGGGGCCGGCGCATACGTCGCGGGGGTCTTCCACCTCGTGACGCATGCCTTCTTCAAGGGGCTCCTCTTCCTGGGGGCCGGCGCGGTCATCCACTCCATGCATCACGCGCTCCACGCTACCCACAAGGACTGGGACGCCCAGGACATGCGGAATATGGGCGGGCTCCGACACAAGATGCCGGTGACGTGGGTGACGATGGGGATCGCGACCCTGGCGATCGCGGGGATCTGGCCATTCGCTGGATTCTTCTCGAAGGACGAGATCGTCTGGTATGCGGGGGCCGCGCGGACGGGTGGGTACGGGGCCCTGTTCACCGCACTCTGGGGGGTGGCCCTGGTCGCAGCGGTTCTCACGGCGATCTACATGACACGCCTGATGGTCATGACCTTCTACGGGTCGAACCGAACCGGCGAGCGCGAGGCGGAGCACCTCCACGAGGCTCCACTCGTCATGACGATCCCCCTGAGCATCCTCGCTGTCCTGTCTCTCTTCGGCGGCTGGCTGAACGTCCCCGCGTCGCTTCAGGAGTCCGTCTTCGGTGGGTTTGGGCTCCTTCCCATGAGCGACTGGCTCGAGCGCTGGCTGGAGCCAGTGACAGAGCTGGCACAGGAGATCCACCTCTCGCACGCCGGGGGGTACGCGACGGCTTCGCCCTTGGGAGGGGGGGCCGTGCTCTGGGCGGGAATCGCGACCGGCGTGGCCCTCGTAACCGTGGGCCTGACCTTTCGCTCGGTGTCCAAGCGCGGGATCCGTCCCGCGAGCGAATCGGGGGCGCCCGTGGGGGTCGTTCGAGGCCTCCTCTATCACAAATGGTATGTGGACGAGCTCTACGACCGAGTCTTCGTCCGGCCACTCCTTGGAGCTTCGCGGATTGCTTGGCGCTGGGTAGACCAGATCCTGATCGACGGGAGCGTGAACGCGGTAGGCAGCGTGTTCAAGGCGCTCGGATGGTTCGGCTCTCTCTTCCAGACGGGACAGGTGACGACCTACGCGTTCGTCCTCACCCTGGGGGCGCTCGCGGTGCTGGGCGCGCTCCTCCTGTGAGGATGCCTTCAGTGAGGATGCCCGCCGTGAGGACGCCTCAGTGACCGCCCTCCTGGATGCCGTGGGATATGACGCTTGGGCCCTCCATGCCCTGGTGTGGGTTCCGGTCTTGGGGGCCATCGCGGTGGTCCTTTCGTCCGAGGAGCGCTCGAAGAACGTGGCGTTCTGGTGTTCCGCCGGGGTCTTCGTCCTGAGCCTCGGCCTCTGGTGGGCGTTCGATTCAGCGGGTCCGCTCTTTCAGCTGGCCACGCGGACGGTGTGGATCGCGCCCTGGGGGGTGAGCTACGCGCTCGGGATCGACGGGATCTCCCTCATGATGGTCCTCCTGACGACGCTCACGCTCCCCCTCGCGATCCTCGGATCCTTCCAGTACATCCGTGAGCGTCGGCGGGCGTTCTACGCGCTGATGCTCCTCCTCGAGACGGCGATCGTGGGCGTATTCGTCGCGATGGACCTCTTCCTTTTCTATGTGTTCTTCGAGCTGACCCTGATCCCCATGTACTTCATCGTCGGGGTCTGGGGGGGAGAACGGAGAATCTACGCGGCCGTGAAGTTCTTCCTCTTTACGGCGCTGGGGTCCCTTCTGATGCTGGTGGGGATCCTCTACCTGTACTTCCGAGCGCGGGCGGGGGGCGGGGCGCCCTCCTTCTATATCCTGGACCTGCTCGGGACGCCCCTCACCATCGCGGAGCAACTCTGGCTCTTTGCTGCGTTCGCGCTCGCGTTCGCGATCAAGGTGCCGATCTTTCCGCTCCACACGTGGCTTCCGGACGCGCACGTAGAGGCACCGACTCCGGGGTCGGTGGTCCTGGCCGCGGTGCTGCTCAAGATGGGGACCTACGGCTTCCTCCGGTTCGTTCTCCCCTTCTTCCCGGAGGCCGCCTCGCACCCCACGGTCGTGGCTTGGATGCTGGCCCTGGGGGTCATCGGGATCGTGTATGCGGCCTGGGTGGCGGCCGTCCAGCCGGACGCGAAGAAGCTTGTCGCCTATAGCTCGGTCGCACACATGGGCTTCGTGGTGATCGGCACCTTTGCCCTGACCGTGAACGGGCTCCAGGGGGGGCTCATGGTCATGCTCTCGCACGGTCTCTCCACGGGGGCGCTCTTCCTCCTCATCGGGATGCTCTACGAGCGTAGACACACGCGCCTCATCTCGGACTTCGGTGGTCTTGCACGGGTGGCTCCGCTCCTCGCCACCGCCTTTGTCGTGGCCGCGCTCACCTCGATCGGTGTCCCCGGCACGAGCGGCTTCATCGGCGAGTTCCTCTCTATCCTGGGCACCTTCGAGCGCTACCCGGTCACGGCGGTCGTCGCAACCTCGGGCGTGATCTTCGCGGCCTACTATATGCTCCCGATGGTGCAGAGGATCTTCTTCAACCGACTCGACCGGGCCGAGAACCAGAGAGTGAACGACCTGAGCGGGAGGGAAGCCGTCATCCTGGCTCCCCTGGTGGCCTTGATGATCATCCTCGGGGCCTACCCAACCCCCGTGCTCTCCCGGATGGAGCCAGCCGTGCGCGCGATCGTGGAGTACGTGGGGTCGGACGGCGAAGCGGGGGCGCTAGCTGAGCTCGCGAGAGGAGGCGCCGAGGTGCGGGCGGCTGCCATCGCTCCGATCGCGCGAGCGAGGACCCCGTGACGCTCCAGCTCGCCTCGTCCGCGAACCTTGCTCTCGTCCTCCTCCCCGAGATCGTCCTCTCCGTCGCGGCGATGGTCGTGCTCCTCGCCAGCGTCAGGATCCAGAAGGCCGAAGCAGACGCAACAGACAGGGCACGGTCCTTGGGCGGTCTCGCGCTCGCGGGGCTCCTCGCGGCTGCGGTCGCGAATGGGTGGCTCCACTGGGTGTCGCCGGAGGGAGAGCCTGGGATGATCACACTGGATGCCTTCGGGCTCTTCGCCAATTGGGTGTTCCTGCTGGGCGCCGCCCTCACGATCCTGGTGTCTTTTCCCTACGTGGCTCGGCAGGGGCTTCAGCCCGGCGAGTTCTACGCCCTGATCCTCCTGGCCACGGTCGGAATGATGATCATGGCGGGCACCACGAACCTGATCCTCTTGTTTCTGGCGCTCGAGACGATGTCCATCGCGGCGTACGTCCTCACCGCGTTCCACCGGGGGGAAAGGAAATCGGCCGAGGCGGGGATCAAGTACTTCATCCTGGGCGCCTTTTCATCCGCGTTCCTACTCTACGGGATCGCCCTCGTGTGGGGGGGAGCGGGGACGGTGGACCTCCGGGAGATCGCGGCCACCGTCGAGGCGGGAGCCGGCTTCAATGGTCTGGTCCTCGCGGGAATGGGGCTTCTCGGGGTCGGCTTCGCGTTCAAGGTGGGAGCCGCTCCCTTCCACATGTGGACGCCAGACGTCTACGAAGGGGCCCCCTCCCCCTCGACGGCGTTCATGGCCGCCGCAGTGAAGGCCGCGTCATTCGCCGCCTTCTTGCGCGTGTTCACAGAAGCGTTTTCCTCCCTCTACGAGTCCTGGTATCCGGTCGTGTGGTGGATGGCCGCGCTGACTATGGTGGTGGCGAACCTGATCGCCCTGACCCAGTCGAACGTGAAGCGGATGCTCGCGTACTCCTCCCTGGCGCACGGGGGATACCTCCTGGTAGGGGTGGCGTCCGCAAACGAGATCGCCACCGCCAGCATCCTCTTCTATCTCCTGGTCTACACGATCATGACCCTCGGCGCCTTCGGGGTGCTGATGATCGTGAGCGAGCACGGAGAGTCCCGCTTCCAGGTCGAGGATTACGCCGGGTTCGGCGCCTCCCAGCCTCTCCTCGGGGTCCTCTTCACGATCTTCCTCCTCTCGCTCGCCGGCTTCCCAGGCACGGGAGGATTCATGGGGAAGATCTTCCTCCTTCAGGGCGCTGCGGAAAGCCACCTCTGGACGTTGGCGGTGATTCTGGCCCTGACCACCGTGGTTTCGTACTACTATTACCTGAGAGTGGCATGGTACGTGTGGATGCGGCCGGCCCCGGCTGGCGCCCTGGCGGCGTGGGCGCCTGTCAGCGTGACGGCGGTCCTCATGGGCTGCGCCGGCGTCCTGATCTTTCTGGGGATCTTTCCGAGTGGGCTCCTCAACGGGGCCCTCACTGCCGCGCACGGGCTTTGGCTCCGCGGGTTGGATGCCGGGCTGAGCGGCCTGGTACGGTAACGCTCCCGGAAGAGCTTCCTCGAGCCGAGTGGGGTCCTATCATGAGCGTTCCGGCATGACGGTTCCGGCACACGTCTTTCGCGAGTACGACATTCGCGGGATCGTGGGGCAGGATCTCACGCGCGAGCTCGTTCACGCCGTTGGGCGTGCGTACGGGACCGTGCTCATCATGTCCAAGGAGCCCGGCGGTGTGGACGGGCGTGCTCCCGTGGTCGTGGTGGGGCACGACAACCGTCCCTCCTCTCCCGAACTGGCCGAGGCCCTCATCTCGGGGATTCTCTCGACCGGCGTCGACGTCCTTGGCGTCGGGACTGTCCCTACTCCCGTAGCGTATTGGGCGGAGAAGATGGTGGGCTCCGACGGGGCGCTGCAGGTCACGGGGTCGCATAACCCGCCGGAGTGGAACGGGATCAAGATGACGCTCCGGGGTGACTCCTTCTATGGAGACGATGTGCGAGCCCTCCGGGGGCGGATCCTCCAGGGAGACTTCGCCTCAGGACACGGAAAGCGGACCGACACCCTCGTTTTGGATCGCTACGTGGACGACCTCGCACGCCGTTTTCGTCTCGCGGGGCCCGTCAAGGTTGTGGTGGACTGCGGGAATGGAGCCGGCTCGGTCGTGGCGGTGCGGCTGCTCGAGCGGCTCGGAGCGGAGGTCGTCCCCCTCTATTGCGAGTCGGACGGGACCTTCCCGAACCATCACCCCGACCCATCCGTCGAGGAGAACCTGCGGGAGCTGATCCGGCAGGTGGGCCTAACGGGCGCGGCGCTCGGTGTAGCGTTCGACGGTGACGCGGATCGCTTGGGCGCCGTAGACGACAAGGGGCGGATCATCCGGGGAGACGTCCTCCTCCTGCTCTTCGGGCTGGATCTCCTGGAGCGGCGCGGTCCGGGGCAGCTCCTGATCTACGACGTGAAGTGCTCGCAGCTCCTTCCCGAAGTGTACGAGGCGGCTGGGGGAAAGGGACTGATGTGGAAGACCGGGCACTCCCTCATGAAGGAGAAAATGAAGGAGACCGGTGCCCCACTCGCAGGTGAGCTGTCCGGGCATGTCATGTTCGCGGACGATTACATCGGGACCGACGATGCCCTCTATGGTGCGTGCCGGCTCCTGGAAATGGTCGCCCGCTCCGAGCGCCCGCTCTCCGCAAGGGTGGACGCGCTCCCGGTGTACTGTTCCACCCCCGAGGTAAGGATCGAGGTCTCCGAGGAGTCCAAGGTGGGGATCGTCTCGGCTGCCGTTGAGCACTTCAGGAGACGGTACGAAGTCATCACGGTGGATGGAGCGCGGATCCTCTTTCCCGAGGGGTGGGCGCTCCTTCGGGCCTCGAACACGCAGCCGATCCTCGTGGCTCGCTTCGAAGCGCGGGACCCCGTGCGTCTGTGCGAGATCCGCGGGGAGGTGGAGGCGTGGCTCGCAGCGCAGGGCGTCCATGTCTGAGGGGGTGTTCCCGTCCCTACGGGGGGGCCGCCTCCTCCTCACGGCGTTCCTGGCCCTCCTGCTGCTCCTCTTCCTGGGCCGGTGGGGTGTGGTGCTGTACGTCGACCTGCTCTGGTTCACGGCGGAGGGTGTGGCCGACGTCTTCTGGACCCGAGCGCTCTGGGAATGGGGCGCCCGCGTGCTCGTCGGGGTCCTCACCGCCCTCGTCACCTGGGCGAACCTGAGGGTCGTCGCCAGGTCCTTCCAGGGACTCCAGGTACGGAGAAGGTTCGGAGATCTCGTCATCCAGGAGCAGCTCCCGGCGAGCTACGTAGCCTGGGTAGGGATTCTGGTGAGCGCCTTCGTCGGCTTCTGGTTCGCCGCATTGATTCCGCAGGGGACCGGGATCCGTGCCATGCTCGTGGCCCACGCGGAGCCATGGGGCACGACCGATCCGATCCTTGGGCGGGACCTCGGTTTCTACGTCTTCGTCCTGCCGTTGATCCAGGAGTTCGTAGGGTTCGGACTGCTCCTCCTCGTCCTCATCGCCGCCATGTGCACGGCCGGGTACGCCGCCACTGGAGCGATCGGATGGACGAACGGCCGGCCGGCGTTGTCATTCCTTCCCACGCGTCACTTCGGCGTGCTGGCCGGGACCTTCCTGGTCCTCGTCGGACTCCGTTTCTACCTCGTTCCGTTCGGCCTCCTGATCGAAGGGAATTCGGGGGTGCAAGGCATCTTCGGGTACGCGGACCACAACGCGCGGATCCCGGGATACCGCATGATCGCGTTCCTCTGCCTCGCCACGGCAGCTGCGGTGTTCTGGGGGGCGCGGCGTGGGCGGCTCCTTCCGGCCGGGGTCGGAGGGATCGCCCTGGCCGTCGCCGCGCTCGGGCTCGGTCAGGTCTATCCGGCCCTCGTGCAGCGCTTCCAAGTCCAGCCGAACGAGCTCGATCGAGAGACACCGTACATCCAGTACGCGCTGGCCTTCACACGACGGGGGTTCGCCCTGGACGGGATGGTGAGGGATCGGCTCGACTACGCGCCTGCCGATGCCTCGGCCTGGGCACAGGCTCTCGATCGGTTGACGCGCCTCCCCGTGTGGACGGACGCGACCCTCCTCACGACCTTCCGCCAGCTCGAGGCTCGCTTCCAATACTACGACTTCCACGAAGTCGCGCTCGATCACTATGTCTCGGCGGAGGGGGTCGAGCCGGTTGCGGTCTCGGTTCGTGAGGTCAATCCGCTGGGTATCCCGGATCCGAACTGGCAGAACCTTCACTTGAGGGAGCGCTACATCACAGGGATGGGGGCCGTTGCAGGTCACCTGAATCGCCAGAGCGAGGAAGGCCGCCTCCCGATGTTCCTGACGGCCATCCCACCCGAGTTCCGGGCGGGACCGGAAGTGCCCGATCAGCTCCGGCTCACCCGGCCCTCTGTCTTCATTGGGAGCCGCCCGCAGCTCTATTCGGTGATCAACGCGACAGAGGCATCTTTCCTGGGCCCCGACGGGGCTCAGGGAATCGCCGGGGTGGATTACCCGAACGGGATCCGGGTGGGCTCGATCATGCGCACGACGGCTCTGGCTTGGCGCTTCCAGGATCCCAACCTGCTCCTCGCTGCCGAGGTCGGCTCCGAGAGTCGGCTCGTCATCCGTCGGCAGGCCCAGGAGCGGGTGACCGCGCTCGCGCCCTTCCTTCTCTTCCCCGAAGCTCCGTATCCGGTCCTCGAGGATGGGCGGGTCGTCTGGATCCTCGAGGGGTTCACGGCCTCGGTGTCCCTCCCCCTCTCCAGCGCCCACCAGCTCCCGGGCGGGCGGCGGGTGAACTATCTCCGAAACTCCGTCAAAGCCACGGTGGACGCGGTCACCGGGGAAACGCGGCTCTACATCGTAGATCCCTCCGACCCGCTCATCC
>SHZS01000024.1 GCA_009692105.1 Gemmatimonadota bacterium | reverse complement strand
AACGCCACAAAACTCCCCAGCCCTTTCTTCGACTGGATCAGCGTGATCGCCGCCGTCAGCGTCGTCTTTCCGTGGTCTACGTGTCCAATCGTCCCCACGTTTACGTGCGGCTTCGTTCGCTCGAATTTTGCCTTGGCCATCGGTTCCTCAGCCTCGTAGAGTTCCCGTCAGATCGCTGTCGCGTACGGCCGGCTACCGGACTTCGCTTCCTGTCGGAAGCAGCCTCCTCCCAGAGCTCCGGGAGGGAATTGAACCCTCGACCCCTTCCTTACCAAGGAAGTGCTCTACCACTGAGCTACCGGAGCCGTACTGCCCGGTCCTCCAAGCTAGACCGGAGAGCGGGAGACGGGACTCGAACCCGCGACCCTCAGCTTGGAAGGCTGATGCTCTAGCCAACTGAGCTACTCCCGCATACGAGCCTGCGTCCTTCCATCCCTCCTGGCAGATCTCCTTGCGGCTCCACGGGGCGCCGGCTGAGCCATGGTGGGGGTAGGATTCGAACCTACGAAGGCTTGAGCCAGCAGATTTACAGTCTGCCCCGTTTGACCGCTTCGGTACCCCACCTCACAAGCATTTCGCCGTGCGCACGGCGTGGTCACGGAGCACGGCGAAGGAGCTGACGGCGGGACTTGAACCCACAACCTGCCGCTTACAAGGCGGCTGCTCTACCAGTTGAGCTACGTCAGCAAATACAGAGCTATATAGTCTATAAGTCGGCTTTTGGGGTGTCAACCATTGTGCGGACTGACTTTCCACCGAGTGCCTGCAGACCCGTCCTCGAGCACGATCCCCCGCCCCGCCAGTTCCTGGCGGATAGCATCGGCTGCCGCCCAGTCCTGCTCGCTCCGCGCGCGGGTGCGGGCTTGGATCCGTTCCTCGATCCACTCCTCCAGTGCACCGTCGACGTTGCGTGCACGATGACCCACCTCGAGCAGGCCCAAGACCTCGTCCAGCGATGCCAGAACCGCCAGGGCCCGGTTGCGCTCCGACTCGGCGAGGGCCGGCGTGGCGTCTAGGAGGGTGTTCGTCCGGTTGAGGAAGACGAAGAGGGCGGCGAGGCCGCCCGACACGTTCAGGTCGTCGTCCATCGACCGCGTGAACGAGGCCACTGCCTCGTCCGAGAGCGCCGGGAGGGAGGTCGACGCCGCATCCGGGCGCACCGGATGGCCGGCAAGGCGCTCCTCGAAGTCCAACAGACGCCCGACCGCCTTGCTCGAGCCCTCGAGCCCCTCCCGGGTAAAGTTCAGATCATTCCGATACTGGGCGGAGATGAGCTGATGACGGATAGCCGCGGGAGACACGCCTTCCTCCAGAAGCTGCCGGACCGTGATGAAGTTCCCCGCGGACTTCGACATCTTCTTCCCCTCCACCCGGAGGTGCTTCACGTGGAGCCAGAAGCGGGCGAAGGGTAACCCCGTGGCGCCCTCGGACTGGGCGATCTCGTCTTCATGGTGCGGAAAGATCAGGTCCTCGCCTCCCAGATGAAGGTCTAGCGTTTGGCCAAGTTCCGAGAGGGCCATGGCCGAGCATTCCAGATGCCAGCCGGGGCGACCCTTCCCCCACGGAGTATCCCAGGCTGCCCCCACCTCATCGTCGCCGGGCTTCACACCCTTCCAGAGCGCGAAGTCCCGCACGTCGTCTTTTCCGTAATCGTCGTCCACAACCCGCTCCCCCTGCCGACCGGCCTCGAGGTCCGTCCCCGAGAGTTTCCCGTATTCGGGAAAGGCGGAGATGTCGTAGAAGACGGATCCGTCCTCGGTGCGATAGGCGAGGCCTCGCTCGAGGAGACGGCCCACGAGCCAAAGCATCTCGGAGATGTACATCGTGGCCCTGGGATAACGCTCGAGCCTGCGAATTCCGAGGATGTCCGACTCCGCGATCACCGACTCGGCATACGGACGGGTGTATTCGCTGAGGGTGAGGCCCGCCGCTTTCGCCGCCTTGATCGTCTTGTCGTCCACGTCCGTGAGGTTCATGACGAACCGCACTCGGAGCCCCTTCCAGGCCAGGTAGCGGTGGACGAGGTCGTAGAACAGGAAGGTCCGAAAGTTTCCGATGTGGGCGTGGCCGTAAACGGTAGGCCCGCACCCGTAGATCGTAGCCTTTCCGGGGGAGAGGGGCTCGAAGGTCTCGAGCTCACGCCTGAGCGTATTGAGGAAGCGAAGGCCCATGGGTCGTCGAGTTCAGGTGCCGGGGTTGCGGCGCTCGCGGGGGGGTCGGCGCATGATCACGGAAGGAAGCGCACCTCGTCGACTCGCCATCCACCGTCGCCCCCAACCAGCCCAACGAAGAGGGTCCGCCGGATCGCTTCGGAGGTGCCCGCGACCCGAGCGGACCAGTGGATCTCTGCGAAGCCACGGTCAGACGAGCCCGCCACGAGACCCGCCTGCGTGACCGCCGTTCGGACGCCCTCATACTCCCGGAGGAAGTCCCGGAGCGACGCTACGGTCTGGCGGGACGAAAGACCAACGTGCGCGGCCCCCCCGAGCTGGAGACGGATACCAGCTGGCGCGAGGATCGCGGTCATGCCCCCTCCCGAGGCATCGAAGAGGGCCTGGGCGAAGGCGAGCGCGGCCGCCTCAAGGGGGTTCGACACGACATCGATCGTGTCCGGCGCGACCGATGCCGACGGCCCCATAGCCAAGGCCGTCGTCGGGACGCCCACCAGCGCGACCGCGACCAGAGCGGCGGCCCAGCACGGCGGGCCGTTCATGCCTCGGTCATCTCCGGCCTCATGGCCGCCTCAATCCTGTCGAAGGCGGCACTGGGGTCGACCGCGCGGGTGATGGGCCTTCCGACCACGAGAAGATCCGCCCCCGCCAGAACGGCCTCGGCGGGACCGAATACCCGCCGCTGGTCGTCCTGCGCATCCCCTGGAAGCCGGATCCCCGGCGCCACGATCAGGGCATCCGCGCCCGCCTGCGCCCGGATCGCCCTGACCTCCCCACCCGACGCCACAACCCCGTGGGCGCCCGACTCCATCGCGAGCGCCGCGAGCCGGAGCACCTCCTCCGCGGGAGCCTTCGGGCCCGTCCCGGGGATCTTCCCGAGATCGTCTGCCGCAAGAGAGGTGAGCACTGTCACGGCCAGAATTCGGGTCGGCGCACCCTCCACGGCCGCGCGAGCCGCGCCTACCATTCGCGCCCCCCCGAGGGCGTGCACGGTGAGGTACGCCGCTCCCAGCGCAGCCGCCGCCGAAGCGGCCCCAGCGACGGTGTTCGGAATGTCGTGAATCTTCAGGTCCAGAAAGACCTCCCGCCCCCTGGATCGGAGCTCCCTCACAATGTCAGGTCCTCCCCTTGTGAAGAGCTCGAGGCCCACCTTATAACAGCGGACACGGGCTCCGAGGCGTTCCGCGAGGGCGAACGCTTCTTCCGGACTGGGGAAGTCGAGGGCGACCACAATTTCAGCCATGTATCACCCCCGAGTCGCCGCCGGACGCTCCCATGCCGTCTCTCGTTCCCGCAGGGTCGGACATCTCCGGCTCGGGCGGGGGCAAAGCCGCTCCAACGAGTTCGGACACGCGGTGGACCCCCTGGGAGATTCCGAAGCGACGAAGCTCGTCCACTACCCGCGCGGGAGCGCGGGGGTCCCAGAATGACGCGGTACCGATCTGGACCAACGAGGCCCCTGCAAGAAGATACTCGGCAGCGTCCTCCCCCGACGAGATCCCACCGACCCCGAGGATCGGCAATCGCGTCATCCGGGCAACCGTCCAGACGGCATAGACACCCAGGGCTCGGAGCGCTGGACCGCTCACCCCACCTGCCCCCGCCCCGAGCAGAGGCCGTCGATTCCGAGGGTCCAGGAGCAGCCCCGGGAGCGTGTTTACGAGGGTGAGCGCGCTTGCTCCCGCCTCTTCCGCAGCATGCACTACCGGGCCCCAGTCTGCGGTGTTAGGCGCGAGCTTCACCAGCAGTGGTCGTCTAGTCCGCTCCCTAGCTCCCGATACCACGCGCAAGAGGGCGTCCGGATCCAGCGCGAACGGGAGCCCGTTCCGTCGGGCGTCATTCGGGCAGGAGAGATTCAGCTCGAAGCCCACGAACCCGGGTCCCGGCTCGAGGGTCTCCACGACCTCCCAGTACTCCTCGACCCGGTGACCGGCGACGCTCACGAGGACGGGGAGTCCGTCGAGGTGATCGCGGATCCAGGGAAGCTTCTCGGCAAGGACGGCGCGGGCCCCCGGGTTCGCGAGCCCGACCGAGTTGAGCATTCCGGCCCGGAACTCGGTTACCCGGGGCGCCGGGTTCCCCCTTCTGGGCTCCAGCGTGACCGACTTCGTGACGAGCCCACCCAGCAACCCAAGATCCACGACCCCCTGGATCTCTTCCCCAAACCCGCAGGTCCCGGCAGCGAGAAGAACCGGATTCTTGAATCGGGCGCCGAGGAGCTCGGCCGCAAGTTCCATCCCCTATCCCGCCTGCCCATGGGGGTAGCCGAGAAAGAACTCTCGGATGGCCCGGGCAAGCGCCTGAGCCGCATCGCGGTGGAATTCCGGACGTGTCAGAAGCCGCTCTTCCTCGGAGTTCGTCAGGAAGCCGATCTCGACGAGCACCGAGGGCATGAGGGAGTTCGTGATCACCGCGAATTGTCCCTGCTTCACCCCCCGGTCCGTCCCGGGATGGAATCGTCCGATCTCCTCCTGGACCTGCCGTGCCAAATCAGCCGACCAGTGCTGATGGTCGAACGTCTCGAGGTCCCGGAGGATCGATCCTAATTGCGGATCCTGCGCGGAGCCCAAGCCATCCGGACCTCCGGAAGCCGCAGCGACGAGGGGCGAGTTCTCCAAAGCGGCGACCCGTCTCTCGTTCTCGTCCCTGGCCTCGGAAAGGAAATAGGTCTCGAATCCCCGCACCCCCACGCGGTCCGAAAGGGCATTCGCGTGGAGGGAGATGAGGATGCCCGGGCGGTCCCCTTTCCACTCGGTCGCCCACTCCCCACGGCTCCAGAGAGGGACCTCGACGTCCCGGTCACGGGTGAGCTGGACCTCGATCTCCGTATCCCGAGAGAGCTCCCGCGCCAGGGCCAGCGCGACGGCCAAGGCCACGTCTTTCTCCCTCACACCGCCCGATCCCACAGCGCCGGGGTCGGACCCCCCGTGCCCCGGGTCGATGACGACGATCCGGGACCTGCGGGGGGCGGCCGGTACCTCGGCAGGACGGACCCCGACTCTCCCAGGGGCGGGCGGCGCGGCCACCTCCAGCCCCGCCGGCCCGGGCAGACCTTCGGTCCCGGAGGACGCCACGGCGGGCGTCAAGAACGAGACACCGACCTCGAGAGCGAATCGGTCGCTGTCAAAGCGATAGCTCGCGGGCAATTGCGCCGGAAAGACGTCCACCAGGAGTTGAACAGGAATTTGGAGCGTTTCCCCAAACCAATAGGGCGGGTTCACGAGCTGGACGAGCTCTCCATTCCACCGGATGAACGGTGACCCGGGGAAGAGCGCGACCTCCACTCCCGTGATGTGCCGCAGGCGCACATTGGTGCGATCCGCCCCGGGGGAGACGCTCCAGCCGAGCGGCGCCAGCGTCTCCGACGGGAATGCAGCGTAATCCCGATGCCGTACCACAGGAATCGCGAGGCTCCCGCCGTCCGGAATCCGGACAGGAAGATACTCCAGGGATTGGGCACTCACCGGCTCGAAGGCAGTCGCCAGGATCAACGCCGAGAGGAACAGCAGAAGCGGAGGGGGAGCAGCCAGGGCTCTCATCCGCTTCGGTCGCCCTTCACGGCGCGGCGGGCCTCCCGTTCCTGGACCCGTGCCTTCAGTGTCTCCCGCTTGTCGTGCATCTTCTTCCCGCGTGCGAGGGCCAGGGTGGTCTTGACGTATCCACCCCGGAAGTAGAGGTCGAGCGGAACGAGGGAAAGGCCTCGCTCTTCTACACGTCCGATCAGCTTCCGGATCTCGTGGGCGTGAAGGAGGAGCTTCCGGGGCCGTTCCGGATCCAGGTTCCAGCGGCTCGCGGGATCATACGGGGAGATGTGCAGGTTCTGGAGCCAGACCTCCCCGCCATCCAGCCGGGCGAAGGTGTCCTTGAACGAAACGTGTCCGGCTCGGGCCGACTTCACCTCCGGGCCCGTGAGCACGAGCCCGGCCTCCCATGAGTCGAGGATCTGATATTCGTGACGGGCCTTGCGGTTCGTGGCGATGACCCGGCGTCCGGAGTGCTCCTCGGCCATGCGACCCTGCTAGCGGGAGAGCCTTTCCTTCCTGACCTCGTACACGCGCGCCACCTGGCCACCCAGGATGAAGACCACCGCGCTGTAGTAGATCCAGAAGAAGAGGATGGCAGCCACTGTGAGGTGCCCGTACACGCTGGAGTAGTCGGCGACCGAGGTCGCGTACCAGGCGAAGGCGCCCTTCATAAACTCAAACACCACGGCGGTAAAGGTCGCGCCCACCGCAGCGGTACGAAAGGGGATCCGGCCGACCGGAACCTTCCAGTAGACGAGAAAGAAGAGGACCCAGGCCGAAGCCAGGGAGATGATCTGGCTAGTCAGAATCTGGAGGATGGCTGTGGTCGCCCCCCCCAGCCCGAGCCGGACGATTCCAAAAGCCTGAAGCGTCGTCGTCCCGAGCGTGATCCCGACGTTCAGGAGAATGAGCCCGCCTCCCGCCAGGACGATGAGAATATCGTAGAGCTTCCCAGCGAGCACCCCCCGACTCCTCTGGAGCTCGAAGACCGGGTGGATGGCGATCCGTAGGCAGGAGACGAGGCGAGTCGAGATCCAGAGGAGGACCACGGCTCCCATCAGGGAAAACTCGGTGCGCTCCGCCACGATCCCCTGGAGGAGCCGGCCGAGCGGCTCCACTAGATCGGCGTCGCCCTCGAGCGCGGGGAGATAGGAGAGAACGACGTTCAGGAGCTCGCCCGCGCCCTCACCGAAGCGGGCCGCGGCAATGGAGCTTCCGATCCCGACGGCGAGGAGCAGAACGGGGACGATGGCGACGAGCACGTTGAAGGTGATCGCGCCGGCCACGAAGAAGATGTCGCCCTCGAGAAACTTGGTCCGGATCCAGAGATCCCGCAGAAAGGGGAGAAGCCATTCCCGTATGGGCTCCTCGCTCCCCGGGGGATCCCCGGAGGGCCCTGGCGTGGGAGTCAGAGCTCCTCCGGTTCCTCCTCGGGCGCATTCGTCTCGGTTCCGGCCCGATAGGCGGCCTTGGATCGCTCGATCCTGCTCTCCAGCTCGGTCCGAGCCTCCCGGGCCGCTTCGCGCCCAGCCCCCACCGCTTCGCGAACCTGTTCCACTCGCCCTCGGACCTCGGCTCGAGCCTGCTCGAGTCGGTCCGCGAGTTGACGCTGCACCTGGCGGATCTTCTCCTCGGCCGCATCGCGGAGGGTGGCCGCTCGTTCCTTGATCTGCTGCTGAGTCTCGGCCCCGGACCTCGGGGCGAGCAGGAGGGCGACCCCCGCGCCGAGGAGGGCGCCCAAGAGGAACGCCCCCAACCCTCCACCGCCTTCCCTCTCTACCACGATGTACGGTGCGTCGTCGCGGTCACGCATAGTCTCGATCTCCGCAGGTCGGCTCAGACGGTAGGCGTCGGGGCCCGGCTGCCACGACGGCGATTGTGCGACCTGCTCATACCGTGCTCAATGGTCGGTGTTCCGAGCCTCAGGGCCGGCGCGGATCGGACTCCTATGAGGAATCCCCATCCCTCTTGAGCATGCGATCCGTGAGCGTCTTTCCGAGCTCGACCCCGGGCTGGTCCAGGGGATCGACCCCGTAGAGCGCCCCCGCGTACACCGTCGCGATCTCAAGCAGCATGAAGAGCGCACCCAACGCTCTCGCATCGAGCCTGGGGATCTCGATCGAAAGCGACGGCCTCCCCGCCCTCCGCAGCGCCTCCGTCGTCGCGCGCTGCTCCGTCTCGAGCAACCCCTGGAGGGTATGTCCCCCCAAGCGGGCCAGAGCCGGATGTTCTTCGTGTCGTACCGGGATCGGGACGGGATCCTCTCGTTCGGCCACTCCAACGAAGACGACGACCTTGTCGGGGGGGCCTTCCATCAGCAGCTGGAGCAGAGAGTGCTGGTCCACGGCGCCGACCGCGGCCAGTGGAGTCGGCCCCGTCTCGACGACCCCTCCCTCACGGTCCCGCGCTTTCCCGAGCGACTCGGCCCAGAGCTGCTGGAACCAGAGCCCGAAGGTACGGAGCCGATCCGAGTAGGGCATGAACACGTGTGTGGAGCGCCCCCCTTCCACGTGAGCCGCATGGAGAAGGGTCGCGAGGAGCCCGGCAGGGTTATCGCCCAATGCGGGGTTCTTGCATTGAGCGTCCATCTCGGCGGCCCCCGCGAGGAGCGCCTCGAGATCCACCCCGATCACGGCGGCCGGAAGGAGCCCCACGCACGAAAGCACTGAGAAGCGTCCCCCAACCCCGGACGGAATCCCGAGCGTCGGTACCCCGAGCTTCTCGGCGAGACGGCGGAGTGTGCCATCCGATCCGTCCGTGGTGAAGAGGAGGTGCGCCCGCAGCCGATCGGCCTCCAGGACCTGCGCCAGCGCTTCCTCCAGCACCAGGTAGAGCGCCAGGGTTTCGGCCGTGGACCCTGACTTGCTCACCACGTTGAAGAGCGTGGTCCTCAGGTCCAGCCGCGCGAGAAGCGTTCTGACAGTGTCCGGGTCCGGGTTCTCCAGGAAGTAGAGCCGCGGAAAATGCTCTCGCTCCTCCGCCGAGCGCTCGTTCCAGAACGGTCCACGAAGAGCATCCGCGATCGCGCGGGCACCCAGGCTCGACCCCCCGATCCCGACCACGACGAAGGATTCGGACCACTGGCCAAACGAGTCTGCAACTTCCTGGACCTGCCTCCGTGTCCTCGTGTCGTATGGAAGCTCGAAGAACCCCATCTCCCCCGACTCGCGCCGCACCCGGACATCCTCGTGCGCACGAGCGAAGCGGTCCTTGAGGTCCCCCGCCAACCGCTTGGCGGCGATCCCCGTCGACCCCACACCGGTGGACAGGAGGTTCGTGGGATCGAGGTGGAGAAGGCTCACTCCGACCTCTCCCTGGGGTGGGACAGATCCGACGGAGTCACCGTCTCTCCGCTCGGCACGTCCAGCGCGAGCCCATCGTAGGCGGGGGAGACACCGGGAGGGAGAGCGCGCTCCAACTCCGCATGGGAGACCCGGTGGGTCAGGTGCGTCAGGAAGGTGCGCTCGGCGCCCACGAGGCTGGCCGTCGCGACGGCCTCCTCGACGTTGAAGTGGGTCGGGTGCGGATCTCCCCACCAGAGGGCGTTCAGGACCAGGACGCGGACACCTTGGAGCAAATCAATCGTGGCGGGGGGAAGCTTCTTCGCGTCCGTGATGTACCCGAGCTCTCCGACCCGGAATCCCATCACCCGGTTCTGTCCGTGCGGAGCGTCGAGCGGAGTGAAGAGCTCTCCGGCCACGCGTTCGGGGCGACCTCGCCCGACGGTCCGGAGACCGATCTGGGGCTTCGAGGTACCACGCTCGGGGATGTTCACGGGGTCGAAGATGTAGTCGAAGCGGCGCTCGAGCACAGGACGAGCTTCCTCAGACACGTACGCCACCACGCTCCGTCCGCCCCGGAGGGAGAAGATGCGCAGGTCGTCGATCCCATGCAGGTGGTCGGCATGCACGTGGGTGAACCATACCGCGTCCACCCGGTCGACTCCTTCCCTCAGGAGCTGGAGGCGGAGCTCCGGCGGAGTGTCTATCAGCACGTTCCTTCCCTCGGCGAAGGAGAGGAGCGCCCCGTGTCGGGTTCTCTGGTCCCTCGAGTCGGACGACGTGCAGACCCTGCAACCGCAACCCACGACCGGAACGCCGAAGGAGGTCCCCGTCCCGAGGAAGGTGAGCTTCACCGACCGGCTCCGAGCGACCAAAGCTGCGCGCGCGTCAGAGGTGCTCCACCGTCAGCGTGTTCGTGGTCCCGGCCTGGTGAAAGGGGTAACCAGCGGTGATCACGACGGAGTCCCCGGGAGAGCCTATCCCCGCCTCCAGGATCGCCTTCTTCCCAAAGCGGCTCAGCGATTCATAGCTGACTTCTTGATCGCGAGCCAGCAGAGGCCGGACCCCCCAGACCAATGCGAGCTGCCGATAGTTCTGCGGGTCCGTCGTGACCGCGAAGATGTGGGCAGGGGGCCGGTGAGAGGACACGAGACGCGCGGAAAAGCCGCTCCGGGTGATCACGAGAACGGCAGGCGCCTCCAGGTGGCGAACTGCATCCACGGCGGCGAGCGCCACCGCGTGCTCGCGTGGAGACGCACCCCGGCGCTCCTCCCGCCGGGGATTACTCAGGTATCGGGGACCTTGCTCCAGCACAGTGCTCCCCTCGATCTCCCTCACGATTCTCACAATGGCCTCCAGGGCGAGCAGGGGATACCGGCCGACTGCCGTCTCTCCCGACAGCATGACGGCGTCCGTTCCGTCCAGTACCGCGTTCGCTGCATCCGACGCCTCGGCCCGCGTGGGACGAGGATGCTCGATCATGGATTCGAGCATCTGTGTCGCCGTAATCACCGGACGCGCATGGAGGTTCGCCAACCGAATGATGCGCTTCTGGGCGAGCGGGACCTCCTCGAACGGGAGCTCGACCCCGAGGTCTCCTCGCGCCACCATGATCAGATCACATGCTTCCAGGATCTCGTCGATGTGCGTGAGTGCCGCCGCAAGCTCGATCTTCGCCACGATGAGCGCCCGTTTCCCGATTCGCTCCCGGAGCTCCGCCACGTCGGAAGCACGACGCACGAAGGAGAGCCCTATGTACTCCACACCCTCGCTCAACACGAACTTGAGATCGTCTAGGTCCTTGGGGGTGAGGCTCGGGATGGAGAGCGAGCGCGAGGGAACGTTGATCCCCTTCCCGCCCTTGAGGACTCCCCCCTTCACGACCCGGAGCTGGACGCGCTCCCCCTTCACCTCTTCGCAGACGAGCTCCAGGAGCCCGTCGTCCACGAGCACCCGGTCCCCGGCCTTCACGTCCCTCGCGAGGTCGGCGTAGGTCGTCGGGATTTCGCCTGCCTTCGCGACATCTTCGAAGGCGAAGGTCACCCGTGCATCGGTGGGTAGCTCGATGGCGTCTTGCAGACGCCCGACCCGGAGCTTCGGGCCCTGCAGGTCCGCGAGGATCGCCACGGAGCGGCCAGACCCATCGGCGGCAGCACGAACGGCTCGAATGACGCCACGGTGCCGATCGTGATCGCCGTGGGACATGTTCAGGCGAGCGACGTCCATCCCCCCCTCGACGAGGGCGCGGATCGAGTCTGGATCCCATGTGGCGGGCCCAATCGTGCAGACGACCTTCGTGCGGAGCATCGGAAGCAAGGCTCAAGAAGGAGTAATTGCGGCGGAAGCAGCGAAGTTGCCGGACCGGATGGCCAGCGGCAACCCCGCACGGCGCAGCGTCGCCGGGCGAGGCTCGAAGGGCATCGGCCACCGCCAACGGCCCGGGAACAGCAGCGCGCGGAAGTGTGTACCACCTACCGCTTTCGGCCTCTTTCTGCCCCCGTGTTCCGGAGAGGGCCAGGCATCCGCCTCCGCAGTGGAGGGGAAGGCCGCTTTCCCGGCACTGCGCTCGGAGGTAGAGGGTCGAGGATGGAAATCCGATATGTGGACGACGGCGCAGGGATGGAAGCCGTGGCCTCCGCCCTTGCAACCGCGGACCGGATCGCCCTCGATTGCGAGGCCGCCGGGTACCACCGCTATTCCGATCGCCTCTGTCTCCTCCAGATCGCCGCCGGCTCCGCGACCTTCCTCGTGGATACGCTCGCGGTGAACCCCGCCTCTGATCTCCGGCAGGCACTCGAGGACCCAACGGTCGAAGTCGTCATGCATGGCGCCGATTTCGATATCCGGCTCATGCACCGGGACCTCGGGATCGGGCTTGCCGGTCTCTTCGACACTCAGATCGCGGCCTCCCTCGTCGGGGCAAAGGCGATCGGGCTTTCGGCCCTGTTACAGGATCGTCTGGGGATCCACCTTTCGAAAAAATTCCAGAAGGCCGACTGGGCGGAGCGCCCGCTCTCCTCTGGAATGAGGGAATACGCCGCCGAGGATACGGCGCATCTCCTCACCCTGCGCTCGAAGCTGCTTCGGGAGCTCGAGGAGAAGGGCCGGGTGGCGTGGGCCGAGGAAGAGTTCCGTGAACTCGAGAAGGCTCGCTTCGAGGAGGAACCGAATCAGGATCCGGTGACGCGCCTCCGGGCAGCGAGGGATCTCGAGCCCAGGGAGGTCGCTCGCCTTCGAGAAGCACTCGCGTGGCGAGACGGGATCGCACAGGAGCAAGATCGGGCCCTCTTCCGAGTGGCCGGAGATGCGGTGCTCCTACAGATCGCTCGGGAGTCCCCCGGCAACGTCCGTGAGCTGGAGCAGATTCCGGGCATGAGCGAGCGCCTCGCGCGGCGAAGCGGCGAGGAGCTCCTGGAGCGTCTTCGGAAGGTGGATCGGGCCCCGGACGGGGAGATGCGCGGCTACCCGCGCATACCCCGGGGAAACGGTTCGGGACGGCGCCTAGGGCCGGAGGTCGAGGTCCGACTCGGACGACTCAAGGCCGTCAGGAACGCCCGGGCCGCGGAGCTGGGATTGGACAAGGGAACGCTTCTTCCGAACTCGGTCCTGCAGCTCCTGGCCGAGACTCCGCCCAGCTCGATAGAGGACATCGGTCGGGTACCCGGGATCCGTAGGTGGCAGGCGGGACTCCTTGCCCAGGACCTTCTCGACGCCCCCTGACGACTACGGAAACCGATCAACCCCCGAACTTCAGGCGGACTCTTCTTCCCGGACCTTGCAGTCGATGCAGTAACGGGCGTGGGGCAGGGCGTCCAGCCGCTTGAATCCCACGCGCGCCCCGCAGGTCAGGCAGGTTCCAAAGGTCTTGGGATCGTTGTAGAGGCGCCTCAGCGCCTCCTCGATCCGGTACAGGTAGCGCCCCTCCTTCGTGGCGAAGAGCGCGGCCTTCTCCCTCTCCATGGCCTCGGTCCCTTGGTCGGCCATGTGATCCGTGTAGGCGGCCAGGTCCGAATCCTGCGACTCACGGTCGGCCTTTGCAATCTGGTCGAAGAGCCCCAGCGAGCGAAGCGCCCGGGAGCGCTCCTCGAGGAGTCGCTTCTCCAGGTGGGTCAACTGCGATTTAGTCATCCGCGTCGTCGTTTTGGTCATCTACGTCGTCGTGTTGACTCGAAGAAACCCAGCGGTTCTGAGCGGGTACGCCCCTGGGTTTGGAACGCCCCTCCGGATCCGCATGCCCGGACCAGCACGCAAAGATACCGGTTGCGGAAGAGGGAGTCTACTGGAGGTCCACGATGAGGTAGTGGGGCCCGAACCGGCCTGCTACCATGAGGAGAAGTGCCTTGGAGGCCATCCGATGCAAGCGCTGCGGAGAGGAGAGCCCTGCCCTCGATAAGCCTCCGTTTCAGGGAGATCGTGGGGACCGGATTCGCGCGCAGATCTGCGCAGGCTGCTGGAAGAAGTGGCTCAAGCACCAAACCTTGCTCATCAACCACTACGGTCTAGATCCCCGGGATCCGAAGGCCCGCGAGTTCCTCTATTCCCAGGTGGACGACGCCCTGCTCGGCGACGGCGAAGCCGAGTCGGTGGACCCCTCGAAGCAGGGTGGGATCAAGTGGTGAAGGCAACCCCATCGCCCCGCAGCACCGGAGCGATCGCCTCGAGGGCATCCTCGAGAATATCCTTGCCGATCGTAAGTGGGGGCGCGAAGCGCACCACCTGATGGTGCGTCTCCTTCGCGAGAATTCCGCGGGCCATGAGGGCCTCGCAGAACGCCCGCGCCGGACCCGACGACTCCGCGATTACCACGCCGATCATGAGGCCCTTTCCTCGGACCTCCGCGACGTGGGGTGATTCGACGGACCGGAGCCGGTCCAAGAACCAGGCCCCAAGCTCAGCGGCACGTCTAGGAAGGTCCTCCTCCACGATCACCTTAAGCGAGGCCAGCCCGATCGCCGCAGCAAGCGGGTTCCCGCCGAAGGTGGACCCGTGATCCCCCGGCCGGAACACATCCATGTGCTCGGCATCTGCAACGACGGCCGACACCGGGTAGACCCCTCCTCCCAGCGCCTTTCCGAGGATGAGCACGTCGGGGCGCACATTCTCCCAGTCACAGCAGAAGAGGCGACCGGTTCGTCCGAGTCCCGTCTGGATTTCGTCAGCCATCAGCGCGACACGGTGGCGGTCGCAGATCTCCCGGACTTCACGTAGATAGCCATCCGGCGGAACCACGACGCCCCCCTCCCCTTGGATGGGCTCGACGAGGAAGCCGACCGTGCGCTCGCCGATGGCTTCCTCGAGCGCCCCCGCGTCACCGTACGGTATGGTGCGGAATCCGGGTGTGAACGGTCCGAATCCCGCCCGGTACTGCTCCTCGGAGGAGAACGAGATGATGGTGATCGTCCGTCCCGCGAAGTTCCCCTCGCAGACGATGATCTCCCCCTGGTTCTCAGGGACTCCTTTCACCTCGTGGCCCCATTTCCGGACCATCTTGAGCGCCGTCTCCACGGCCTCGGCTCCGGTATTCATGGGAAGGGCCTTCTGGAATCCCGCGAGCCTACAGAGCTCGTGGAGGAAGGGGCCCATCTGGTCGTTGTGAAACGCCCTCGAGGTGACGGTGAGGCGATCCAACTGATCGATCGCCGCCCGGACGATGCGCGGGTGACGGTGCCCCTGGTTCAGGGCGGAGTACGCAGCCAGCATGTCGAGGTAGCGGTTCCCCTCGACATCCCAGACCCAGACGCCCTCGCCCCGCTCCAGCACGACCGGAAGCGGCCGGTAGTTCTGCGCACTCCAGCGCTCGGCCTCGGTCAGGAAGGCTCGGGTTCCAGACCTAACATCTTCGATCATCCGCAGACCGATCTCAGCCGCACTCGCTATAGCCGCAAACGTGGCACTTCACGCACCCCTCCTCGTAGGCCAACTGGCCAGTCCCACAGTCGGGGCAGCTCCCGAGGAACGACTGGTCCAACTGCACGGCCGAGAGCGCGGCTCGAGGCTGGGGCCGGGCTCCAGCGCCTCCCGCCACACGGACTGGGGGCGGCATCGGAAGCTCCTCCTGAACCCCCTCCCTCTCCGCGAGGTAGCGTTCGATCGCCTGCGCTACAGCGTCCGGCGCCGAGAGCACCTTGTTCGGCCCCACCCCGACCGCCCGATCGCAGGAGATCCCGCGGAGCTGATCCCGCACCGCCGTGATCGGAATCCCTGACCGGAGCGCGAGCGAGGCGAGGCGGCCGATCGCCTCCGTGTCCGCCATCGCCGCACCGCCCGCCTTGCCCAGGGTGCAGAAGACCTCGAACGCACGCCCCTGCTCGTCCTCGTTGATCGTGACGTACAGGTCACCGAGCGGGGAATTCATCTTGACGGTCCGTCCCTTCAGGAGCGGCGGGCGCTGTCTCTTGTGGCGACCCGCGCGGGCATCCTCGTCGCGCTCCTCTATGTCGCTATGGAGTCGTTCGATCTCGACGCCCAGCCGATGCGCCTCCTCGCGAGAATCGGCGAGTCGCTGCTCGAGATCCGCCTTCTCCACATCCGTAGCCTCGCTCTTCCCGGTTTTTCCCGTCGAGAGCACCTGCATCGGCCTCGATCCATCTCGGTATACGGTTACCCCCTTGCACCCGAGCTCGAAGGCCAACTCGTAGATTTCGCGAACCTCCTTCTCGGTTGCCTCGTAGGCGAAGTTTGTCGTCTTCGAGATAGCGCTGTCCGTGTGATCCTGGAAGGCAGCCTGCATGCGCACGTGCCACTCCGGAGATATTCCGTGCGAGGTCACAAAGGCCCGCTGGACCTCGCTCGGCACCTCGTCGAAGTGGATATGCCCCTCGGACGCAATCCGCGCCATGAGGCCCTCCGAGTACCACCCATGTTCCTTCGCGATCCCAATGAAATCCTCGTTCACGTCCGGCATCAGCGCCCCGGCCTGGTTCCGCATGAAGGCCACGGCGAAGAGCGGCTCAATCCCCCCGGAGCAGCCAGCGAAGATCGAGATTGTTCCGGTCGGCGCCACCGTGGTGATGTTGCAGTTCCGCAGACGGCGCTCCGCACGGATCCGGATCCCGTCCGGCCGGCGCGCGCAGGCATCATCAGGACCCCAGATGGAGCGCTCCCAAGCGGGAAAGACGCCTCGGGTCTCGGCCAGCCGTTCAGACGCGTTCCTGGCCTCTTCGTTCACGAACTCCATCACCTTCCGGCCGAGATCGACCCCGTCCTCGGAGTTGTAGGGCACGCCCACCCGGACCAGGAGATCGGCCCACCCCATGACCCCGAGGCCAACCCGCCGGATCGTCTGGGCCAGCTCCTCTATCGCCACGAGGGGATACCGGTTCGCATCGATGACGTTGTCCAGAAAGTGCGTGGAGAGATGTATCGCCCCCGCCATGGCGTCCCAGTCAATGCGGTCTTTGGGAGCCGCATCGCTCGGAGTGTCCCGTATCACGAATGCGCCGACGTTCAGACTCCCGAGGTTGCACACGTCATAGGCGAGAAGGGGCTGCTCGCCGCACGGGTTCGTGGCCTCGTAGCTCCCGAGCTCCGGCACCGGGTTGTATTCGTTCGCCCGGTCGATGAAGAAGACTCCCGGCTCTCCCGTCTTCCAGGCTCCGTGCACGATCAGATCGAAAACCTCGCGAGCGTTCTCGCGCCGGACGATCACGCCCGTGCGCGGGTTCACGAGATCGTACTCCGAGTCAGTCCGGACGGCTTCCATGAAGCGGTCCGTGATCGCTACGGAAATGTTGAAGTTCGTGACCTGCGAAGTGTCGTCTTTGCAGGTGACAAACTCCCTGATGTCCGGGTGATCCACCCTAAGGATCCCCATATTCGCGCCGCGACGGGTTCCGCCCTGCTTCACCACTTCCGTCGAGGCGTCGTAGAGGCGCATGAAGGAGATCGGCCCCGAGGCCACGCCCATGGTCGAGCGCACCGTGTCCCCCTGCGGCCGGACGCGGGAGAACGCGAACCCCGTCCCTCCGCCCGACTGGTGGACCAACGCCATCGCCTTGAGCGTGTCGTAGATCCCGCTCTTCCCGTTCGAGAGTGCGTCGTCGACGGGAAGCACGAAACAGGCTGAAAGCTGCCCCAGGGGACGGCCGGCGTTCATAAGTGTCGGGGAGTTCGGCTCGAACTTCCCCGTCGTCATCAGATCGTAGAACTGTCGCGCCAGCTCCTCCACCCCCGCCTCGGACGCCCCGTATCGGCCGTCCACATCCGCGATTACGCGGGCTACCCTCCAGAACATCGTCTCCGGCTCTTCGGCCGGGTTCCCCTGTTCGTCCTTGATTAGGTACCGCTTCGCCAGCACAAGGCGAGCGTTCTCGCTCAGCGCAGCCGGAGGCAGATCGGCTGGGGGCTCTTCATCGAAGAGGAGGGCGTCACTACGGGCGGGGCGATTCTTGGTGGAGGACATCGTGCAGTGCTCCGTAGCCTGGAAGTATGCGTCTGTGTAGAAATATATGCGTCTGTATACGAAGTAGCCTGTAACAAGCTGTTCCCGCCCGCCGAACAGGGTGGAAACGGCGTGGAAATCCACGGGAAAAACGTGGGAAACCGGCCGATTCCCTCGCCTTCAGCCGGTCCTTGTGTGGAAAGCCGGCTGCCACTACACCAGATATGGGCGTGATGCACACACTACGCCACGACATGTGGTGGGGTCAAGGGAATTGCGGAGGGAGCGCGCCGGGGCTTGGAAGGGCATGGGGTCAGAACGACCAACCGGAACTTACGTAGACCGAAAACTCACTCGAATCGGGGTTGACAGCCGTCCCCACGCGCACCCGCCCCAGCCCCTCGAGGTCCTCCGGAAAGGTGACTCGGAAGTGCTCGGTGTGGAGCGTCAGGTATCGGTCGTCTGGTGGAGGCATCTGGGCCTGGACGATGCCCGGAAGGACGACGCTGAGCACCCGGAGGATGCGCGCGGCCCGAGGTGGCCCCCGACCCACCGAGCCTTCGCCTAGCCTCCACCGGACCGGTTTCCTTCGGCCCCATTCCTCACGATCTTTCAATGATTCTCTCCTGGAGGAGTCCGCATGCCGCCGTCCAACGGCTCGTTCTGGTCCGCCCTCGGTCACGCCGTGCGGGAAGCCGTGGCCGATCTCCCCAATCGGGTCACGCAGACTCCTCGGTCGGAGGCCGCCGAGGCGCCTTCGAATGGGAGCACTGGCTCCAGGTACGCCGCGGGCCTTGTGGCGGGGGGTGCCGCGGCGCTTATCGCCGCCCTGATCGCGAAGCAGGTGACCGGCCGTCGGCCCACGACCCTCCGAATGGCACGCGGAGCGCTGGCTGGCGCGGGCGCGGCCGTGCTCGTCCTCGGCGCGCGGGCGCTCATGGCGAGCAAGGATGACGAGAACCGCTCAAAGCTGCCGGACGTCCTTGACGAGCTCCTCAGTGGAGCGGGTCGCGGGCTGGTGTACGCGGCGGTCATCGACCCCTACCTCCCGGGAGCTCCCCTGCTGAAGGGTGCGCTCGCCGGCACCGCCGACTACCTCGCAGCCCCTCACGGCGGCCTCTTCCACCGCTTGGAGCGGCTCTCGCCGATCCACAGGGTTCCCGCTGTGTCGGCACTGCTCGAGATCGGCTCCTCCGAGCAGGACCCATACCTTGCCCACCTCTGCAGGGGCGCGCTGCTGGGGCTCCTCTGCGGCCGAGGCTCCAAGGCGCTCAGGGACGGACGAGAAGCGGAATCCTGAGCCCTTCCGGCCGCGGCGAACGCGGTGGACCGGCCCGATACGTCGCCGGACACGACCCAATGTCCTCGACCCCTCCACCCTCGAGACGATCACCCGGACGAAGGATGCCGATGAGATCCGTGCGGGGCTGCCCCTCCGCCCCCCCCCAGCCACCCAGGTAGCAGAAGGCGAGCGGGTGCGCCTGGATCGCGGGCGGCAGGTAGTGAAGGGCGAGCGCGTCCACATGATCCAGGAGAAGGTACCGGGCTCCCGCGCGATCCGCCTCGTCCAGGAGCGCGACGGAATCCTCGGAGAAGGGGAAGACGCGCCCTTGGATCCCCCCGAGCAGGTAGAAGATGCGGGGCTTTCGGTTCAGGACGACGGCCCCCGAAGGGAGGTTCGCACCCGACCACACCGCCGCCTCCCTGAACTCCTGGAAGGCTTCGCTGTGGCACTGAAACACGTCTCCCGACCCATCCACGACGCTCCGGCACATCCGGGCATCCTCCGCCATGGCGATCCCGGCGGGAAGGGCTGGAAGTGCCAGGATGAGGAACCCCACCGCGGGAAGGCCGAGCTCGGACAGGTGCCCTAACCGGCGTCCCGCGAACCGAAGCGCCTCTCCCGCGTAGAGGAGGAGGAGGGGATAGAGCGGGAGGAGGAAGCGCTCCCCGGACCACACCTCTGGCCATACGAGGACCATCCCGAAGTAGAGGGGCGCGAAGAGGTCCGCGGTCCCGGCCTCCCGTTCCCGGACACGGAGCCACCAGCCCACGAGGACCGCGATCCCCATGACCACGCCGAACACCAAAGTCCATCCGTCCCCAAGCCCCGGCCACCACTCCCGCGGGAGGACCGCTCCCACGTACCGTCGAAGGTTCGCCCAGGCGCGTATCGGAAGGTCGAGCCACCCCAACACGCCGAGTCCTGGGTCATAGGGGTTCACCATCCAGAACTCGGATTGGTAGGCCCCGGCGCCTCCCGCTTGCCAGCTTCGGACCACCCACCAGATGCCCGGGACGGCGAGCGCTCCCGCCACAGCCGCGGCAGAGCTCACTCGACGCGCGAGAAGGAGCGTGGCGATGAGCGCGATCCCGAGAGGAGCACCGGCTGCACGAGTCAGGCACGCGAGGGCGGTCGCGAGCGTGGCGAGGCCGAGCCAGGCCAAAGAGAGACGCTCGGGGGAGAGACGCTCCGGAGAGGGACGCGCCGGAGGGATCGCTCGATCAGCCGCCCATAGGGCCAGGAAGGTGAACGTCAGAAAGGTGGGCTCGGAGAGGATCCACCGACTCGCATCCAGCCAGCCGAAGGAGAGCACTGCCAGCAGGGCGACGGCTACTCCGGAGATCGGTCCGCTCCGCCTGCTCGCCCAGGCGAACGCGAGCAGAGCGGCCAGGGAAATGCCAATCGCCGACAGCGTCTTGAACGCCGTCCACGTCGAGGCTCCGGCGAGCATTAGGCCAGCGAGCAGGACGGGGAAGACGGGGGGGTACTTCGTGTGGGGAGGAACGGCGGGGTCCCACGCCTCCACGTACCCATCCCCTGAGATCAGCGAGTGCGCCAGGGATAGGTATCCGGCGTTGTCCCCCCCGGTGTGGGGAGCGGGGGTGGCAACCGCCGCCACCATCACACCCGCCACGCTCAACACGAGGAGGCCCGCGCCTACCATGACTCGACGCGAGGGCCGGCTCCCCTCCGGTCCGGAACGAACGGCCTCGCCCTCGGCCGCTGTCGCGGGGCTCCCCGCGCCGCGCTGCCGCGACCGCGTCGTGCCGCCAGCCTCTCTCACGGATCTGTTCTACGTGTGCCGACCTTGGGCGTGCCGGCCTTGGGCGTATTGGCTCTGGGTGTATCGGCTTTTGGGCGTGTCGGACCGGGGGTGAAGGAACCGAGCACGCGCGGCCCCCGGGCGCCCGTGACCTGGGGCAGATTGGCCGGGATCCCCCGCAGGTGCGCCCAGGCGAGGAGCGCAAAGGCCGCCGCCTCCCTCGCATCCGGGTCCATCCCGAGCGCCGTGGCCCCCGTCCGTACCGGGATCGGGGCGAGCGCGGACGCAAGACCGCTCACGAGCGAGGGGTTCTTGGCTCCTCCCCCCGTCAGAACCACCTCCTCGACGGCTCCGGCTGGGAGGAAGTCCCGGTACGCTGCAACCACTGAGTTCACCGTGAAAGCCGCGAGAGTCGCGAGGAGATCATCCCACTCGTCCTGCCGAGCAGGCCCGGTGCGTGCCACGATCTGCCCGACGCGCTCGTCCCCGAATCGCTCTCGACCCGTCGAGCGGGGAGGAGGCGTCCGCAGGAATGGATCGCGCATGAGCTCGTCCAAGACGTCCGGCAGGACGGTCCCGCGCGTAGCTCTTCGCCCGTCCACGTCCCAGGGATCTTCGCCGCCCGACGCGAGGCGCGCCGCCCCGTTCAGGAGCGCGACCCCCGGCCCCGTGTCGAAGCCAATGACCCCCTCGGGCCCGCCCGCACCCGGCAGGAATGTGACGTTTCCCATCCCGCCAAGGTTCTGCAGGGCGCGGCCCTTCCCCGGCCGCCGAAGGAGCACCCAATCGCACCACGGGACAAGGGGGGCGCCCTGACCCCCTGCCGCGAGGTCTCGCGTGCGGAAGTCGCTCACCACCGCACAGCCCAGCTCCTCCGCGAGCGTCGCAGGATCACCGATCTGGAGGGTCACGCCTCGTCCACCTGCGTCGGGGGGCTCGTGCCAGACGGTCTGCCCGTGAGAGCCCACGGCCGCCACCTCGGTCGGAGAGACCCCAGACTCCGAGAGAAGATTGCGGAAGGCGCCGGCGAATTTCCTACCCAGATCGCGCCCCAGGAACGCGATGTCCCGCACTCCCCCCGTCGCGATCACCTCCGCGATCCGGTCGCGCTCCTCCGGAGAGAACGGCTCGGTGAGAAAGCCCCGCACCCCCCACTCGATCGACGCGGGATCCGAGCCTCGGACCTCGAGGAGGAGGGCATCCACCCCGTCCAGGGAGGTCCCCGACATGAGGCCACCCAGAAGAGTCCCGTCCGTGCTCATCCTGGCGGTTTGCAAGTCATCGGCCACTCAAGCAGCTGGGGGGTCGAGCCCGACGCCAACGCGACGGGTGCTTCGGGTGTCGGCGTCCCACTCGGGGTGGTATGTTTCGCCCTGGAACCCGTTCTCCCCACGGGAACTCCGTCCGGTGGCCGAAGCTAAACGGTGGGCGCCGGACCCGCCAACTTACAGAGCAGCGCCTATCCTCCGGAGCCCGGGCGTCATGACGGATCTATTGCAACTCGCGCGCACGATCTCCCCTCGCCTGGTCGAGATCCGGAGGGACCTGCACCGGAATCCCGAGCTGGGCTTCCAGGAGAATCGCACGTCCGCGCTCGCCGCGCGGGAAGTCCAGGCCGCCGGGTACTCGGTCCGCACGGGGATCGCGAAGACCGGCGTGGTCGCCGAGCTGGTGAACGGGGCCGGGCCCACGGTTGCGATCCGCGCGGACATGGACGCGCTCCCGATCCAGGAGCAGAGCGAGACGCCCTACGCGTCCGGAGTCCCGGGCGTGATGCACGCCTGTGGGCACGACTTCCACACCGCCGGGCTCATCGGGGTCTCCTATCTGCTCGCCGAGCTCAAGAGAATGGGAGAGCTCCCTCCCGGGACGATCCGACTCCTCTTCCAGCCCTCCGAAGAAAGCGTGGACGCCGAGGGAAAGAGCGGTGCCGTCCGGATGATCGAAGAAGGGGCGATGGAGGGGGTGGACGCGGTCGTGGGGCTGCACGTGGGCGGGCACCTGCCCGCCGGGCACCTCTACCTCAGGGAGGGACCCTTCTGGGCTGGATCCGACGAGGTCGTCGTCACCGTGCACGGCAAGAGCGCTCACGCGGCGCGCCCCCACGAAGGCGTAGACGCAATCGCGCTCGCATCGTTGGGCGTCGTCGCCGCTCAGCAGGTCGTGAGCCGTGGCATCTCACCGTCCGAGCGGGGAGTCCTCACCTTCGGGAGCATCCGCGGGGGCACCGCGCCCAATGTGCTCGCGGATCGGGTGGACCTGTTGGGGACGCTCCGGTACTTCACAGCTGACGTTCGGAGAAGGATCCAGGAGGGGGTGAAGCGGGCCTTCGCCGCCTCCGAGGCGATGGGCGGCCGGTGCGAGGTGTCGTTTCGGGGCGGGTACCCACCCGTCGTGAACGATCCGACCGTCACCCGGTGGGTCGAGGAGGCCGCGCGTCCCTTCGTCGGAGACGAGGGCATCGTGCGGGCCGAGCCGAACCTAGAGGCCGAGGACTTCGCATTCCTGGCCCAAGAGGCACCGGGAGCGTTCTTCTGGCTGGGAGCTGCCCTCCCGGAAGTGCGGCAGCACCACCACCCGCGTTTCGACGTGGACGAGGACATCCTGCCCCTCGGGGCCGCGATTCTGGCGGGCTCCGCGGTCCACTTCTTGAGACGCCTGAGCGAAGACGCGGCGAAACGGACCTGATTGCGACAGCCGGCGCATCGGATCCCCCCACACCGCGCGCACGCCGCATGAGCCATCTATCCACCCTGCTCCCTCACTTCCGCCCATACCGGCGCGCAATGGCATCAGGGATCCTGCTCGTGGTCGTCGCAAATCTGTTCACGGTGACGGGACCATGGATCCTGCGGATCGCGATCGATGCGCTCGGATCTCCCGCCGCGCCCCGGGGCACCCTCCTGGGGTATGCGGGGCTCCTCGTCGGGACCGCTCTGCTCGCGGGCGCTGCGCGCTACGGGATGCGCGAACTCCTGAACGGGGTCAGTCGTCGCATCGAGTGCGACTTGAGGGCTCGCTTCTTCGGACATCTCCTGTGTCTGGACGCCTCGTTCTTCGATGCGCAGCGCACGGGAGACATCATGAGCCGGGCCACGAATGATGCGCTCGCGGTACGGCAGGCGGCCGGTCCGGCAGTCATGTACGCGGTGAACACGGTGGTGATCTCAGTATTCGCCGTCTCGCTGATGATCTGGATATCCCCTCCGCTCACCGCCCTCGTCCTCATACCCCTGGTGGTCCTCCCCCCCGTTGTTCTCCTGTTCGCTCGCGTGATCCATCGGCGCTTCGAGCGGATCCAAGAGCAGTTCGCGAACCTCTCCACACAGGTGCAGGAGAACCTCACGGGGGTCCGACTCGTGCGGGCATACGTACAGGAGGAAGATCAGGCACGGCGGTTCGACGCGATGAACTACGAGTACATGCGGAGGAACCTCGATCTGGTGAAGGTCGAAGGTCTCTTCCATCCCATCATGGCGCTCCTCATGGGGGTCGCCATGGTCGTGCTCCTCGCCGTCGGTGGCACGCAGGTGATGGAAGGGGGACTCTCTTTGGGGGATCTCGTGGCCATCATCTTCTACGTGGGCCTCCTAGCCTGGCCGATGATCGCGCTGGGCTGGGTCGTGAACCTCTTCCAGCGAGGCGAAGCCTCGATGGGCCGGATCAATGAGATTCTCGAGACCCGTCCTCGGATTGAGCCTGGAAGCGGTCTCGCGCCCACCACGATCCGGGGCGTCGTGGAGTTCAGGGGCGTGACATTCCGCTATCCCGGAACCGAGCGGAACGTGCTCGAGGACGTCTCCTTCGTGGTCTCGGCGGGGGAGACGGTGGCGATCGTCGGACCGACAGGCTCGGGGAAGAGCACGCTGATATCACTCATCCCCCGCCTCCACGACCCAACGGAGGGCCAGATCCTACTGGACGATGTCCCACTCCCCGAGTATGACCCTGAGGCCCTTCGGCGACGCATCGGTGCCGTCCCGCAGGATGCTTTCCTCTTCTCCGATACGATCGCCTCCAACGTCGCGCTGGGCATCGTCCCCCTGGAAGACCCGGAGATCTCGGAAGGGGACGTCGATCCACGCATCCTGCGGGCGGCCGAAGTAGCGAAGCTGCACGAGCAGGTCGAGGCCTTCCCCCGGGGATACCATACGTATCTGGGCGAACGCGGGATCAACCTCTCTGGAGGCCAGAAGCAGCGGGCCACCCTCGCACGCGCCCTGGCGCGAGACCCGGCCATCCTGATCCTCGACGACGCCCTGAGTGCCGTGGACACGCATACGGAGTCCAGGAT
>SHZS01000002.1 GCA_009692105.1 Gemmatimonadota bacterium | reverse complement strand
GTACCCGGCGATCCTGATGAAAGAGGAGGTGTAGCCCGGGTTCCAGGAAGTAAAAGTTCTCTGAGGCCAGCTCCGCGGCCGTGAGGGGGGAGCGAATCCTCACGGTTCCGGCCCCGAGTTGGACGCTCGTTCCCCAACGCACTCCCGGGACGCCTCCCGCTGGCCTCCACCGGAGCAGGAGGCCTCCGTAGCCCGTGCTCAGCTCGGTGCGGTCCGGGGAGCCCGGGGGCGAGATTCTGGCCGGCCGAAGGGTAAATACCCCCTCGGCCCCCAGCTCGAGGAAGGGGGACAGCCGCAGGGTACCGGCGAAGGATCCGACCGGCAACACATGGCTCCCGAACCAAGTCGCCCCCGCGCGTGCGGAAAGCGCGGCCCCCACGGCCTCGGCGCCGATCCCCGGCCCCGCTTGGGCCAGGGCCGATCCGGGCAGCAGGGCGGATCCGGGAAACAGGGATGCGAGTGCCAACACGGTGCGGAGCGTTACAGTGCGGGTGTTTCCTGCCATTCACGCCGATGGGGCTGAAGGGGCGTACTCTCCCGCGAGGATCCGGACGGCGGAGGCGGAAAGAAAGTGCAAGAAACATGAAGATATTCGGCAAAGTGTTCTCCAACACCCCCTCTTGGCGGTGCGGTGGGACGAGCGCGCGGATTCCGCAGGTTATATTTTGATCCGCGCGTTTCCCGGGTCTGCGGCCGTACCGGAGTGGGAGCGGGCGTTCTATGGAACGGACATTGCAGGAACGGACATTGCAAAAGACTAGGCGGCAAGGGACCAAGCGCCGCGGCTTCACGCTGATCGAAGTCGTCGGGGCGCTTCGGATCTTTACCGTGGGCGTCCTGGTCGCGGGCGCCCTGTCGAACGATCTCACGACCATGGTCAGGAAGGAAACGTGTACATGGCCGACGCGCGTGCGCCGAGCGAGGAGGAGCTCTCGCGGTTTCCTGGCTCGGACAACAAGGGAAGCGTGGTCGTGAAGTTCAGTCCCGAGGGCTAGGTGCTGATGACGCTGGGAACGCCGGGAGAACAGATGGAACGCGTCAGCACCACCATCTCCGACTCGCCCTGACCTATGTACGCCGTGGCTCCCGGGAGTAAGGTCGATCGGCATCCCGATCGCTGCACCCGGGTCGGGACTGTCCCAACCCCCGATCACTCTCTCATAGGAGGCCGCTTGTCTCACCTCCTGCTCCGCCGCGCTCTGGTGCCGTTCGTCATGGTCGGCACGGGGCTCATGGTCGTCCCCAGGCCATCGATCGCACAGGTCCCTGTCACAGACCCGCCGGCCGAGGCGAGCTCACAGCAGGCGAGCGCTCCGTATGACCACGCTACGGACGCTCCGGTTGCGCGAGCAGTGCGAACGGGGGAGCCGCCCGTCATCGACGGTCGACCCGACGAGCCGGTGTGGATGACGGCGCCCCCCGTCACGGAGCTTCGACAGCTCATCCCCGATGATGGCGCACCGGGGACCCAGCGCACCGAGGTGCGCTTCCTCTACGACGACGAGAGCCTATACGTCGGCGGCTGGCTCTGGGACGATGGGGAGATCACGACGCGCCGGGCACGGCGCGACGCGGCTGGGGGCGATACGGACGCCTTCGCCATCTACTTAGATGCCCAACATGACCACCGCACCGCCTTCCGTTTCGCGACGAACCCCTCTTCCCTGAAGAAGGATGAGGCCGTCACCGGCGAGCGCGGGGTCGCCGGGGGTGTTTCCGATCCCGGGTGGGATCCGGTATGGGAGGTCCGGAGCTCGATTTCCGACGGGGTTTGGTTTGTCGAGATGCGCATCCCGTTCAGCCAGCTCCGCTACAGCGGGGAGGAAGTCCAGACCTGGGGTCTGCAGGTCGAGCGCAAGATTCGCCACAACCAGGAGGAAGCCCTTTGGGCCTTCACCTCGCGGCGCGAGCGGGGCGGTGTGGCCCGCATGGGGCACTTGATCGGAATCGAGGGAATCCCGCTGGGAAGGAAGCTCGAGATGCTTCCTTACGTCAGCGGTAGGGGGGAATATGGGCACGTCCTGCGGGCGGCGAGTGCGACGTTCGACAACCCGTTCCGCGAAGGGTCTGACTATTTTGGCGACGCGGGCATCGACCTCAAGTACGGGCTGACCTCGAACCTCACCCTCAATGCCTCGGTCAATCCGGATTTCGGCCAGGTCGAGATGGATCCCGCGGTCATCAATCTCACCGCTTTCGAGACTCGCGTAGACGAAAGGCGGCCGTTTTTCGTCGAGGGCGCCGAGATCTTTCGCTTCGGCGAAGGAGGGATACGCCCCGGGCCGATCGCCCCGCAACTTCTGTACTCTCGTCGCATCGGACGTTCCCCGCAGGGTGCGGCGCCCGGCTCGGCCCTGTACTCGGACATGCCCGTCACCACGAGCATCCTGGGCGCGGTGAAGATCGCCGGAAAGACAATCTCCGGGTGGTCGATTGGGGCCCTGGACGCCGTAACCCGTCGTGAGACGGCACCCTACATAGAGGAGACCGGCCTCCGAGCCAAGGCCGTCGTCGAGCCGCTGACCAACTACTTCGCGGGCCGGGTTCGACGCGATTTTCGCGGTGGTGCTGCTTCCCTTGGCGTGACGGGCACCGCCGTGCACCGGGAGCTCGGCGATCCGGTACTGCGGTCCCGGCTCAGATCCGCGGCGTACGTGGCCGGGCTTGACGGGCGCATCGACTGGGACAACCGGGCCTGGACACTCGCAGTGGAGTTATCTCCGAGCTACCTCACAGGTGAGGCCCAGGCGATCGATAGGGCTCAGCGATCGTCCGCACGCTATCTCCAGCGCCCGGATGATCCAGAGCGTCTCGACTACAACTCGACCGCGACCTCGCTGGCGGGGCTCTACGGGCGGATCGGCTTGTCGAAGCAGGCAGGTGAGTGGCAGGGGAGGCTTGGCGTGACCAGTATCACGCCGCGCTACGAAGTCAACGATCTTGGCTTCCAGGCCGCAGCCGACCGATTTTTCGTCGACTCTGACTTTGGCTACGAGCAGACTCTGCCGGGCAGGTATTTGCGAGAGTGGGGAGCGCACGTCTCACCCAGGGGCACCTGGAATCTCGGCGGCGATCCGCAGGCGCTTGGCGTCGCGGTTTCCAGCAGCGGACAGCTCCTCAGCTACCATACGTTCAGCCTCCGGGCAGAGAGGCAGTTTGCCGCTTGGGACGACCGGATCACCCGCGGGGGTCCGATCGCGCGCGCTCCGGCGGGATATGCGCTGAGCGCCGATGCTGCCACGAACGCAAGGGCTACCATGCAGTTGCGGGGAAACGGAAGCTGGTCGAAGGATGACGCAGGGGGCTGGGCCCAGGGAGTCGGCCTCGGATTCACTGCGAGATTCCGTGAGACCTACGAGTTCGTGATTGGACCGAACTTCAGTCGCTCACATTCCGCGGCCCAGTACGTCACCAGCGTTGTGGACCCGCTGGCTGAGGATACTTTCGGCAGACGTTACGTCTTCGCGCCACTGGACCAGACGACCGCCTCGCTCCAGCTACGCCTCAACACCACCTTCCGTCCGGATCTCTCGTTTGAGCTGTATGTGGAGCCCCTCGTTTCGAGCGGCGATTACGGGGAGCTCATGGAATTGATTGGCGCTCGCACCTTTGAGTTTCGCCGGTACGCCGAAGTCGGAAGAGTCGAGGCCGCTGGTGATGGGAGCTATGTCGTCGATCCGGACGGATCCGGTCCGGCGGGGGAGTTCTCGGCCAACGACCTCAGCTTTAACCGCCGGTCACTGCTCGGCAACGCGGTGCTCCGCTGGGAATGGCGTCCCGGCACCACTCTTTTCCTCGTGTGGCAGCAGACCCGGTCGGGAAAGCTCACGCCCGACGTCGGAGACACGGCTCAGCAGCGGATCGGCAGCTTCAACCTAGGGCGAGACGCCGGAGCCCTCTTCGGCCTCCGGCCCAACAACATCTTCGTCATCAAGCTGAACTATTGGCTCAACGAATGACGGGTGACTACTTCCACGTCACCTCCATCCAGAAGAAGTGGGAGAACACCTAGCGATTCGGGCGATTGTTTGGATTCTGCGCTGGGCTGCGAATGTAGGAATCGATTTGTTGCGTAGCCGGATTGGTTTCGCCCGCCGGCAGCCTCTTGTTCGTCATCGGATAGTTGACTCGGAGCGTCTCTCGGTCGCGTAGCGTGGCGCCCGCCCGCCTTGAGGTTGTCCGGTACGACGAGCTCGGGCACGCCGGCACCGGCGCACGAGCAGGCCATGAATAACCGCCTCGCCAGCCTTGATCGCGTAAGTTGTTGTCCTGCTTTAGCGGAGGCGGGAGGACTCGAACCTCCAAGCGCTTTCGCGCGCCGCATTTCGAGTGCGGTGCCTTACCAATTAGACTACGCCTCCGAGATCTCCACCCAATCGGGGCGCCCGGATGGCTCCACTTCGCTCCGCGGTCTCCGATCGCTCCCTCCGGATCGAACCTCCGGTTCTCGTCCGGGCCACGGCCGTCCAGAATAACTCTACCCAATCGGGGCGCCCGGATTCGAACCGGGGACCTCTGCGACCCGAACGCAGCGCTCTACCGGACTGAGCCACGCCCCGAAAACCACCATAACAACGGACGGGGTGGGATGGGCTCCGCTTCGCTCCGCCGATCCGCACCCTCACCCATTCCGCTGTCTCTTCCAACTAGCGGACGGGGTGGGATTCGAACCCACGCGGGCTTGCACCCACACGATTTCCAATCGTGCGCCTTAAGCCGCTCGGCCACCCGTCCGGGTTCCTACAGTCATCCGTTCAGCGGAGAGGGTGATACGGGCCCGCTTCGCCCCGCAACCCCTACCCTCAACCGTCCTGTCTCGTCCACCTAACGGAGGGGGTGGGATTCGAACCCACGCGGGCCTTGTGAGCCCAACGCCTTAGCAGGGCGCCGCCTTGAGCCGCTCGGCCACCCCTCCCGAAATTGCCCCTCCTGGGTTCGAACCAGGACTCTCCTGATCCAGAGTCAGGCGTGTTGCCAATTACACCAAGGGGCAGCGCTCGCTGAGAGCCACCAGTCGGAATCGAACCGACGACCCCGTCATTACGAATGACGTGCTCTACCAGCTGAGCTATGGTGGCGACCAGATGGAGCCGAGGGGGGTCGAACCCCTGACCTCTGCATTGCGAACGCAGCGCTCTCCCAACTGAGCTACGGCCCCGTCACCTCATGGGCGCGAGAGGATTCGAACCTCCGACCTCTACGATGTCAACGTAGCGCTCTAACCAACTGAGCTACGCGCCCCCGTCTCTCTCCTCCCGATGACGCGGAGGTAATGAGGTGCGCCCGGAGGGATTCGAACCCCCGGCCTCTTGATCCGTAGTCAAGCGCTCTATCCAGCTGAGCTACGGGCGCCCATCCCCGGAGGACCTTTCCTGATGCCCACGACAGGACTCGAACCTGCACGCCGTTTCCGGCACTGGTCCCTCAAACCAGCCTGTCTACCAATTTCAGCACGTGGGCGCACCAATCGGGGCCCCTCACCCGGACCGCTTGCAACGAGGCGGGCCCCACCATGCTCGAGGGGGGACTCGAACCCCCACAGGGTTACCCCCACAGGATCCTGAATCCTGCGCGTCTACCAATTCCGCCACCCGAGCTCCAGCAATGCTGGAGTGGAGTCGAGGGGAATCGAACCCCTGACCTCCTGAATGCCATTCAGGCGCTCTCCCAACTGAGCTACGACCCCGGCACCGACCATCGACCCGAAGATGTCAAACAGCTGTAACGGGGCTGACGGGACTCGAACCCGCGGCCTCCGGTGTGACAGACCGGCACTCTAACCAGCTGAGCTACAGCCCCCCGTCCCAGCACGATCCGACCATCCCACTACGCCCCCACGGGGAATCGAACCCCGATCGCCACCTTGAAAGAGTGGTGTCCTAGCCGTTAGACGATGAGGGCTCCAGCTACCTCACTCGCGGGGCTCAGCCACACCGCTCCCCCACGAATTGCGGCCTGGCACCTCAACTCTACAGGCCCGGAGGGACTCGAACCCCCAACCCCCGGTTTTGGAGACCGGTGCTCTACCACTTGAGCTACGGACCTACATTCCGGTTGCGTACCCATGGCCAGGGGCGGAGTCGAACCGCCGACACCACGATTTTCAGTCGTGTGCTCTACCAACTGAGCTACCTGGCCGAAAAAAACGCCCGTGCCAGAGAGGCGCGGGCGCTCAAACCTTCGAAAGAGTCCGGCTCGGCTCTATCGACGCGCCCCTGCGACCCGGGCGTCCGGTTCAGACCAGGTGTCAGCCGAAAGCCACGCCGGAACGCGCTGTGCCGCCGAGATCTCAGCGCCCTGGATTCGGATCATCGCTCGACGCTCAAGCATCATCGGCCTTCGTTAAGGATTTCCGATCCATCCCAAAGGTCCACGGCCCGAGACAGCCGGCCTGCCCTAACGTGCAAACGCCGCCCACGGCGGCGCTCGGAACTACAGAAAAGTAGCGGGGGCGGGATTCGAACCCGCGACCTTCGGGTTATGAGCCCGACGAGCTACCAGGCTGCTCCACCCCGCAACAAGGACTGGAAGTATACCCGGGGCTCCGTGCGAGTGTCAACCCTGCGGGAAGCCTTGAGCGGCGGCCAACTTGAGCCACTCAGACCCCCCAGTTACATTGACGGGCTCGGGACGTAGCGCAGCCCGGTAGCGCACCTGAATGGGGTTCAGGGGGTCGCGGGTTCGAATCCCGCCGTCCCGACTACTTACAAACCCGGTGTAGCTCTTTCTGTAGCTGTTTCTGTACTGCGATCAGGCTCCGGAAGTCACATCCCGGAGCTTTCGCTCCTCGCTCATCACCGCGAGGAGCGTTTCGTTATCGGGCTGCTGGTAGCACTTGAGAAGTGTTTCGATGTCCTGCCAGCCACCCACTGCGGCAACATCCTTCAGCGAGTGCCCCTTACCTTGTTGACTGAAGTCCTCTTGACCGAGCGCATTCTGGAAGCGGCGGCCGGCGCGCGAGGGGCCGTGATCCTTCTCTCGCCGAACCCGATTCGCGACACGGGGGGAGGGCAGCGGAGCGCCCAGATCGCCCTGGAGCTCCTGGAGAGGGAGCTGTGCGTGGTGTTCGTCGCGCACGGGGAGGTCACGGAGACGGTGGATCTCGGGCTCCGTGTGACCCACCCACGCCTGATCGAGGTGCCCCTCCGCCAGTGGATTGACGACTGCCAACGAGCGCTGTCCACGCTGCTCCGCAGCACTCGCACGGTGGGGATCACGCAGGTGCCGGTGCGGGAGTGGCTCCCGGTCCTCGGGAGGATCCACAGGGGGGGCGGGGTCACCGTCTTCGATCTCATCGACCGGTGGGAGTCCGAGCTCGGGGGACGTTGGTACAGCCCGCGGATCGAGAGGCGCACGGCTCGGGCCTCCGACGTGCTCGTCGCGTCGGCTCCTGCGCTGGTCGCCCATCTCACGGCCCTCGCCGGGCGCCCCGCCCGGCTCCTCCCGAACGCCTTTAACGCTCGCGTCTTTCGCTCCGGCGTCTCGCATCCCCGTCCGTCCGACCTTCCGTCGGTCGGCCCCGTCGTAGCGCTCTATGTCGGCTCCCTCTGGGGCGGGTGGATGGACTGGAGCCTCGTCCACCGCCTCGCGACCGCGCTTCCGGAGCTCCAGCTGGTCTTCGTGGGCGACCACCGTGGGGAGGGTCGTGGGCTTCCGTCCAACTGCCACTTCTTGGGGCTCAAGGCCCAGGGGGAACTCCCCGCGTACCTCGCCCATGCGGCGGTGGGATTCCTGCCTTGGAAGGTGGATCCGGTCACCCAGGCCACGAGCCCGCTCAAGGTCTACGAGTGCGTCGCGATGGGTCTTCCGGTGATCGCCCCGGTCCTCGAGCCGCTCGAGGGAATTCCCGGAGTGGAGGGGGTTCGAGGTGAGGACGCGTTCATCGCGGCGGTGGATCGTCGAGCGAAGGCGCTTGTCCCGGAGGAGCTCCGGATGGCCATGCACGCCTTTGCGAGCAGGAACTCGTGGTCGGCCCGCGTCGATTCACTTCTCGAGATCACCGGCCTCGCCAGCGGACGCCCCGAGTAGGAGTCGGTCGCGGGAGCTCAGCGGGGGCGCCAGCGCGCCTCGAGTCGGAGGTTCAGGTTCCAGTGATCGGAGTTCTTCTGGAAGTAGCGGTTGAGCTCCAGGGTCCCCGTCCCCGCCACGCTCAGCTCCACCTCGCCCCGGACAGTCAGAAGCTCGCCCCCGATGTCCACGAGCCCGTTGTGGCAGCACCAGTCGGGCGCATCCTCCACCGAGGCATAGTAGGCGTCGTTGTCCACGACGCGGCGTTCGACGAAGGCCCCCATCTTTCCCCAACCCGAGTAGAGGTGGAATCCTAGGTACTGGGCGCTCCCGCCCGGTCCGACAGCCGCGCCGATCACCTGCCCGCGCTCGGTGTATCCCTGGAGGACGAGATGGTGGGCGTAATACGTGGGCGCGGGCCGGACCGCCACCGTGGAGGACCGCTGGATGTTCGTGAGCTCCGTCTCGAGCGAGAGGAGGCGGTTACCGGAGAGGGTCAGCACCTTCCGGAGCCCGAGGGTTCTGCCCGCGGCGTGCTCCGGCTCGAGGAAGTAGTCGCGGAAGTTCCAGCCGTGATCGTTTCGGGCCCACTCCGCCCAGAGCTCGAAGCCGCTCGAGGGAAGCACCCAACGGAAGAAGGCGGAGAACATCTGACTCCGCTCGTCCTCTCCCCCCGGGTTGTCCGGGCTCGTGAACGCCTCCTTCCTGACCCCGTGGAAAACGAGGAAGTGCTCGCCGAAGGGGAGCCCGTCCTCGGGGATCCACTCGTAGAAGACCCGAGAGATCCCGAGGTGGAGGCCGGAAAGCCAGTCGGGCGAGATCGAGACCACGGCTCCCGTGATGTAGCGGCCCGGGTCCACGAACGTGGTATCGAACCAGTCGGACTGCTCGAGCCGTCCCCAGACCCACTGCGCTTCGAGCGTTCCGATGCCGATGCTCACTGGTCGGCTGGTTCCGAGGAGCGCGTGCGGGAATCCGGGCGCGTTGTTGCTCATCAAGATTCCGTTCCGGATCCCGGGCCCCCACCAGAGGCTCTCGGTCCCGAACCCGGCGACCGCGCCCCCGATCCGAAGTCGCAGCGACGATTGGCCGGGGTCGACGACCCAGAGCGGATCCGGTCCGAACCGCTGTGGGAGGTCGATCCAACGCCAGGGATACGCGTAGCGCGGCATCCCCCCCAGTGAAACGGGAGCGAGCTCGAAGTCCCGGTTCTGGGCGAAGGTGATCGTCGGGTGGAGGGTCACCGTGACCGGTCCCCACGAGAGCGTGGCACCGGCGTCCAGGGCCGCCGTGATCCCTCTGCCTGCCCACACCCCTCCCTCGTTCTGCCCGAAGGGTCGGGAGGTGTTCAGGAAGAAGCGGGTGCCCGGGTCCGAGAGGAGGAGCGACGCTCCCCCGCCGATCAGCCGAGCCGGGGGCGGGAGGAGCCGGTCGCTCCACGGGTGTGGCACGGAGTCGGAGACCCCGGCGAGGACGCGCTCGACCGTGAACGGTCGGACCGCGTACCCTCCCACGGACGCCACTCCTGCGGCCGCGAGCACCCGAACGTATTCCTCCCAGGAGTCCCCTACCGGAAGGAGTTGCGCGGACGTCGAGATAGGGCTCACGACCAGGAGCGCCGCCACGGCCGCCGCAGCGGCCGGAAAAACGGCGACGAGGGGGGTCGGGCGGTGGATGGGCGGGCGAGCCTCGGGCATCGGGAGAACATCGTCTTCCGGCCGCGTGGCAGCAACGAGCGCACCGGGCTCTCTTGTGGACCCCCTCCGGCAACCGTACCCTGCGGCTCGCCGCCCCCGTGCTCCAACTGCACCGCGCACCCGCGCCCTGGCTCACGTGCTCCGCGCCGACGAGGTCTCCGTCGCTATTCCGGCCTACAACCACGACCGTTTCGTGGCCGCGGCCCTGGAGAGCGTGCGCGCTCAGTCCCTTCCGCCGGGGCAGGTGGTGGCCGTGGACGACGGGTCGTCCGATCGGACCCCCGAGATGCTCGAGGCCTTCGAGCTTGGCGGGCTCTCTGCCGTGCGCCAGCCGAACCGGGGCGCACACGCGGCACTGAACCGCGCGATCTCGATGTGCCGAGGAAGCTGGATCGCGATCCTGAACTCGGACGACCTGTTCGCTCCCGAGCGTATCGAGCACGCGCTGGGAGTGGCGCGCTCCGAGAAGGCGGCGCTTCTCCTGGGTCGGGTCCGGCTGATCGGGGAGAGCGGAGCCCCCCTCCCTGCCGACCATCCTACGGCGACATGGTACCAGGCGGCACTCGATGCCCGAGGGAGAGCGCCGACCCTTTGCGACGCCCTGACGGAACACAACTTCGCCGTCACCACCTCGAACTTCTTCTTCCACCGGAAGCTCTGGAGCCGACTCGGAGGGTTCCGGCCGTACCGCTACGTCCACGACCTCGACTTCCTCCTCCGGGCCCTGGACCTGTGCCCCGACGCCGTCCTCTTCGAGGAGGCGATCGAGGACGTCTCCTATCGGGTGCATCCGGGGAACACGATCTCGGAGGATGTGGGTCGCGCCCTCCATGAGCGTAGCAGACTGCTGCGAGCGCGGTCTGCTGCATGGAGGAGCGCCGCTCGGGCCGCCGCTCGGGCCGTCGTCCCACGTGTCCTCGGGTGGCGCTCGGGAAGGCAGCGCATGGAGGACGCGGTCGCGGCAACCACTCTTCCTCCCCGATCCCCGCGCGCGCGCGGCGGGGGGGGGACGCCGCTCCGCTGCGGGCTCGTCGTGAGCGAGCTCGACGAGGGAGGGCTCGAGGCGGTGGTCGCTCGCCTTGCCCTCTTCCTTCCCGCAGCGGGAATCAAGCCCTTCGTCCTCTGTACCGCGGGCGGGGGCCGAATTGCCAAGCAGTTGGCGGCGGCTGGCGCGCCGGTGCGGGTGGCGCGTGGGAAGCCGGCCGAGTGGCGCAGGTGGGTCGAGACGGTGCGGCCGGACGTGCTCTCCACCCATTTTGTTCCCCTCTCGTTCTTCGAGGAAATGGCACCGCTAGGGGTTCCGGCCGTCGAGACCGTACATAACACCTACGCGTGGTTCACGCCGGGAGATTGGAGGGAGGAGGCGGCGAAGCGGGAGTTGCTCCGCGGCACCGTGGCGGTGAGCCGCATCGCGGGGGAGTACTACGCGCGACACGTTCCGGGCGGGATTCCTCCTCTTGCGGTGATCCCGAACGGGATCGAGCCGTCCCGGGTGTGCGTGGTCCCGAAGAGCTACGCCCGCCGATCGCTCGGGATCGCGGCGGAGGACTGCGTCTTCGTGCAGGTGGGCCGCATGACGGTCCAGAAGAACCAGGCGGGGCTCGTCTCCGCTTTCCGGGAAGTTCTTCTCCGAGAGCCCCACGCCCTCCTGCTCTTCGTCGGGAGCGGGTCGGACCGCCGCCACGCGTTGGAGCTTCGCGCCCGAGACGCCGACCTCCTCGCCGCCGGACGGCTCCGAATCCTTCCCTTCGACGGCAGGGTGGACCTGGTGCTATCCGCTGCAGACGTCTACGTGGCGAACTCCTGGTTCGAGGGATGGAGCGTGGCGGCTACCGAGGCTCTGGCGGCGGGGCTCCCGCTCGTTCTGAGCGACTGTGGTGGGAGCCGTGAGCTCGTGGGCTCCGGGGACGAGCGCGGTCGCCTCGTGCCGAACCCGACCGGGGATCCACTTGCCGTGTCGCCGGAGGTGCTCGCGAACCCCGACCCTGCCGCGCTTGCTCGGAACCGCGAGGAGCTGGTCCGGGGCCTCCTCGAGATGGCGAAGGTCGGCCCTGGGTCCGACGGGCCGAGGGCGGAACGCCGGGCCCATGCGCGGGGCGCATTGTCGCTCGCGGAAATGGTGCGGGCCTATGCTAGGGTCCTCGGAGGAGTGGCCTTGGGGATGCGAGTTACCCCAGTTGGGGCGATGGACAGCCAAGGCGCCACGGGCACATACTCTCAGGGATGAATCGCCCGACTCGAATTGCAGACGGATCCCTTTGGGGAATGCTCCGGCTCTACTGGGGGCTGGCCCGCGCGCGTCCCTCGGAGCTCGCGATTCCCGCGTTTCTCGTCTTCGTTGGAGGGGCGTTCGACGCCCTGACCTTCGGACTCCTCATCCCCCTGACGCACGCCGTGGCCGAGGGTGGCTTCGGGTTCCTCGAGTCCTCGATGGCCTTCGGATGGCTCGGTCGCCTCGTTCCGGCCGGCGGGGACGCCGGCTTCAGGGACCGTGCCCTCCTGATCGTCATCTTGGGGCTCATCGTCGCGGGCAGAATCGCGGTCCTCACGACGGAATACGTACGCAATGTGTGGGTGGCAGCGAGGAACGAGCGTTACCGGGTCCGGGTCGGCGAGTCCACCTTCCGGAGGGTTCTGGGATTCGGCAGGCAGTACTTCAACCGCAGGTCCATGGGGGAGCTGGACGCGGAGATCGGATGGGCCGCGGCGGCTCCCGAGCTCCTGAATCTGGCGGAGGGGCTCTTCCAACGGGCGATCCGCTTCTTGGTGAAGCTGACGGTGATGGTGGCCCTGTCCGTCCCGCTCACGCTGGTGTTTGTCCTCACGATCCCGCTCGTGCTCCTCTTGCTCCGAAGGGTTCGGCGTTTCGCCCAGGCCGTCGCCGAGGAGACGGCAGGAGTTGAGCGGAAGGTGCGCCGCGAGGTGTTGGATCTTTTGTACACCATGCCGCTGGTCAAGGCGTTCTCGCGAGAGGAGCGAGCGGCTCGCACCCACTCTGAGATTCTTCGGAGTGCGCAGGGGCTCGCAGTGCGCCGAGAGCGGTCCGTCGGCCTGCGCTGGCCCCTGTCGGAGATCATCATCCTGGTCACGATGATCGGCGTTCAGGGTGCAATGATCCTGGTCGCGGGCGACTTCGTTCCGGGAGAGCTCGGGCGCTTCGCCGCATTCCTTCTTCTCCTGCAACAGAGCTTTCCGGACGTGAACGGGCTCCTCGCGGCGGGGGTGAGCCTATCCGAGCTGATGCCGAAGCTGGACACCGTGGCAACCCTCTTCTCGGACGAAGGGAAAGAGGTCGTGATCTCCGGGCCGCATCAGTTCGAGGGGCTCCAACGGGAGATCAGGGTCCGGGGGCTCTCGTTCTCACACACGCCGGGCGTTCCTGTCCTTCAGGGGGTGGATGCCACGATCCCAGCTCGCATGGTCACGGCGATCGTCGGGGCGAGCGGATCCGGTAAGACGACGTTCGTGGATCTGATCGCACGGCTCTACGAGTGCCCGCGAGGAACGATCCTCATGGACGGACGGGACGTGCACGAGTTTTCGATCCCGTCCCTGCATCGTCGGATGGCGCTGGTGAGCCAAGATAACTGGCTCCTCAACCGTTCCCTCCGGGAGAACCTTTGCTTTGGCCTGGAGAGCTCCCCTGGGGATGACCAGCTCCTGGATCTTCTCGAGGGGCTGGCGCTCGAGGACCTTCTGGCCCGCCTCCCGGCCGGGCTCGACACCGAGGTGGGAGATCGCGGCGTCCGTCTCTCGGGCGGCCAGCGTCAGAGGATCGACATCGCGCGTGCCCTCCTCTGCAAGCCCGACGTCATGATCCTGGACGAGGCGACGTCCGCGCTCGACAGCGTGGTGGAACGACGCGTTATCGAGACGGTCCAGGAGCGGCTCGCCGGGAGCACGGTCATTCTGATCGCTCACCGGCTCTCGACCGTGCGCGTGGCCGATCTCATCCTGGTGATGCGGGATGGCCGTATCGTCGAGGGCGGGACCTGGGGAGAGCTGCTTCAACGGGAGGGTGCGTTCTTCGAGCTGCACCGCGCCCAGTTCGGGCGTACCGGGAGCCCGGCGGGTTAATCGGCGTCTCGCCCTGGGGGCAGGGACGGGCGGACGCGTCTCTGCCTACGCTCTCGCCAGGCGCCTGAGCGCCCGGTTCGCCACCCACGAGAAGCGGCTGATTCGAGCTTCCCTTCGCCACGTGGGAAGCGAGCGCTCTGACGGAAGCCCCGCGGCGTGCCGCCGCCACCGGATGTCGTCGAGTAACCGCACGAGCGTGTTCACGGGAATGGGTGCGATGAAATGTAGGATCGGCTTCGAGGGACGGTCGGGGTCCAGGGCCTGGATCTCCGCTTCCCAGTACATAGGGCCGGGGGGCGAAAACGTGTGGAAGCCTAGTCGTCCTCCCGCGAGCGCGAACCCGAGCTCGTCCCCAAGGAACCGCCACGGCCGGAGGGGACTGCGGAGTGCCGGCCTAACCTCCTCTTCGAAGCAACGAAGGCACTCCTCCATCGCGCCGAGCCCTCCTCCACGCCGGAAGTGGAAGACCCCGCTGTTCGTCTTCAGGTACGCCTGAAGGCCGAGCGCTTTCATAAGATCTCGTGTCGAGAAGCCTTGGTGATAGCGGTCGTCCGTCGGTCCGAGCATCTCTCCGACCATCGTGACCGGACCATCCCCCGCGCCCGCCCATATGGTTTCCGGATCGCTCAGGACGAGGCAGTCCGCGTCGATGAACACTGTCTCCTCGAACGGTGACGCGGCAGCCACGCCGAACTTCCTCGCTCGTCCCCTGAGAAAGCGCCGCTCGATGGGGACGATCTCGGAAAAGACACCGGGGAACTGGGCGGCAGCCAGCGCCCCCATGGCCTCGTCCGAAGCCAGGAGAATGGGGAGGGAGCTTCGCTCCCGGAGCGAGAGAGCCATGTCCACGGCCATCTCAAGGTAGTGACGACGGCCAACGGCCATCGTGAGGTAGCCGCGCCCGTGGAGGTTCAAGGAAGGGCGGGGCTCGGTACCCGGCGGGCCGTGGCCATCCACTGGAGGACCACCACCATCCCTAGACAGAGGGCCCAGAAGAGGAGGGGGAACGCCCAAAGAACCTCACCTCTGTCGACCAGGAAACGGAGTCCGGCGACGCAGTACAGGATCACGAGAAGCTCCAGGAAGAACGTCCAATGGAGGGGGCTCGCGTACGCTCGGTTCGCGCCCAGGTGGCGTAGCTCCGACGCTGCGGCGAAGCGAGGAGGCTTCGGGGTACGAGCGAACTCTCCCTTCCGTGAAAGGAGCCCCTGGATCTGGCCGACGGTGTTCGCGGCCATGAGTCCGAGCCCAAGGCATACCCCCCCCCCGATCAGCACGGCGGATCTGATCGAGAGCGAATCCCCCCGCTCCTTCAGCGCCAGGAGGAAGCTGAGTGGCGCCACCAATGTGAGGACGGAAAGGAAGATCTGAAGGACGATGAAGAGCGTGCGGTCCATGCCCACGACCGCCCAAGGCCAGAGAAGCAGGTTGGCCAGGAGGATCGGGTGGATGGCATATCCCGCCAGAAGATGCGCTTCCTCCCAACGGTCGCGGATCACCCCCTTCGAGCGGAGGACCCGCCCCGTCAGCTTCCGGAAGCACTGTGCGTTCCCCCGAGCCCAGCGGTGCTGCTGAAGCTTGAACGCCCGCATGTCACCCGGGAGGTCGCTTGGGACTGTGACATCCTGCAGGTAGCGCCCCCTCCACCCGCTCAGGGCGCAGCGATAGCTCAGGTCCAGATCTTCCGTCAGGCTGTCCGTCGACCACCCGCCGACCGCGTCGATGGCGGCTCGACGCCAGATCCCGGCGGAGCCGTTGAAGGCGGTGACGTCGCCCATGAACGCCTTCGTGGGCTTCTGTACGAAGAAGTGCCGGTCCATGAGAAGCCCGATCGCGGAGTGGAAGAAGCCCTGAAGCGACTCGTTCCAAGACCAGCGAGCCTGCGCGAACGCGACCTTGGGGTCCTGGAAGGCGTCTTCCTCCAGCAGGAGACGCCGGAGGAACGAGGGATCCGGTGTGAAGTCGGCGTCGAAAATCGCCACGAATCCCGCCGCCGAGTGTTTGAGTCCCTCGGCCAGGGCTCCCGCCTTGTATCCCGCTCTCTCGTCCCTCCGGAGGTGCTGGATGCGGACACCCTGGTCGTGCAGCCGGCTGACCAGCTGCCCCACGATCAATGGAGTCTCGTCGGTAGAGTCGTCGAGGACCTGGATATCGAAATGGTCCGACGGGTAGTCCTGGGCAGCCGCAGCGAGGATGACCTGCTCCGCGGTCGTCCGCTCGTTGTAGAGCGGGATCTGGATGGTGACAGATGGAGTCGAGCCGTTCGACGGGATCGCCCGGCCGTTCGTTGCTCGATGCGAGCGCACCGTCTCGCGGACCTCGTGTCGGTGGCGAACGAAGCGGGTGAGAAGCCTCAACTCGAAGAAGGCAAAGGTCGCCCCCAGGAGCGCAGCCACCAGGTAGAGCGCAGAGATGACGAAGGACATCCGTTGGACGATCCGGCCAGAGAGCTCGCCTACACCGCCGTCCGCGGGAAGGGCGCCGTGCCAAGGTACCGCCCGCTAGGGTACCGAGTCCCCTCCGCACATGGCAACCCCGCGCCGCTCTTCCAACCGGCTCAGCTTCGCGGCCACCAGGTCGGGTGGGAGCCCGGTGTTGCTTTGGCAGACGATGAAGAGCGCGCTCGGCGGACGGGAGAAGCACGGCGACGGATCCCAGTCGGGGAGCGACCGCGCCGACCAGAGGCTTGCCTCGCAAATGAGGCTCGGGCGGCCCTGCTCTCCCGCCGGGAGGTGGAATCGATCGAGGAGCCCGTTCTTCTCCGCGCAGAGATGGTAGAGCGTGTACTCGGTCCACCGGGACGAAGCCTGGTCGAGGAGCAAGGCGATCGGATCCCGACCGTGTAGGGATTCGAGCGCCGCTAGGAGTGCCCGGCTGATGGTCCTCGAGAGCAGGGCCGGTGTGCCGGACATCCCGAGGGGAGAGCGGTCGGGTTCTGTGCTCAGGAGCTCGGCCGAGGCCTTCCACCAGGGGGCGTGCATGGCCCTTGGCTCCATCTGCATCAGGGCTCGGCCTTCGATCACGAGGTCGCTCGTCTCGAATGAGTGGCAGCAGTATACGTCCGCGTCGAGGGTGAGCGTGAACTCGGTCGCCGCGCGGGCGGTCGCACCCAGCTTGATGAGCTGCTGCTTCCTGTACTCGTGTTGCCCGGGGAACGTCCGGAACTGGGGGAAGGCCTCGTCCTCACCTATGACGGTGAAGGGGCCGTCGGCGAAGGGCGCGACGAGCCTATGGGCTAGGCTTAGCTCCCGATCGGGGACGACGAGGAGGATCTCCTGGAAGATTCCGAGCAGGCCCCGTCGATCCAGGGAAGCGAGGAGGGTCCTGCCCCTCGCGAAGGTCGTGAGGTCCCCGGGGGTTCCCGAGAGCCGGATGGGGAGGATGGCGGAGATCCTCTCGACTGACCTCTTTCGGCTGGAGTCCGAACCGACGCTTGGGTACATTCCCCTCCCCAGTCAAACTTACCGAAGGCCACTTGCCGAAGCTGAACATCAGTCGGGTCGGAACGATCACCGTCGTCGCAGCGTGCCTCTTCACCCCCCGGGAAGCACGCGCGCAGGAGTCGGGCACAGGGCCCTGTCCCGCGGGCCGCGTTACCGAGGTCGTGGTACGAAACGGCTCCGTCTTTGATCCCGCCTCGACGGAGAGCTGGCTCCTCGCGACGGCCTACCGAGCTGCGAACCTCGCGCACGTTCGCACGCGCGAGGACTTCATCCGCTCGGAGCTCCTCCTGTCCGAGGGAGACTGCTTCGATCAGCGCCTGGCTCTCGACTCCCAACTCATCCTGGATCGGTACGGTTTCCTGCGCCAGGCCCAGCTCACCGCCGAGGACGACGGGCGTGGCGGCTGGCGCCTGGTCGTCGAGACGTCGGACGAGTGGTCGCTCGGCATGGAAGTCGGAATCACCTACGACGAGGGCCTGAACCTCGAGGTGCTCCACCTCTGGGAGAGGAACTTCCTAGGACGGGGAATCTCGGCGGACCTGAGCGTGGATAAATACCGGGACCGGAACGACCGCGGGCTCCGACTCTTCACGCCCCGCTTTTTCGGCCGCTCCGAAGCGTCGATCTCGTGGGGACGCGCGCGTCGGGGAGAGTTCCTGGGAGAGGCTGTCTCCTACCCGTTCGTGGGGGAGACGGGCCGCTACTCGCTCCGGCAGGCGTATTCTCGGGCGCCATGGGACTTCACATACGCGGCAAGGGGTTCGGAGGGGTTCTCGCACGTGGTTGTCGAGTCGCGGCGCGAGGTCGTCGAGCTGGGGGCGGCGCGGCGATTCGGAGAGCCCGATCGATCGACGATCGTGGGGATCACCCTCCTGCGCGAGGAGGTTGGTTTCTCGGGCACGCCCGAGATCGTCCCCGGGAGAGACCCCGGGTCGGAGGAGGGCATCGCGCGCCAGCGGCGCTCGCGCGGGAGCACCCGACTCGCCCTCCACCTCGGCACTCGGCGCTACACCTACCGCGAATACGAGGGGCTCGATGCGGTGCGGGAAACCCAGACAGTGGGGCTCGGGTTCTTCGCGGGGGTCACGGTAGGGGTGGGGATCGGGCTCTTGGTTCCCGGGGGGCTCCCGGAGGACTCGGGCCCCTATCTCCGGGGGCACGCGAGCTTCGGGAGGGCATGGCGGGCCTCGCTGCTCCATGGAGGGGTGACCGTGGAGGGCCGGCACGGGGACGGATGGCGGGACGTCCTCACCGAGGCCGATCTAGTGGGGTACGGTCGAGCCTCGTGGCTGCCGGGTCAGACGATCTTCGCACGCGCCTCGGCCGCGGGGGGATGGCGGACCGAGGTCCCGTTTCAGCTCACGCTCGGCGGGCGGGACGGGGTGCGGGCCTTCCTCGAGGACCAATTCCCCGGGGGACGCCAGCTGCTCTTCACGCTCGAGGACCGGATCGCGCTTCCGTGGCCTCGCTGGACGATCGGGGACCTCGGGGACCTCGGGGTCACGCTCCTTGGGGACCTGGGGCGAGTCTGGCCGGGAGACGCACCGTACGGAGTGGACTCGGGGTGGAAGGGAGGCGCTGGGCTCGGGCTCAGGATCGCGTTCCCGTCGGGGAGCCGGGCCGTGTGGAGGCCGGACCTCTTCTTTCCGGTCGGTCCGGATGCGGGTGACCCAGTGTTTCGGCTCACGGTGGAGCTGAACCGCTACCGGAACGGCTTCTTCACGCCGGAGCTCTCACGGAGTCGCCAGTTCCGGTGGGGACCGGAGCACTTCTAGAGGTGCTGCCCGCGCCGCTTAGCCTCAGGCCGGGTCCGCTCCTGTAACCTCGCTCAACGCACCGTCCGCCAGGACGAAATGGCGTTGCACTGGCACCGATGGACAACAGGTGGGATCGCCGGGTCAGAACTCGAGCAGGTCGACCACGATCTGGCCCTCCTGGTAGCGGATCCCCTCGATCCGCATCCGGTTTCCCAGTGGGTGTGACGCGAGGTACGTCATCTCACCATCCATCTCCCATGCGACGACGAGCTCGGTCCGGGTTTCGACTCCGTCGCGGATCGTGTACAGGATACCGGTCGTGACGGGTGGATCTGTGGAGTCGAGCACCCCGGTTAGGTGGAGTTCGTCGAGGAGGAGAGCCTGTCGATCCTCGAGCTGGACCTCCCTCCCTCCGAGCGCCTCGACCTGAATCGTGAGGTTCTCGAACTCGGCCTGGGGAGTGCGTTCGTCTCCACATCCACCGAGGCCGACCGCAGCGGCCAGCGTGAGAATCGAGGCGGATCGGGACGGTGTGAACGCCCCCCATCGTGCAGCGAAGCGGATCTTCATGGGGTTACACCACCGCGACCTTCACGCAGTGGATCGGGGGGAGCGAGTCGAACAGGCAGGTCCACTCTTCCCCGCCGTCTCTCCCCATCCAGAGCTGTCCTGTCGTCGTCCCGAAGTAGAGCGCGGGCGACTTGAGTTCGTCGATATCCATCGCGTCGCGCTGGACCGTGAAGAAGCTTTCCTTCTTCGGCAGCCCACGGGCAAGCCGCCGCCACGAGTCGCCGCCGTTCTCGCTGCGCCAGACTGCAGGCGAGCTGCCTGGACACGTGCGCGTCGTCGGCTCGAGCGGCAGTACGTAGACCGTGTCGGGGTCGTGCGGGTGCACGACGATCGGGAAGCCGAAGTCGGACGGCAGCCCCTTGGCGATGGAGCGCCACGACTTGCCGTGGTCGTCGCTGCGCAGCACGCCGATTCCCGGTCGCGGCCCCCCAGGCCCGTCCCATTCGGCCCAGCCCCCGTGGTTTTGCATGTAGAACCGTCCGGGCGCGTCCTAGCTCGCCTCCCCTACGAACGTCCCCGGACTCGGGCGAGCGAGCGACGGGCCCTCTCCACGACCGTGGCCGCCGTGATCCCGAACTCGCGGAAGAGCGTGCCACCCGGCGCTGAAGCCCCGAAGCGGTCCAGGCCGATCGCCTCGCCGTGCGGTCCGATCCAGCGAGGCCACCCCAGCGAGGCTCCCGCCTCGACCGAGACACGGGCCGGCACATCGGGGGGGAGTACCCGCTCGATGTACGTCGAATCCTGCCGGGAGAAGAGGTGCCAGCTCATGAGGCTCACGACCCGCGTGGGCGTCCCCGCGGCTTCGAGCTCCCGGGCCGCCTCGACCGCTAGGTGGAGCTCCGATCCCGAGGCGATCAGGATGACCTCGGGGCGACCGCCAGAGGCCTCACACAGGATGTATCCTCCTCTCGCCACTTCGCTCGGATCCGGTGTGCTCCCTCGGTCGAGCGGTGGAACCGCCTGGCGGGTGAGCGCGAGGAACGCCGGGCCGTCCGTTCTCCCCAAAGCGAGCCGCCAGGCCACCGCAGTCTCCGTCGCATCCCCCGGGCGAAGGTCCAGGAGGTTCGGGATCGCGCGGAGCGCCATGAGGTGCTCGATGGGCTGATGTGTGGGTCCGTCCTCCCCAAGCCCGATCGAGTCGTGGGTGAAGACGTAGGCGACCGGAAGCCCCATGAGAGCCGCCAGGCGAATCGCAGGCCGCATGTAGTCCGAGAAGATCAGGAAGGTCCCCCCGTACACGCGGACCCCTCCGTGGAGAGCCATTCCATTCAGGATCCCGCCCATCGCGTGCTCGCGGACCCCGAAGTGCAGGTTCCGCCCCGCCGGGCGGCCCGGGAGGAAAGAGTCCGCCTCCTTGATCTCCGTGTTGTTCGAGGGAGAGAGATCAGCGGAGCCACCCATCAGGTTGGGGATCGCCCGGGCGAGGGCCTGGATGATCTTCCCGGAGCTGGAACGGGTCGCTTCGGCCTTCCCTTCAGCCGACGAGATGGCCGCCGACGGAATGGGGACTGCCGATTCCCAGCTGTCCGGGAGCTTCCCGGCGATCGAGCGGTCCAGTTCGTCCGCCAGCTCCGGGAACTCCGACCGATAGGCGGTGACCGTCTCCTCCCACTCCTCCGCGAGCGCCCGCCCGCGGGGAAGCACCTCCGCCCAATCCTGCCGCGCCTCCTCGGCGACCCAGAAGGGCTCGAGGGAAGGGTAACCGAGCGCTTCCTTCGTGAGGCGCACCTCATCCTTTCCTAGTGCCGACCCGTGAGCTGCTGCGGTCCCCGCCTTGTTCGGGCTCCCCCATGCGATCGTCGTCTTCAGCGCGATGAACGAGGGCCGATCGGTCTCAGCGCGCGCAGCCCCGAGCGCCAGGTCGATGGCGGCGAGGTCATTGCCGTCCCCCACGGCCTGGACGTGCCAGCCGTACCCATCGAACCGACGGAGCTGATCGGTGGAGGAAGCGAGGGCCGTGCTCCCCTCGATCGTGATCTCGTTGTCGTCGAAGACCCAGATGAGCTTCCCCAGCCGGTGGTGTCCGGCCAGCTCCGCGGCCTCGTGCGAGAGCCCCTCCATCAGGTCCCCGTCGGAGCAGATGACATAGGTGTAATGGTCCACCACGTCGTGGCCCGGCCGATTGAAGCGGTGAGCCAGCCACCGCTCGGCGAGCGCCATACCCACGGAGTTGGCCACCCCCTGTCCAAGGGGGCCCGTAGTGGTCTCCACGCCCGGGGTGTGGCTTAACTCCGGATGCCCAGGGGTGCGGCTCCCCCATTGACGGAAATTCCGGATCTCCGCGAGGGGGAGGTCGTATCCGGACAGGTGGAGAAGGGAATAGAGGAGCATCGAGGCGTGACCTGCGGAGAGCACGAACCGGTCGCGGTCTGGCCAGGCGGGGTTTGCCGGGTTGTGACGAAGGTGGTGCCTCCAGAGGAGATAACCCACCGGCGCGAGCGCCATGGGCGCACCCGGGTGTCCACAGTCCGCTGCCTGCACAGCGTCCATCGAGAGGACCCGGACGGCATCGATCGCCAGACGGGTAGTGCGCGCGTCCGGAAGGGCGAGCGCGCGGGGAGCGGTTCCAGTGCGTGTCATAGGTAGTGCGGATGGGGGGTCGAGGGGGCCGGAGCCACGAAACGCCGGCCGGTCAACGAACGACCAAGTTCAAGAGACGGTCGGGAACATAGACGACCCGGTGGAGCTCGACATCCTCGAGGTATCGGGCCACGTTGGGCTCCTTCCGGGCCAGGGCGAGCGCCTCCTCCTCCGACGTCCCGCGCGCCAGCGCGATCGTGCCCCTGACCTTCCCGTTCACCTGGATCGCGAGTTCCACCGTATCCTCCCGAGCCTTCTCTGGGTCGAAAGAGGGCCAGCTCGCGCCCTCGAACACACTCGCGCCGTGGCCGAGACGAGACCAGAGCTCCTCCGCCAGGTGGGGGCAGAATGGGGCGACCATCACGACCAGCGGCTCGACCTCGGCGCGGGCGGGGGTTCGCCCCCCGGCGCGCACTGCGTTCAGGTACTCCATGAGAGCCGCGATGCAGGTGTTGTACTGGAGCTCGGAGAGCTGGACCGTGAGCTGTGCGATCGTCTGGTGGAGCTTCCGTTCGACCACGGGGTCCGGCGACCCGTCCCGGAGCCCATCGAGAGGGATCACGGTTTCCCAGAGTCGCTTGAGGAAGCCGAACGGCCCCTGGATCCCCTGGTCGCGGTAGTCCCCTCCTTCCTCGAAGGGTCCGAGGAACATGAGATAGAGGCGGAAGGCGTCGGCTCCGTGCTCCTCGATGATCGGGTCGGGGACGATCACGTTCCCCTTGCTCTTCGACATCTTGGCCCCGTCTCGGATGATGAGGCCATGCGCCCGAAAGCGCGCGAAGGGCTCCTCGAAGTGGAGGTGGCCGATGTCCTTGAGTGCCATTGTGATGAAGCGGGCGTAGAGGAGGTGGAGCACGGCGTGCTCGTTCCCACCGATATAGCAGTCGACCGGTAGCCACTTGCGAACGAGCTCTGGGTCGAACGGGACGTCCTCGCGTCGGGCGGAGGGATAGCGCAGGAAGTACCACGCCGAGTCGAGAAACGTGTCTGAGACGTCGGTCTCTCGCCTTGCCTCGCCGCCGCACTCCGGACAGGTGATACGGTACCACGCCTCGACCCGCGCGAGAGGGCTCACGCCCGAGTCGTCGGGCTTGAAGTCCTGAACGCGAGGAAGGACCACGGGGAGCTCGTCTTCCGGGACCGGAACGGCTCCACACGCCTCGCAGTACACGATCGGAATGGGGGGCCCCCAGTACCGCTGTCGGGAGATGCACCAGTCGTGCAGACGGTAATGCACACGCAGCGTCCCCAGCCCCCGCTCCGCGAGCCACGCGACGATCGCCCGCTTCGCCTCATGGGTCCCCAGGCCATCGAAGGTCCCCGAGTTCACCGCCCTTCCGTCCCCGGTATAGGTCTCGTCGACCGGTGCGCCTGGGTCCTCGCCCTCCTGTGCCACGACACGGCGCACAGGGAGCTCGAAAGCAGACGCGAACTCGAAGTCCCTCTCGTCATGGGCGGGGACCGCCATGACCGCCCCGGTCCCGTACTCCATCAGGACATAGTCCGCGATCCAGATCGGGATCCGCTCCCCTGTCGCGGGATTTTCGCAGTGGCCACCCGTGAAGACACCCGTCTTCGACTTGTCCACCTTTTTCCGCGCGACCAGATCCAGGCGGGCCACCCGCTCTCGGTACTCTTCCACCTCGGCCCGCCGGTCAGGCGCCGTCACCCGATCCACGAGTGGGTGTTCGGGAGCCAGGACCATGTACGTGGCCCCGAAGACGGTGTCAGGTCGTGTGGTGAAGACCTCGAGGAAGGCGCTGTCATCAAGGTCGGGAATGGGAAAGCGCAGATTCGCTCCCTCGCTCCGCCCGATCCAGTTCTGCTGTGCCTTTTTCGTGGTCTCGGACCAGTCCAGTGTGTCGAGGTTCGAGAGGAGCCGCTCGGCGTAGTCCGAGATGCGGAAGAACCACTGCGCGATCCTCCGCTGCTCCACCGGAGTGTCGCACCGCTCGCAGAGGCCGCCCACCACCTGCTCGTTCGCGAGCACGGTCTTGCAGGAGGGGCACCAGTTCACCGGCGCCTCCTTCCGCTCCGCGAGGCCAGCCTTGAAGAGCTGGAGGAAGATCCACTGAGTCCACCGGTAGTATTCCGGGCTCGTGGTATCCACCGCGTGGTTCCAGTCGAACATCCCTCCCATCCTTCGGAGCTGGCGAGTGAAATTCGCCACGTTCCGCGGGATCAGGTCCATGGGGTGGACCCCAACCTTCAGTGCGAAGTTCTCCGAGTGGATTCCGAAGGCGTCGAACCCCATGGGCTCGAAAACGTCCCGTCCCGTGAGGCGCTGGAAGCGACCGTGGACGTCCGCACCTGTGAAGGCGTAGATGTTTCCCACGTGGAGCCCCTCCGCGGAGGGGTAGGGGAACATCATCAGGTTGTAGTAGGGGCGCTCCGGGGAGCCGAGCTCAACGGCCGTGAAGAGGTTCGTCCCTCGTCGCTCCCACTCGGCCTGCCACCTCTCCTCCACCTGGGCGGGGCGGTAGCGGTCTCCGTCGTCCGTAGCCATGACGAGAAAAGCTATACGCTCGAGGCGCGGAAGGTAATTGCGGGGAGGTCTTCGCTACCTTGCCTCACACGAGCAGGTTGAATCCCGCTACGGCGAAGTGTCGGTCGAGTGCGAGTGCTTCACGGACTCCTCGATCAGTCATGACGACGAAGCTCACCGCATCCGTAAGCGTGAAGCTCTGATCTTCGAAGCGGGAGAGCCAGTCATGCAGGGCGCGACGCTCGACTTCAGGGGTGCTCGACTCTACGAGGATCGGCTCGCGGAAGACTTCGTCCAGGAACGTAAGCGCCACCCGACGCCCATCTCTCCTGAGGAGAAGCGCGTGCGTCTCCGCGACTACGAGGTTCGTGGTGACGATCCGGGATCCCGCCCGCACGCGTTCGGCAAGAAGCGCGGCCAATCTTGTGTGGTGCGCCTCGCGCGGATTCGCGAGCGGGTACCAGGCGCTCGTGTCCACGAAAAGCTCAGACACCGGAGGTCTCGTCGCGGCCCCAGGATGCTTCCTCGGTGTCGGCGAGCGCGCGGTCGTGCTCTAACGCGACGTCATAGTCCGGGCTCCACAACACCGGGCCGGAGCAAATCCCGATGATTCGGAGCGCAGGGTGCCGCTCGGGGTCGGCCATCTCCCGTTCCAACGCTTCGAGCCCCCGCCGCAGGACGTCCGACTTAGTGGCGTCGAGCAGCCCGGTCAGCCGCTCCAGTCGCTCCTGAGACGAACCGTCCAGGTAGACCTGGACGGGCTCTCGGACGCGAGCAGGTTTGGGGTTGTTCCGATGTATCATCAACTACGATCATGAATCATGAACACCATGTCAAGCCACCGGCGGTAGCCTCGGCACGCGGTGCGGAGGCTGCCGTATGGGTTGTCCCGCAGCGCGGCGACCCGGGCTCACCCTCCGCCCAACACCCCATATGGATCCTCGAGCCCCGTCGCCTCTTCCCGGATCCACGCCAGCATCTCCGCGAACGTCCCCTCCCACTCCTTCCAGAGATCATTGAAGTCAGGGAGACGGTGATAGTAGAGACCCCGCGCGAGGAAGGTGGCGTTGTTCATTGGCTGGTCCCCGAAGTAGGCATAGCTCGAGGCGCGAAGCGCCGGCTGTACCGTGCTTTGAAAGGAGGCCTGCGCCTCCACGTAGATCTGCTCTCGGTCGGCCAGGAGGGTGTCGGGGGCGAGATCGGTGCGTGCGTATAACTCGCGGATTCGGGTCTCGAGAGCGTCGATGAAGCGGGACACGTCCATCGCGTCTTCCCATCGGTCCCGGGCGCGCGCGCACTTCACGGTGTTCGTGCCTCCGCCATCTCTCCCGCAGAAGAACTCGATCGAAGCCGTGTAGCCGATGAAGTTCGCGAACGACTCGTTGAAGCGGCCCTGCCCAGGGACGTACAGATGGTTATGAGCCAGCTCGTGGATGACGCTCTCCACGAGTCCTACGTCGTCCTGCCGAAGGAGGCTCGAGTAGAGTGGGTCCGCAAACCATCCCAACGTCGAGAACGCTGAGGTGGGCCGGAGATAGGTATCGAACCCCTCCTCCTCGAGCGCACGTTCAGCGCTCTCCGCTGATTCCACGGAGAAGTAGGCCCTGTACGGCACCCGCCCCACGATCGGAAACCACCAGGTCCGAGACTCCAGCCGGTCCCGATAGGCGCCCGAGAGGACGAGGGCGAGAGTGTCCGATTGAAGCCGCGCCAGGCTCGTGTACGAGTCACCGGCGTTCTGGAAACCGAGCGTCTCGATCGCGTATACCCGCGCGTCCCAGACGAGGCGGAGTCGTGTTCGGGTGGCCAAGTCGACCGTCGTATCGGCCATGACCTCCAGCAGCGGGACCCTAGACGAGAGGATGCTGGCCTGCGCCCACCCTGCTCGGATCACATAAAACGGGCTGCAACCGACGAGCGGGAGGAGTGCCGCGAGAATCACCGCCATCCGGAGCACCCGCCGCGTACGGCTGCAGAGCCTACTGGGGACCGCGTTCTCTCGCCATTTCCCGATACCCGGGATCAGCTTCTCGTCCATGGTCTTCCACATGGGACGCTCTCAGGAGGGGCGGTCGCGCGCGAGGCTCAGAATACGGAGCCGCGAGGCTTGAAGCGACCTAAGAAGCGGGTTCTATTGAGCGACATGCGGACGCTCGATCGGGTCTACGCCCTCTCCATCCGCCTCCTCAGGTGGTTTTCCCCTTTACTTGAGCGGGGGGGCTCGAAGCTCGCGTTGGGGCTCCGGGGACGCGTCCGGGCACGTGCCGTGCTCGAGGATTGGGGAAGTGTCTATCGGGACCACGACCGCCCCCTCGTTTGGGTGCACGCGCCCTCGGTCGGCGAGGGCCTGCAGGCGAAGTCGGTCCTCGAAGTCCTGCTGGAGCAGCGTCCAGATCTCCAGACGGCTTTTACCTTCTTCTCTCCTTCCGCGCTCGACCTGGCAAAGCGGATGCCCGTCCATGTGGCGGGATTCCTTCCCTGGGACGTCTCTTCGGAGATGGAAGCGCTCGTCCAGTCGCTGGAGCCGGGGCTGATCGTCTTCACGAAGACCGAGGTGTGGCCCGGCCTGGTGGCTGCGGCTGCGGCCGCTGGGGTTCCGGTCGTGCTCGCCGCCGCGACGCTCCGAGAGGGGGCCGGCCGCCTGAGCCCCCTCGGGAGGCTCTTCCTCAGCCCAACCTTCGGAGCTCTGACGCAGATCCTCTCCGTCTCGGCCGAGGACGGTGAGAGGTTTTGCCGCCTAGGGGTGAGTCCGGAGCGCATCGTCGTCACGGGGGACCCAGGGGTGGACTCTGCCTGGCGACGGGCGCGGGAGGCCAATCCCCGGGCTCTCTACCTTGCCCCGTTCGTCGACGATCGCCGTCCTACCGTGGTCGCGGGGTCCACATGGGGCGCCGACGAAGCCGTACTGATTCCCGCTCTCACCGAGCTGCGGCGGCGGTTCGAGAGGCTCCGCGTCGTGATCGCGCCGCATGAGCCCCACGAGGCACATGTGGCCCACCTGGTCAGAGCGCTCGGAGGGGCGGGGTTCCGGACCGAGCGGCTGCGGGAGGTGGAGGCACGGGGGCGGGCGGGAGATGTGGACGCAGTCGTGGTCGACCGGGTCGGCGTGCTCGCGCACCTCTACACCGTGGGGGACATGGCGTACGTGGGGGGAGGCTTCGGGAGGAACGGCCTTCACTCCGTGCTCGAGCCGGCTGCGGCTGGGATCCCGGTAGTGTTCGGGCCCCGGCACGCGGGCTCCCCGGCCGCCGCCGATCTGCTTCGTGTGGGCGCCGCACACGAGGTTTCCGACGGCGCGGGCCTCGTCCAGATCCTCGAATCCTGGCTTCGCGATCGGAGGCGTTTGGAGGAAGCTGCCGGACGGGCTTCAGGGTATATTGAAGGGCATCGAGGAGCGGCCCGGAGGACGGCGGATGCCCTCGCGGGTCTCCTCCCTGTATCGAAGGAGCGGCGCGTTGACCGAACCGCGGTCCGACGGGGAGGAGATCCCCGAGATCACCCCCACCGAGCTGAATGAGAGGGTAGGTCGGGGGGACCCGATCGCCCTCGTCGACGTGCGTGAGCTCCACGAACGGGAGATCGCGGATCTTCCCGAGTGGGGACAGCTTCGGATCCCGGTCGGCGAGCTCCTCGGTCGCCTCTCCGAGTTGGACCCCGAGAAATCCATCGTCCTTTACTGTCGCTCCGGCTCCCGGAGCGGGTGGGCGATCCGTCACTTGGTGGCGCGCGGGTACTCACGCGTCTGGAACCTCAAGGGCGGGCTGTTGGGGTGGAAGGCCGAGGTGGACCCGTCCATCCAAGCGTACTGAGCGCTCAGACCCGGGAAGGACTCGGAGCGAACTGGAGCTCGTAGAGACGGGCATAGAGGCCGCCCTGGTTCAGGAGCTCCTGGTGGGTGCCCTCTTCGACGAGCCGGCCATGGTGGAGGACCAGAATGCGGTCCGACCCCTGCACCGTGGAGAGCCGGTGGGCGATGACGAGCGAGGTCCGCCCGTCCATGAGCCGGACTGTCGCCTCCGCGATTCGGGCCTCGATCTCCGAATCCACTGAGCTCGTGGCCTCGTCCAGAACGAGGATCCCGGGATCGAAAGCCAGAGCGCGCGCGAACGAGACGAGTTGGCGCTCCCCCACGGAGAGGGACATGCCTCGTTCGCCCAGGGACTGGTCGTATCCCTTGGGAAGCCGCTCGACGATCGCTCCCGCCCCCACCTCCTCGGCCGCCGCACGTACCGCCTCCTCGGAGATGCCCTCGTTCCCGAGCCGAATGTTGTAACGCACGTCGTCCGAAAAGAGGAAGATGTCCTGGAGCACGAGCCCGATCTGGGAGCGCAACTCGCTTTGAGCCAGCTGGCCGATCGGGATTCCATCGAGCAAGATGTCACCCCGCTGGGGGTCGTAGAACCTCATCAGCAGATTGATGATCGTGGTCTTCCCAGCGCCGGTATGCCCCACGATCGCAACCTTTTCCCCCGGCGAGACCCGGAAGGATACTCCCTCTAGGACCCATTCGGGCTCCTCGGTCTGGGCGTCGTACGCGAACCAGACGTCCCGGAACTCGATCTCTCCGCGAAGGGGAGCGGGAAGCGTGCCCGGCGGGACCGGATCGCGCACGGCCGGCTCGCGGTCCAGGAGCCTGAAGACCCTCTCCGAAGAGGCCATCGCGGACTGGAGTAGGTTGTACTTGTCCGAGAGGTCCTGGATGGGTCGGAAGAAGCGCCTCGCATAGAGGAGGAAGGCGGTCACGACTCCGACCGTCGTAGCCCCCGCCAACACCTCGGAGCCGCCGTACCACAGGATCAGGGCGAGCGAGACGGCCGACAGGACCTCGATCACCGGAAAGAAGAGCGCGTAGTACCGGATGGAGCGGAGGTGCGCCTCGAGGTAGTCCGTATTCACCTCGTCCATCATTGCGGCGTCGGCGTGCTCGCGATTGAAGAGCTGGACGACCCGGATCCCAGTGATGCGCTCGTGCAGGAACGCGTTCATTCGGGCTGTACGCACGCGGATGTCTCGGTATGCATCCCGGATGCGCGCGCGAAAGAAGGACGCGGCCCAGACCACGAGCGGAAGCACGGTAAAGGCGACGGCTGTGAGCCTCCAGTCCATGATCGCCATCGCGGAGACGATAAAGAGGAGGGTGAAGAGGTCGCCGAAGATCGCGATCACACCCGAGCTGAAGAGTTCGTTCAGCGTCTCGACGTCGGAGGTGATTCGGGTCATGAGCCGGCCCACGGGGGTCCGGTCGTAGAACCGGAGGTCGAGCTGCTGAAGGTGAGCGAAGACCTCCGTCCGGAGGTCGTACATGACCCGTTGCCCCAGCCAGGTCGTCGTGAGGGCCTGCCCGTACTCGAGGCCGAAGGAGACGAGTGCAGTCCCGAAGTAGGTGGCTACGAGGAGAGTGAGGAGACGAGCGTCCCCCCGAGGCACAGCCTGGTCCAGCGCTTGCTGGACGAGCCAGGGGCCGACCGCCTCGAGCGCCGCCGCCGAGACGAGGAGCGCGACGGCCCCGGCGGCCCTCCAGCGGTAGGGCCCGAGGTACCGGATGAGCCGGCGCATGAGCCGAGCGTCGTAGCCTTTCTCGAAGGCTTCCTCCTCTTGAATCAGCCCGGGCGAGGAGTCACTCATTCAGCTCCTGCGACGCTCTAGCTCCCGCTCGACTTCCCCCCAGCCCACCCCTGCTCCCTCGAGCGCCACCAGCAGGTGATAGACGAGATCCGCCGCCTCGGCACTGATACCGGCATCCTTGCGTGCGAGGGCCGAGATGAGCTCGGCCACCTCCTCTCCGAGCTTCTTCAGCCGGAGGTTCTCATCTCCGAGGAGGCGCGTGGTGTAGCTCCCCTCGGGGCGCTCCCGGGCACGGGCCCTTATCACTCCGCTGAGCTCGTCCAAGACGGAGGCGGGGTACGCGTCGAGTCCGAAGCAGGTCTCTTCCCCCGTATGGCATGCCGGGCCAGCAGGGGTGACAAGGGCGATCACCGTGTCTCCGTCGCAATCGGCGTGGAGCGACACGAGGGCCTGAGTGTTTCCCGAGGTCTCACCTTTCCTCCAGAGCGCGCCACGGGAACGAGACCAGAAGTGCATCGCGCCCGTCGCCAGGGTCGTCTCCAGGGCCATTCGGTTTGCCCATGCCAGCATCAGGAGGCGCCCGGTCGACGCGTCCTGGACTACGACCGGCACGAGCCCCTTCCCGTCGAAGGAGAGCGCATCGAGATCCGCGCCGTCCCGAATCCGTCGGTCCGTCGGCCGTCGGTCCTCAGGGGGGAGCGTCATCGGCCCTCCTCCATTGGAACCGCCGGCACCGGAAGTGCTGGGGCCGGGCGCACCGGGATCCCCCATGCGGCAAGCTCAATTTTCAGTTCGCGCACTGTCGTAAGCCCGTCATGAAGGATTCCCGCCAGGAGAACCGCCGACGCATGCCCCTCCCGAAACCCGTCCCTCAGGTGGGCGGGTGTACCCGCCCCTCCCGAGGCGATCACGGGCACGGTCACAGCGTCGGCCACGGCCCTCGTAAGCTCCAGGTCGTACCCTGTGCGCACTCCGTCCCTGTCGATAGAGGTCAATAGAACTTCCCCGGCTCCCCGCTCCACGCACGTCTTTGCCCAGCCCACGACCTCCATGTCCGTGCGGCGCCGGCCGCCGTGCGTGTGGTGGTACCAGCTCGTCCCGTCCCTCGCCGCGTCGATAGAGAGCACCACGCACTGGCTCCCGAAGCGGTCTGCTCCCCGCGTGAGGATCTCGGGATCGTGCACCGCTCCGGAGTTTACGCTCACCTTGTCAGCCCCCGCCCGGAGCAGTGCGTCCATGTCCTCGACCGTGCGGATGCCCCCTCCGACCGTGAGCGGCACGAAAAGGACCTCCGCCGTGCGCCGAACGGTGTCGAGGAGCGTTCCGCGCCCCTCGTGGGAGGCGGAGATATCGAGAAAGACGACTTCGTCGGCACCCTCCGATTCATAGCGACGCGCGAGCTCCACAGGGTCTCCGACGTCCCGGAGCTCCTTGAACTTCGTGCCCTTTACGACCCGTCCCTCATGGACGTCCAGGCAAACGATGATGCGGGGGCGGAGCACGGCTCAGCCCTTCCGCCTTCCCGGCCGTCGGAGCGGCCCGCGCGTGGACTTCGCCGCCTTCGGCGCTCCGCCGTCCTTGAGCACGACCGCGCCCTTGGTAGAAAAGACCTCGTTTCCCACCTCGAGGGCCTGGCGCAGCGCCAGCCCAGTCGCCTTCACAGCCGCCTCGACGACGTGGTGACGGTCCCTGCCCCTGAGCACCCGGACATGCAGGGTGGCCCCCAGGTTGGTCGCGAACGAACGAAGCGCGTGTTCGTAGAGCGCGGACGGAAGGCGTCCTTCGTAGTAGCCCCTGCCTCCCACGTCCACCGCGGCCTGAACGAGGGCCTCATCCATCGGGACGAGCGCCCAACCGTACCGCTCGGCTCGTTCCGGGACCTCCCGCGCCAGCGCCGCTCCGAGCGTGATCGCAGCATCCTCGATGAGGTGATGTCTCAAGTCACCTTTCCCCTCCAACCGGAGCCCCAGCCCCGCGTATCGCGCGAGCGTGTTCAGCATGTGATCGAGGAACGCGTCGCCAGTAGCGACCTCGATTGGACCGCCTCCGAGCCGAACGTCCGCGACGATCCGGGTCTCCTTCGTCTCTCTCTCGATTCGGCTCATCCCCCGAACTCCTTGGCTACCAGGTCCACGTCGAGAACTCCCGTGTATAGGGCCATTCCGAGTACCGCACCGGCCGCGCCCCCCTCCCTGAGGAGGCGTAGCTCTTCCATCGTCGTCACCCCTCCCGAGACCCACACCGGGTGTTCCGTCGCCGCGAGAACCGCCGCTGCCCGATCCGCGTCTATCCCCTGCGCGCGCCCTTCCCGGCCCACATCCGTCCAAAGGACCCCTGCCAACGGAAGCTCGGCGAGTGTCTCGAGGAAGCTCCCGACATCGAGCGCGGTCTCCTCCGTCCACCCACGCCGCAGGACCCGGCCGTCCCGCACATCCGCGGCCACGATCACCCTCCTCGGGAAGGTCTCCGCCAGCTCCCCGCACCACGCCGGGTCGTCGATGGCGCGGGTGCCTACGATGATCCGGTCCACTCCCGCCTCCAGAAGCGCGCGCGCACGGCCGGTGTCCCGAATCCCACCGCCCACCTGGAGCTCCCCCGGGGCGTCTCGCGCGATGCGGGAGACAAGGTCCAAGTTCCCCCCGCGCTCGAGCGCGGCGTCCAGATCCACGACGTGAAGGACACGGAACCCACGGTCCCGCCAGCCGCGAGCGACCCCGACGGGGTCGGGGAGGGAGACCCGCTCCGCGTCGGGCTGCCCTCCCACCAGCTGTACGCAGCGCCCGTCCAAGAGGTCGACCGCAGGCGCCGCGATCACCCTGCCACCTCCTCGACGAAGTTCGCGAGGATCCGGAGGCCGGCGCTCGAACTCTTCTCCGGGTGAAACTGGAACCCGAGCGTCCGCCCCTTGCGCACGCCCGCCGCGAATTCATCGTCGTCGTACCGGGACGTGGCGATCACTGCGCTCGCCTCGACCTCGTCCACCTCACAGATGAACGAGTTGGCGTAGTACGCCGGAAAGTCCCCGACACCGCGGAGGATGGGGTCCGCCCCGCCCTCCACGTCGTTCCATCCCATCTGGGGGACAATGCGTGCGCGGAGCCGCCGGACCTCTCCTGGCAGGAAGCCGATCCCGTTCCCGGGGGCCTCCTCGCTCGCCGGGAAGAGAAGCTGCATTCCCAGGCAGATCCCGAGACAGGGAAGCCCCTCTTCGAGCGCGTCCCGGACCCGCTCCCGCTCCCCTCCGAGCCCCCGCACCGCCGATCCGAAGGAGCCCACGCCCGGAAGGACGAGGCCGTCCTGACCCAGGGCCTCTTGCCAATCCGAGGTCACCGTAACGCGGGCTCCGCCTGCCTCGAGGCCCTTCCGCAGAGAGTGGAGGTTCCCGGCGCCGTAGTCGAAGAGCCCGAGCCGGATCATTCGAGCACCTCGTCGAGGTCCGCGAGGAAGCGGGCGATCTCGGCGCTCGGCCCGATCGTTACGCGGATTGCGTCCCCGATCCCCGGCAGCTCCGGGAAGGGGCGTACGGCTACTCCGCGCTCGCGAAGCCTGGCGGTGACCTGGCTCGCCGATCTTCCTCTCAAGGGAATGAGGAGGAAGTTGGCACCGGACGGAAGCGGCTGGAGGTTCCGGGCCTCGAGCTCCCTCACGAGCTGTCCGCGCTCGTTCCTCACCATCGAGACGATCCCCTGGACCCAAGCCTCCCGGTCCTCGATCGCGGCGGTGGCCGCCCCCTCTGCCGTCCGGCCGACCTTGTATGGCCCTCTCGCCTTTTCGATCTCGGCCACGACTTCAACCGGTCCCACGGCGAAGCCGACCCTGAGTCCCGCCAGCCCGTACGCCTTTGAGAAGGTGCGGAGCACCACGAGGCGCTGGGAGGCGGCGGCTTCCTTCAGGAAGTCGTCATCCGCAAAGTCCGCGTAGGCCTCGTCCAGGAGCACGATCGGGCCCCCGGGACCCGCGGCTTCGAGGAGCCTTTCGACCCAGCTCCGCGGTGCGACCTCGCCGGTCGGGTTGTTCGGGCGACAGAGGTACACGACGGCCGGGCTACCCTCCAGAAGGGCCTCCGGATCAGATGCCACAGCGGTGGGCACAGGGCGCGGCTCCAGGCCGTTTGCGTGCGCGAAGATTTCCACCATCACGAAGGTGGGTGGCACGTAGGAGACCCGGTCGCCCGCATCCGCGCCGGCGCGGAACACCGAGTCCAGCAGATCGTCCGAGCCGCATCCCGTGACGATGGCATCCTCGGAAATACCGAAGCGGCGCGCGATGGCTGCTCGGAGCCCGTCGGAGTAGACCGAGGGATACCGGATGAGGTCCTCCTCGGCCGCCGCCCGGATGAGCTGGAGAGCAGCGGGGTGCGGGCCCCAGCGGTTCGTGTTGTCCGAGAGGTCGATCTCGACCGGACGTCGATCCGGGGTATAGCGCCGGATCGCTCGGAACGGCCCGCGCGGGAACGGGCTCATCGGGTCACCTCATCCCTGCGGGCGCGCACCGCCGCCGCGTGCCCCGGGAGTCCCTCGGCCGCCGCGAGCCGCTCCACGTCGTCGGCCATTCGCTCGGCCCCGTCCGGAGAGATCTCCTGCCAGGTGAAGAAGCGGAGGAAGTCCAGCGCGGAGAGGCCCGAGAACGAGCGCGCCCTCCCTCCCGTCGGAAGCACATGGTTAGCCCCCGTCAGGTAGTCCCCGAACGCAACCGACGCAGCGTCGCCGAGGAACACCGTCCCGGCTGTCGTCTGGGTCTCCAGGTCTTCGGCCGGATCGTCCGTGAAGAGGGCCAGGTGCTCGGCGGCGTACGCCTCTGCGAACGCGAGGGCCTCCTTCCGCGTGCCTGCGAGCAGCATCGCCCCTCGTGCAGCGAGGGCAGCCTCGATGATCTTCCTCCGCGGGGCCTCGGAGATCTGCTTCCCAAGCGCAGTTCGAACGGCCTCGAGGACGTCGGCACTCCAACTTACGACGCAGACGCACGCGTCCGGATCGTGCTCGGCTTGCGCCACAAGCTCAGCCGCGATCCGGTCAGGGCTCGCGGAGGCATCGGCTACCAAGAGGACCTCCGACGGGCCCGCCGGGGAGTCGATGCGGAGCTCTCCCGCGACCTGGCGCTTCGCCTCGGTTACCCACCGGTTTCCGGGCCCCACGACGGCGTCGACCCGAGGCACCGTAGCGGTTCCGAACGCGAGGGCTCCAATGGCTCCCGCGCCGCCGATTGCGAAGAGCCTGGTGGCTCCCGCGATCGCGCATGCCGCGAGCACATTGGCGGGCGGCTCCCCGGATGGCCCGGGCGGGGAACACACGACGATCTCTTCGACCCCGGCCGCCCGGGCCGGGACGACCCCCATGAGGACGGATGACGGGTATGCTGCTCGGCCGCCCGGGGCGTACACCCCCACCGCGCCCAGTGGGACGGCCCTCCGACCGAGGCGTACGCCAGGCTCGACCTCGACCACGAGCTCCCCGGGAAGCTGAGCCTCGTGGAAGACCCGGATATTTCGAGCCGCGCGCTCGAGGGCACGTAGAAGGGCCCCGTCGAGTGAGCGGCTCGCCAGCTCCCAGCGGGCGCGCGGAACCTCCAGCGATCTCAGCTCGACCCCGTCGAGGTCACGAGCCATCTCCAGCAGGGCCCGGTCTCCGTCCGTCCGGACTCGCTGGAGGATGGCCCCAACGGAGTCACGGAGCTGCGCCTCGTCGGAGGGGCGCCGCTCGAGCAAGAGCGCACGCTGGGCGGCGGTGAGCTCCGATATCCGTCCCTCGACGGCGATTCCGAGTGTCTCCTGCGTCATGGCATGAGCCGCTCGATTCGAGTGACCAGGATTCCTTCAGCTCCCAACTCCTTCAAACGGGAGATCGTCTGATAGACCTGGTCGGCGTCTACCACAGCGTGCGCCGCGACCCAAGCTCCCCCGTCCAGGATGTCCACGATCGTGGGGCCCGAGATGCCGGGCAGGATCTCCCGGACCTCGCCCAGCCGATCGCGAGGAACGTTCGCCATCAGGTACCGCTTCTTCTTGGCCCGCAGGACGGATTCGAGGGCGGTGACGAGCCTCTCGCTCAAGCGCATGGGCCCAGCCGCTTTGAGGGCTGCCCGATTCCCGATCAGCCGGGCCGAGGAGTCCAAGACCGTCCCGATCTCCTTGAGCCCGTTCACCCGGAGGGTTGAGCCCGTCGAGACGAGGTCCACGATCGCGTCCGCGACCCCGAGGTGGGGGGCGATCTCGGCCGCACCGGAGATCGGCACGACCCGGATTCCGATCCCGAGGGACTCGAAGTGACGGCGGGTCAGCTTCGGAAAGGAGGTCGCGACCCGAGTCCCCTCCGGGAGTCGAGCGGGGGTGTCGACGGCACTGTCGTCCCGCACGGCTACCGCCAGACGACACCGCCCGAACCCCAAATCGAGGAGCTCGAACAACTCCGACCGCCCGGATTCCTCGACCAGGTCCCGCCCGGTAATCCCCAGTTCGGCGGCCCCGTCGGCCACGAATTCGGGGATGTCCTGGGCGCGGACGAAGATCCCCTGAAACTCTGGACCCAGCTGGGCGAGAAGGGCTCTATCGGCTAGGAACTCCGCCTTGAGCCCGGCCTCCTCGAACAGCTTGAGCGCGCTCTCCGAGAGGCGGCCCTTGTTCGGCATTGCGATTCTCATCTGAGCTCCATCGCCAGTCTCTGGTGCCCTATCATGCTCTGTGATCAGAAAAAAATACGGCCCGTCCGGTCAGGACGGGCCGCGGGGTTCGGTCGCGCTAAGCCGCGCCCAGCTTCAGGGGCGCACGCCGACCTCCACCCGTCCCGTCCGGGACCGGCGATGATGGCCGTGATGGTGATGGACGATTGGCTTACGCATGGCGTGGAAACTATCCCTCCCGCGGAACGGGGTCAACGACCATGGCCGCTGGAGAACCCTTTCAGCCTCCATGCCCCGGCTCTAGCTTTCACTCCCCCCGCCATCCTGGATCGATCGGTCCGGCGACGGGCGGTCGTGGCCATGGTCTTCCGAGCCGATACCACTCATGGGCCCTGATTCAACACCGACCCCGACTTCGGGCCGCGATTTCGTGCGGCAGATCATCGATCGGGACCTTGTGGCGGGGCGTAACGCGGGAAGGGTCATCACCCGATTCCCCCCGGAACCCAACGGTTTCCTCCACATCGGACACGCCAAGTCCATCGTATTCAACTTCGGGTTGGCCGCCGAGTATGCCGGTGCCCGTTGCCACCTCCGCTTCGACGACACCAACCCCACGACCGAGGACGTGCGGTATGTCCATGCGATCAAAGAGGACGTGCGCTGGTTGGGATACGACTGGGGCGAACACCTCTACTTCGCATCGGACTACTTCGACGAGATGTACGCCTTCGCGGAGGAGCTGATTCGGAAGGGGCTCGCGTATGTGGACTCCCAGAGCGAGGAGGCGATCCGGGAGCAGCGGGGCACCGTGACCGAGAGCGGGCTGGAGAGCCCCCATCGGCAGCGAGCGGTCGAGGAAAACCTGCGCCTGTTCCGGGAAATGAAGGCCCGTCGGTACCGTGACGGAGAGCACGTGCTCCGGGCGAAGATCGACATGGCCTCGGCGAACATGCTCATGCGCGATCCCGTGCTCTACCGGATCCGGCACGCGGACCATTACCGGACCGGTGGGACGTGGTGCATCTACCCGCTTTACGACTACGCCCATCCGCTCGAGGACGCCCTCGAGGGCGTTACCCATTCGCTCTGCACGCTGGAGTTCGCGAACAACCGGGAGCTCTACGATTGGGTCGTGGAAAATGTGAGCGTCCCCCATCGACCCCGGCAGTACGAGTTCGCGAGGCTAAGCCTCGATTATACGGTCATGAGCAAGCGGCGCTTCTTGCGGCTGGTGGAGGAGGGGGACGTCGCGGGGTGGGACGATCCCCGAATGCCCACCCTTGCCGGGCTCCGGCGTCGCGGGATCACGCCGGAGGCGATCCGGGAGTTCTGTGAGATGGTTGGGGTCGCGAGAGCCGATTCCCGCGTGGATCTCGCGAAGCTCGAGTACGCCATCCGAGACAACTTGAACCGGCAGGCACTCCGCGTCCTCGCCGTGCTCCGCCCCCTCAAGGTGACGCTGATTGGGTGGCCAACGGGGAGGGTGGAGACCAGCGAAGCTCCTTACTTCCCTCGCGATGTCCCGCAGGAAGGGAGTCGCCCGCTCGCCTGCACCGGAGCGCTTTACATCGACCGGGACGACTTCTCCGAAAGTCCCCCGCCCGGGTTCCGGCGGCTGGTGCCCGGTGGTGAGGTCCGGCTGCGGTACGCGCACGTCATCCGGTGCGAGGAGGTCCTGAAGGACGCGTCGGGGAGCGTCACGGAACTTCGGTGCAGCTACGACCCTGCGACGTGGGGCCAGGATCCGGTCGACGGCAGATCGGTGAAGGGCACGATCCAGTGGGTCTCTGCCGCGCATGCGGTGCCGTGCGCAGTTCGCCTCTACGATCGCCTCTTCACGGTGTCGGACCCGGAGGCCGCGGCCGCCAGCAGGGGCGGGGACTCGATATTCAAGGACTTTCTGAACCCCGCCTCGCTCGAGATCATCGAGGATGCGCTTGTCGAGCCCTCCGTCCTGAACGACCCGGGAGATACGCGCTACCAGTTCGAGCGGGTAGGGTACTTCTGGAGGGATCCCGTGGATGGGCGCGGGGACCGGCCCGTGTTCAACCGCATCGTGACGTTGCGCGACACCTGGGCGAAGGTGAAGGGAGGGGGCACGCGGAAGGATGCACTCTCGTCGCCCCGAGGACGCACTGTAGGCGGGAAGCGGACGGTGAAGGGGGTGGAAGCCGTAACCCGACGCCCCCGGGCTCCGGCCGCGACTCCGCCGCGACTCGAACCCGAGGTTCGGGAGCGCTCGGAAGAGCTACGATCCCGCTGGGGTCTGGATCCGGCGGACGCGGAGATCCTCGCGCGTGATCCATCCCTGAGCGGGTTCTTCCTGGCGACGGTGTCGGAATGCATGAGGCAGGGTGCGTCCGACGAGCGGCGTTCGGCTGCGGCCGTCGCGAATTGGATGATCAACGCCCTCCCCCCTTTGGCGGGGGGACGAGAGCTGGCGCAGCTCCCCTTCGGAGCTCCGGAATTTGCGGCCCTCGTCTCCCTTGTGGAGGGTGGAGTGCTGTCGGGACGGGGGGGGGCCGCGGTTCTCGAGGTCCTCGCCCGGGAAGGCGGCAGTCCAAGCGAGATCATGGAGCGGCTGGGGCTCCGGCAGGTGAGCGACGCGGATGCTCTGAGCCCGATCGTGAAGGACGTGGTTCGGGCCCACCCCGCGAAGGTGGAGGAGTACAGGGCGGGAAAGGAGGGGCTCATGGGGTTCTTCATGGGTCAGGTCATGCAGCGCACCGAAGGCCGGGCGGACCCCAAGGTAGCCCGGGAGCTCCTCGAGCAGGCTCTCGCCGAGCCCGTACAGCGCTAGTCCGAGAGCGAGCACCCGAAGACGAGGCCGTCCAGGCGGTTGGCCAGGTCGCCGGTGAGGCGAAGGGCCCGAGGCGCACGCGGTGGAGACCGTCCAGAGCTGTCAGCAGGCGGGCCGGATGGCCATCGGCCTCGAGCTCCGCGCGTAGCCGGTCCGCGTTCTCCCGCAGCTCGAAAGCCCCAGCCTGGACCTCCCAGCAGTCAATCTCAGGTGTTGCCGTGAGAACCGTGATCCGGACGGGTGCCGTGCCCGGGCCGATCATTCCGAGGTCCCGAGCCGACCTCCGCGATACGTCCAGAACCCGGCCCCGGACGAACGGGCCCCGGTCGTTGATCCGCAGCGTGATCCTCTCGCCACTCTCGAGGTTTTCCACGAGGACGATCGTGCCGAAGGGAAGCGTCCGGTGAGCGGTGGTGAGCGCCTCCATGTCGTAGGTCTCCCCGGAGGCGGTCGCTCGACCGTGGTAGGGGTCTCCGTACCAGGAGGCCACTCCCTCCTCCGTCCATCCCTCCCCGGGAGAAGGGGCCGTCGCGATGGGTGTGGCCAAGCGTGCGCAGCCCGTTGGCACCGTGAGAAGGAGCGCTGCCAGCACAAGGGCTCCCCTCGCCCACGCTGCTGCCGACCGCCTCTCCGGTCCCATGCCCTCTTCCCTCTTCGCCGCGTCGACCATCCCGGACGCTCGGCCTACCGCACCCGTCGCACAAGACCATGGCGCGGTCCCCGTGACGCGCGGTCTGGATCATGCCCCACACGCGAGGGTACAGCCCAAACTGGAGCCCGGCCGATGTCGTCCGCGTCGCCCGCCTCAGCTCCCACGCCATCCGCTTGCGACCCGGCAGCTCCTAGATGCCTATGGACACTCACATCCGCGTCCGCGGCGCTCGCCAGCACAACCTGAAGAACCTGGACCTGGACCTCCCGCGGGGTGCCCTTACGGTGATCACGGGACCGTCCGGATCGGGAAAGTCCTCCCTCGCGCTGGACACGATCTTCGCCGAAGGCCAGCGGCGTTACGTGGAATCGCTCTCGACCTACGCGAAGCAGTTCCTGGAACGGATGGAGAAGCCGGACGTGGACGCGATCGAGGGGATCTCACCCGCGGTCGCCATCGAGCAGAAGAACCCGACGAAAACCAGCCGCTCTACCGTAGGAACGGCGACCGAGGTCTACGACTACCTCCGACTCCTCTTTGCCAGGGTGGGCTGGACCTTCTGCCCCCACTGCGACCGACGGGTCCTCCCGGATACGGTGAGCTCCGCTGTCGATCGCATTCTCTCCTTGCCTCGCGGCACGCGGTTCATCGTCGCGTTCCCCCTGCCCCGGAGCGGACAGACCTCTCACCGGGCGCTCGTCGACAGCCTGCGCGCCCTCGGCTTCATCCGGTTGCTGGCCGACGGGGAGCCCGTGGACCTGGGTGCCGCAGGGGCGGACACTCCCCAAGGGGCGGGCGTCGACCTGGTGGGTGTGAAGAACCTCCTGGTGTCGGTGGACCGTCTCAAGGTCGAGCCCGGGATCCGCGACCGCCTGGCGGACTCGGTAGGCACGGCCTTCCGCGAGGGGGAAGGAGAGGCGCTCGTGGTGCTGCCCGGGGAGAAGAAGGGCGAGGGCGAAACGACGCTCGCCTTTACGGAGCGCTTTCGGTGTCCCGAGCACCCCGCCGAGGAGTTCCTGGATCCCTCTCCCCAACTCTTCTCCTTCAACTCTCCGTACGGCTCCTGCGTGACGTGCAGCGGATTCGGGGCCACCCTGGAGTACGACGAGGCTCTTATTGTGCCCAGCCTAGGGAAGTCGCTGGATGAGGGAGCCGTGGATCCCTGGACCATGCCCCGGTACCGGAGGGAGCGAGCCCGGCTCCGGGCCTTCGCGGAGGCGCGGAGCGCATCGGTGCACACGCCCTGGGCGGAGCTTCCCGATGACTTCCGGGAGGCTGTTCTCCATGGAACCCCTCGGGCGAAGGGGCGTCTCGCCAGCGGCGCGTTCCAGGGTGTGCTCCCTTTTCTCCGCTCGCGGGAAAAGAAGCGTTATAAGCAGTATATCCGCGTCTTCCTCCGGAGGTATCAGACTCCCCGCCCGTGTCCGTCGTGTGGGGGGGCCAGGGTGCGGGCCGGGGCCCTGAACGTCCGGGTCGCGGGACGCACGATCGCGGACGTGTGTCGAAGCCCGCTCGAAGATCTCGGTCCCTGGCTGGCGGGCCTCGAACTCCCCGACCAGGAGAGGGCGATCGCGGAGACCATACTCGGGGAGCTCCGAGCTCGGGTCTCCTTTCTCGTGGACGTGGGGCTCGGGTACCTCACCCTGGATCGGCAGACCCGCTCCCTGTCCGGGGGGGAGGCTCAGCGGATCGGCCTCGCGAACTCCCTCGGGTCGAACCTCGTGGACACCATCTATGTCCTGGACGAGCCCTCGATCGGGCTCCACCCCAAGGATACTACGGCCCTCCTCCGACTCCTGGGCCGGCTTCGGGAGCGGGGAAACACGGTCCTGGTGGTCGAGCATGATCCGCAGGCGATTCGAGCGGCGGACCACGTGGTGGAGCTGGGGCCGGCTTCGGGGGAACACGGTGGCGAGATCGTCTTCGAGGGGACGAGCTCGGAGCTGCTGAACGCGGACACCGTGACCGGCCGCTATCTGTCTGGGAGAGCGGGGATCCCCGTCCCCTCGAAGAGGCGGAAGACCAACGGAGCCCACATCCGAATCCGGGGAGCGCGTCTCCATAATGTGCGCGAGGTGGACTTGGATCTCCCACTCGGCGTCTTCATCGCGGTGACTGGGGTGTCGGGCTCGGGGAAGTCCACGCTCGTTCACGACATCCTCTACCGGGCCCTAGAGCGGGAGCTCGCCGGAGGGGAGACTTCCGCCAAGGAGCACCTGGGAGAGCCGGTGGGCGAGTATCGCTCGGTCACGGGACTCGACCAGCTCGAGGAAGTCGTCCTCATCAACCAGTCGCCCATCGGCCGGACCCCCCGCTCGAATCCGGTGACCTACATCGGCGGGTGGGACGAGGTGAGGAGGATCTTCGCGGCTCAGATCCTCTCCCGTGAACGGGGATACCAGGCCCGCCACTTCTCCTTCAACGTACCGGGAGGGCGCTGCGAGGCGTGCAAGGGGGCCGGCCGCGTGGAGATCGAAATGGTCTTCCTGGCCGACGTCTTCGTGCGGTGCGACGTGTGCGGGGGGAAGAGGTTTCGTCCGGAGGTGCTCGAGGTGAAGGTTGGTGGCAGGTCGGTGGCAGAGGTTCTCGACCTGACGGTGGACGAGGCCATCCGCTTCTTCTACCGCGAGAAGCGCCTCGGCGAGGCTCTCTGGCACTTGCAGCAGGTGGGGCTCGGGTATCTCCGGCTGGGACAGGCGGCCACGACCCTCTCCGGGGGCGAGGCGCAGCGCCTGAAGATTGCCCGGGAACTGGCTGGAGTTGGGGGCCGACAGGGCCGGAGGATGTACATTCTCGACGAACCCACGACCGGGCTTGCCGGCGCGGACATCGGAAAGCTTCTCGAAGTGCTCCAGCAGCTCGTGGACGCTGGGAACACGGTCATCGTGATCGAACACAACCTGGACGTCGTGAAGTGCGCAGACTGGGTCGTGGACATGGGCCCGGGAGCGGGGACACGCGGGGGCCGGATCGTGGCGGCGGGCTCCCCGGAGGCCGTCTCCGCGGCCCCGGAATCCGTGACCGGGACCTTCCTCCGAGAGGTCCTCTCAACCCCGGTTGTTGCTTGAGCATCGGGGGTGGACAGCCCGAGAGGCCACGAATAGAATACCGTGCATTCGGCCGGGTCTATTTCGGACGAAATGTGGCCGAGTCGCTCGAAGGGTCCGTATCCCCGACCATTTCGGGGGCGGGCGAGGGGGTGACACTCGCGTCGGGTGATTCGTCCCGCCGCGTTTGTTTTTTTGGAGGGGGGCTGACGGATGATTTCGGTCGAGGGAGTGACTAAGAGGTTCGGCGGCCTTGTCGCGGTCCAGGACGTCAGCTTCTCGATCGGCAGGGGTGAGGTGGTGGGGTTCCTCGGGCCCAACGGTGCGGGGAAGACCACCACGATGCGCATGCTCACCGGGACCCTCCAGCCGGACGAGGGGAGGATCCTCTACGACGGAAACCCGATCGACGAGGCGCTCCGTCAAGCGAAGGAGCGCGTGGGCTACCTCCCCGAGGCCAACCCTCTCTATGAGGAGATGTTGGTCTCGGAGTACCTGGAGTTCGCGGGTCGTCTCCGACATCTGAAGGGCGTCGCACTCCGGGATCGCGTCCGTCAGTCGGTGGACGAGACCGCCATCGGCGAGGTCTTCTTCCGGCCCATCTCCGAACTGTCGAAGGGGTACCGTCAGCGGGTCGGTCTCGCCGCCGCGATCCTGCACCAACCCGAGATCCTCGTCCTGGACGAGCCGACCGAGGGGCTGGACCCGAACCAGCGGGTCGAAATCCGACGACTCGTGAGCTCGCTCGGGCGGGAGCGCACGGTGCTTCTCAGCACCCACGTCATGCAGGAGGTCGAAGCCACCTGCAGCCGGCTCCTGGTCATCCATCGCGGAAAGCTGGTGGCCGATGGAAGCGTGAGCGAGCTCCTGGCGTTGCGGAAGGGACTCTCGATATACGTCGTCGAGGCCGAGGGCGATGGGGTCGGCGGTGCGCTCGCTCAGCTTCCGGGAGTCGATTCCCACCAGGAGGAGAAGGTGGACGGCCGCAGCCGGGTACGCCTGACGGTCTCCGGCGATGGGGAGCTTCGGCCGAGGATCTTCCGAATCGCGTCGGAGCGGGGGTGGATACTCTGGGAGCTCCACCGGGAGAGGGCGAGCATCGAGCAGCTCTTCCGGGAGCTCACCGGCGAGGTTCTGGAGGAGGAGGGAGCGCTATGAAGGCGACCTGGACGGTCCTGAGAGCCGAGCTCAGGGGATACCTCGATCACCCGACCGCGTACGTGCTGGTAATCGCGTTCGTGGGGCTGGCTCTCTTCCTCTCGCTCCGGCAGATGTTCATCTCGGAGTTGGCGACGCTGAGGCCCCTCTTCGATCTCCTCCCCTGGCTCTTCACGGTTTTCGTGCCGGCCGTGACCATGCGGTCTCTGGCCGAAGAGCGCCGGGGGGGTACGCTCGAGTGGCTGCTCGCGCAGCCCGTCGGGGAAGGGGAGCTGGTCATCGGGAAGCTCCTCGGGAACTGGCTCCTGGTCCTCCTGGCGCTTGCGGGGACTCTTCCTACCGCTGTAGCGATCGTCTGGGCGACCGACGCGGACCCCGGGATCGTGATCGGGCAGTACGCGGGCGCGGCGCTCATGGCCGCGGAGCTTTCAGCGATCGGGCTGTGGGCATCGAGTGTGACACGGAACCAGATCACCGCCTTCATTCTCGGGATCTCGGTGGTGCTCTTCCTGATCCTGCTGGGGATGCCCGTGGTCGCGCTCGGCCTGCCTCCCCTCCTCTCGGGCGCCGCAAGCCGACTCTCGGTTCTCGGCCACTTCGAGAACGTGACCCGGGGGGTCATCGATCTGAGGGACTTCCTCTACTTCGCGTCGTCCACCGGCCTCTTCACGCTTCTTGCCTACGCTACCGTGATCCGTGAGCGACTGAGCGCCACAAGGTCAGCATATCGGAGACTCCAACTGGGAGTCGTAGCGGTCGTGGCGGCCGTGGTTGTGCTGAACCTCCTAGGCGGCTACGTGCGGGGCCGGCTGGATCTGACGCGGGGAAACCTGTACACGCTGGCCCCCGGCACGCGGCAGATCCTGGAAGGGCTGGACGACATCGTCTCGATCCGCTTCTACGTCTCGAAGGAGCTCCCTCCCGAGGTACAGGTGTCGGTCCGGGACGTGCAAGACCTTCTGGCCGACCTCAAGCGCGTCTCGGACGGACAGGTCCAGGTGGAGGAGGTGAATCCGGACGAGGACCCTGAGGCGGCACAGCAGGCGCAGGACCTGGGAATTACGGCCATCGACTTCAACGTGCTCCGGGAGGATGAGTTCCAGGTTCGCAGGGGGTGGTTCGGTCTGGCCATCTCGTACGCGGAGCAAAACGAGTCGATCCCACTCATCGATCGCACGGATGACCTGGAGTTCCGGCTCCTCTCCGCCGTCTCGCACATGGCTACGGTCGAGCGTCCTACCGTGAGGTTCCTGACCGGGTACGGAGCCCGAGGTCCGGACGATTTCCAGGCCTTCAGTGGGATGCTCGCCCAGCGGTACGACATCACGGCCCTCGACCTGCAGAGAGAACCGAATCGGGTGTTGACTCCCGATTCGACCCGCGTTGTGATCGTCGCCGCCCCGACCCAGACTCTCGACTCGGCCTCTGTCCGCCTCATTCGCGATTACCTCGACGCGGGTGGTGCCGGGCTCTTCCTGATGGACCGGAACCAGATCACGGGCGAGATGATGATGGCCGAAGACGTTACGTCCGGGCTCGATCCCCTGCTCGAGGACCATGGGGTGAGGGTGGCCCCCGGGATCATTTACGATCTGCGGTCGAGCGAGCGGATTTCGAATGCCCAGCAGGGGGAGTTCACCCTCGTACAGGCCTACCCATACTGGCCCATTGTTTCCACGGCGGGGCCCCACACCACGACTCGGGACCTCCAGCAGCTAAGCCTTGGTTGGGCGAACCCGGTTGAGGTCGTGGAGGGAAGTCCGGCCGTTCCGCTCTGGGCGACGACGGACGCCGCGGGACTCCAGGACGCGGGTTCGCCGGTCATGCCCGGCCTTGAAGACCAGTTCAACACGGACTCGACCAGCCTTGAGGTCCGTACGGTGGCTGTAGCCGTCGGTCCGGAGCTCGCGGACGGGGCGGTTGACGGAGAGGTGGAGGCGCCCACGACCCCGCCAGTGGGGAGTCAGGCCGCTCGGATCGTGGTGGTGGGTGACGCCGACTTCCTCAGCGAACAGTTCGTTGGGGCCAAGCCTCAGAACCTGTACTTCGCGGCGAACGCGGTGGACTGGCTCGCACAGGATGAGGCGCTGATCTCGATCCGCTCCAAGAACCGGATGCCGCCCCCACTGGTCTTCCCGTCGGACTTGGAACGCACCGCCGTCCGTTGGGGAAGCTTGATCGGGGTCCCGCTCCTGCTCGCCCTCTTCGGGGTGATCCGTGTCAGTGGCCGCCGCCGCCGCGCGGAGCGCCGCTGGCGGGAGATGGTGGCGTGAGCACACGGACGCTGGCGATCGTGCTAGGGTCCCTGGTCGCCCTCTTGGCCCTCTACGGCATCGTCCGCTTGGTGGACTCGCGGGGGGCGCCCGCGTCCGATGGCGCTACGGCCCTGGCCGATGTGCTCGCTGAAGTGGACCCGGGGGGCGTCTCGTCAATGGAGATCACGGGAGGCGCAGTGCCCATCACTCTCCAGCGGGGTTCCACCGGGTGGACGGCGAACGGGTTCGCGGCCGACACGGTGGCTGTGCGCCAGCTCATCGAGGCGCTCACGGACGTTTCCGTCGGGGCGCTCGTCTCGTCGAACCCCGGAAACCACGACCGCCTGGGAGTCGCCGGCGCAAACGCCCGACAGCTCCAGGTCACCGGCGAAGGCGGGGCCCAGGTGACGATAGCCGTAGGGAGGCCGGCCCCCGGGGGCGGGACCTACGTCCGGCTCCCGAGCTCCGACCAGGTGTTCCTGCTGAGCTCCGGGCTCCGGATCGCGGCCGAGCTGGGTGGGGGGCTGGGGCGCTGGCGGGATCGGACCCTGGCCCAAGTCGACACGGCGCAGGTGTCCCGGATTGCCATCGAGCGGGATGGGAGCTGGACTGAGCTCGTGAGGACTGATGGTGGGTGGACGGTCGAGGGGAGGCCGACGACGGTACTCCCGGTCCGGGACCTGCTCGGAGGCCTGGTGAACCTAGTTGCCATGGACTTTGCACCGGATTCCGTGAGCCTTGCTGCCACCAGGAGGGTGGTAGCGCTCGGGGCGCAGGGTGACACACTGGCCGCGATCGAGATGGGTGGCCCGTCCGATGTGGGTCGTGTCCCTGCGCGAGCGCGCGGAGTCGAGGAGACCTTCCAGCTAACGAACTTCGACGCCGACCGTGTTACTCCGACGAGGGCGGCGATTACGGGGAGCGGCTAAAGGTTCCATCCGGTCAGGCGAGCCCCATCCGGCGATCCCCACCAGGGAAGCCCCATCAGGCGAACTTAGGGCAGGGGAGCCGGAAGCGAAGACTCTTCCATCAGGAATGCGTCCACCCCCCGAGCAGCCGACCGACCCTCGGCGATCGCCCACACGATCAGCGATTGGCCGCGCTGCATATCACCACAAGCGAAGACCCCGGGCACGCTTGTCATCCAGTACTGGTCACGCCAGACATTGCCCCGATCCGTCAGCTTGACCCCCAAGTCGGTTAGTAGTCCCGGACGCTCCGGTCCCACGAAGCCCATCGCGAGAAGCACCAGATCGGTGGGGAGCGTGAGCTCGCTGCCTTTGACCGGCCTGAATGCGGCTCGCCCGTTGTCGGTTACTCGCTCAACCCCGACGGCCTCGAGCGTCTTGACCCGCCCCTTCTTATCCCCGAGGAAGCTGATGGTCGAGACCGCATACATGCGGTCGCCACCCTCCTCGTGCGCGGGGGAAGTGCGGAAGATGTTCGGCCATTCCGGCCACGGGTTGTCGGCCGCGCGCTCCTGGGGCGGATGCGGGAGCAGCTCCAGCTGGTGGACCGACTTGGCTCCCTGACGGTGGGCGGTGCCCAAGCAGTCCGCACCGGTGTCACCCCCGCCGATGATTACGACCCGCCGGCCCCTGGCGCTGATGAACTCGGAGTCGAGCACCGTGTCGCCTTCCAACCGACGGTTCTGGGGGGTGAGGTAGTCCATCGCGAAGTGGATCCCGCCGAGCTCTCGACCGGGGATCTTCAGATCGCGAGGCTGACATGCTCCCCCGGCGAGGACGATCGCGTCGAAGCTCTTCTTCAGCTCGCTCACCGGTACGTTTCCGCCGATGTTAGCGTTCGCGCGGAAGAGCACTCCCTCCTCTCTCATGAGGGCGAGCCGACGATCGAGGAGCCGCTTCTCTAGCTTGAACTCGGGGATGCCGTAGCGGAGCAGGCCGCCGATGCGGTCGGCGCGCTCGAAGACCGTCACGAGATGGCCTGCCCTATTGAGCTGCTCGGCCACGGCCAGCCCGGCCGGCCCCGAGCCGACCACGGCGATCTTCTTCCCCGTGCGGGTCGCGGGCGGCTGTGCGGTTACCCAGCCCTCCTCGAACGCACGGTCGATGATTGAGATCTCGACGGCCTTGATTGTGACCGGGTCGTCGTTGATCCCCAGCACGCAGGAGCCCTCGCACGGGGCCGGACATAGCGTCCCGGTGAACTCGGGGAAGTTGTTCGTCGCGTGCAGCCGATCGATGGCTTCCTTCCAGTGATCCCGGTAGACGAGGTCGTTCCAGTCTGGGATCAGATTCCCGAGCGGACAGCCCTCATGGCAGAACGGGATGCCGCAGTCCATGCAGCGCGCCGCCTGCTTCTTGAGCTCAGGCTCCGGGTAGGGCAGATAGGCCTCCTTCCAGTCGTGGATACGCTCCGCGACAGGCCGGGTGGGCCATTTCTTGTACTTGATCTCGATGAAGCCGGTGACCTTACCCACCCTTCGCTCCCAACAACTCGGCGAAGGATGGCTCCCTTCCCTCTGCGAGCGCCTTTGCCGTGGCAGCCAGCACGCGTTGGTAGTCTCGGGGCATGACCTTCACGAGCTTCTTCTGCAGGCCGGACCAGTCTGAGAGCAGGCGCGCAGCGTACTCCGAGCGCGTGTACTCTATGTGCCGCTCGATCAACCCGCGCACGAGCTCGACTTCCTCGGGCGTAACCAGCGGCTCGAGCACGACCATGCCGAGGTTGCACCGCTTCCGGAAGTCGCCCGCCGCATCCAGCACGTACGCGATGCCTCCTGACATGCCGGCCGCGAAGTTACGGCCGGTCGGGCCGAGCACGACCACGCGTCCACCGGTCATGTACTCGCAGCCGTGGTCACCAATGCCCTCGACCACGGCGTGGGCACCGCTATTGCGCACCGCGAAGCGCTCGCCCGCGATCCCGCGCACGAACGCCTCACCACTGGTCGCGCCGTATAGGGCCACGTTCCCGATGGTGATGTTCTCCTCGGGCACGAACGTCGCCCCGCGAGGCGGGAAGACCACGAGCTTGCCGCCCGAGAGCCCTTTGCCCCAGTAGTCGTTCGCATCGCCCTCGAGCGTCAGGCTGATCCCGCGCGGGACAAATGCGCCAAAGCTCTGTCCTGCGGACCCCGTGAAGTGGACGTTGATCGTATCGTCAGGGAGCCCGACTCCACCCCAGCGCGTGGTCACCTCATAGCCGAGCATCGTGCCGACCGTGCGGTTGACGTTCCTGATCGGCAGGGCGATGTCGACGCGCCTTCCATGCTCGAGCGCCTCGGCCGAGCGTGCGATGAGCGTGTTGTCCAGCGCTTTGTCGAGGCCGTGGTCCTGCGCGACCACACAACGACGCGGGACCGAGGCCGGCATTGGTGGCTGGTACAGGATCGATGAATAGTCGAGGCCCTTGGCCTTCCAGTGGTCGACGGCAGGCTCGAAGTCGAGGAGGTCGACCCTTCCGATGATCTCGTCCATCGTCCGGAGGCCCAGCTGAGCCATGTACTCCCTGACCTCCTCGGCGATGAACCGGAAGAAGTTCGTCACGAACTCCGGCTTGCCCGTGAAGCGCTTCCGGAGCTCGGGATCCTGAGTGGCGATGCCGACTGGGCAGGTATTCAGGTGGCATACACGCATCATGATGCAGCCGAGCACCACGAGAGGCGCGCTCGAGAAGCCGAACTCCTCGGCGCCCAGGAGGGCGGCGATGACGACGTCCCGGCCGGTCTTGATCTGACCATCCACCTGCACGGATATCCTGTCCCGCAGCTTGTTCATGACCAGTACCTGCTGGGTCTCCGCCAGGCCGAGCTCCCAGGGCGTGCCCCCGTGCTTGATCGACGTCAGCGGTGAGGCCCCCGTCCCGCCGTCGTGGCCGGAAATGAGCACCGCGTCGGCATGGGCCTTCGCCACGCCGGCCGCAACCGTCCCAACGCCGACCTCCGCCACCAGCTTGACGTTGATCCGCGCCTTCGGGTTCGAGTTCTTCAGGTCGTGGATCAGCTGGGCCAGGTCCTCGATCGAGTAGATGTCGTGGTGGGGAGGCGGCGAGATGAGCCCCACGCCCGGCGTCGCGAACCGCACCTGTGCGATCCACGGATAGACCTTGGAGCCTGGCAGCTGGCCGCCCTCACCGGGCTTCGCGCCCTGGGCCATCTTGATCTGGAGATCGTCCGCGTTGACCAGATACTCGCTGGTCACCCCGAACCGCCCCGACGCGACCTGCTTGATCGCGCTCCGGCGCGAGTCGCCATTTGGATCGGGGGCGTACCGCGCAGGATCCTCGCCCCCCTCACCAGTGTTCGACTTTCCACCCATGCGGTTCATGGCGATGGCCAGGGTCTCGTGTGCCTCCTGGCTGATGGACCCGTAGGACATCGCCCCCGTCGCGAAGCGCCTGAGGATGGCCTCGACAGGCTCTACCTCGGCGAGCGGCACAGCGCGGCCCGGCTTCAGCGCGAAGAGCCCGCGCAGGGTCGCGTGGCGTTGGTTCTGGTCGTCGACCAGCCGCGTGTATTCCTTGAAGGTCGAGTACTGCTTTGCCTGTGTCGCGTGCTGCAGCTTGAACACGGTCGCAGGGTTGAACAGGTGGTACTCGCCGTCCCGGCGCCACTGGTATTCGCCTCCCTGGTCGAGCTCCGGCGGTCCGACCGACCGCGAGGGAAACGCGTGCTCGTGGCAGCGGCGGACTTCCTCGGCGACGACGTCGATCCCTATCCCCCCGAGGCGCGTGGCCGTCCAGGTGAAGTAGCGGTCCACGAAAGTCTGATCGAGGCCGACCGCTTCGAAGATCTGCGCTCCGCAGTAACTCTGCAGCGTGGAGATCCCCATCTTGGACATGACCTTGAGGATGCCCTTGTTGAGCGCCCGGAGGTAGTTCTTCACAGCTAGCCCGTGATCGATCCCCTGCAGGATGCCCTGCCGGATCATGTCATCCAGGGTCTCGAATGCCATCCAGGGGTTGACCACCCCCGCGCCATAGCCGATGAGCAGACACAGGTGGTGGACCTCGCGCGCGTCACCGGTCTCCACCACAAGGCCACACCGAGTGCGCGTTCCCTCGCGCACGAGGTGGTGGTGCACGGCCGCCGTGGATAGCAGGCTCGGGATCGCCGCATGCTCACGGTCGATCCCCCGATCGGAAAGGATCACGATGTCGTGGCCCGCCGCGATCGCCTCACTCGCCTTCCGTCGGAGCTCGTCCACTGCCTTCGCGAGCCCATCACCCCCATCCGTGGCCTTGTACAGAGTCGACAGCGTTGCCGCCCTGAAGCCGGCGACGGACACGTGGCGGAGCTTCGCGAGATCGACGTTGTCGATCACCGGGTACCGGATGTTGATCTGCCGGCACGACTTTGGCTCCGGTGCGAGCAGGTTCCGCTCCGGGCCGACGGTGCTCTCCATCGATGTCACGAGCTCTTCGCGGATCGCATCGAGCGGCGGATTGGTGACCTGCGCGAAGAGCTGCTTGAAGTAGTCGTACAGCATCCGAGGTCGGTCCGAGAGCACGGCGAGTGCCGTGTCGGTCCCCATCGAGCCCATGGGTTCCTCGCCGTTCGTCGCCATCGGCGAGAGGAGGATCCTGAGATCTTCGTGCGTGTACCCGAACGCGATCTGTTGCCTCAGCACCGCTTCATGGTCGGACTCCGGTACGGGCGCCGCGGGGAGGTCCTCGATTCGCACGAGGTTCTCGGCCAACCACTTGGCGTACGGGTGCTCGGCCGCGAGGCGCGTCTTGATCTCCTCATCGTCAATGATGCGACCCTCTGCCGTGTCTACGAGGAAGATCCGGCCCGGCTGCAGCCGCCCCTTGTGGCGGATGTTTTCGGACGGGATGTCCAGGACGCCAACCTCGGAGGCCATGACCACCATGTCGTCCTTGGTGACGTAGTACCGAGAGGGACGCAGGCCATTGCGATCGAGGACGGCCCCGATGACCGTGCCGTCCGTGAACGCGATGGAGGCCGGGCCGTCCCACGGCTCCATCAGCGAGCTGTGGTACTCGTAGAACGCCTTCCGATCCGGTTTCATCGACTCGTGCCCCTGCCAGGGCTCCGGGATCATCATGAGGATGGCGTGCGGCAGGGACCTGCCATTCATGACGAGGAACTCGAGCACGTTGTCGAAAATGGCCGAGTCACTGCCTCCTTCACGAATGACGGGGCGCACCTTCGCCAGATCCTCTCCCAGGAGCTCGGATTCGAACAGCGCCTCGCGGGCCCGCATCCAATTGATGTTGCCCCTCAACGTGTTGATCTCGCCGTTGTGCGCGATGTAGCGATACGGATGCGCGAGCGGCCACGATGGGAACGTGTTCGTGCTGAATCGCTGGTGCACGAGCGCCAGGGCGGATTCGACGTCCGGGTCGTAGAGGTCTGGGAACATCGGCTGGATCTGGTCGGCGGAGAGCATGCCCTTGTAGACCAGAGTCCGTGAGGACAGGCTCGGGATGTAGAAGTACCGCTTGCCGCCCAGCTGGAGCGCGTCCACCGCGTGCTCCACGCGCTTCCGGATTACGTACAGCTTCCGCTCGAAGTGCGCCTGGTCCGTGACCGCGTCACCACGACCGACGAACAGCTGCTTGAAGTGCGGCATCGTGGCGACGGCCGAGTCACCCAACAGGCGGTGGTCCGTCGGCAGCTCGCGCCAGCCGAGGAGTCGCTGGCCCTCTTCGACCACCACGGAATGGATCAGCCCCTCGACCTTCGCTCGCTCGGAGGGGTCCGGGGGCAGAAACACCAAGCCAACGCCGTATTCGCCCGAGGGGGGCAAGGCGATCTCGAGGTCGCCGCACACCCTTCGGAGGAAGCGATCGGGAATCTGGAGCAAGATGCCGGCACCATCACCGGTGTTCGCCTCGCAGCCGCACGCGCCCCGGTGGAGGAGGTTCAAGAGAACCTCCAACGCCTTCTGGACGATGCCGTGGGACCGCTTCCCTTTCACATGGACCACGAACCCGACACCGCAGGCGTCATGCTCATGACTCGGGTCGTACAAACCCTGTGCCGGAAGCTGTCCGGCGTATGCGCTCATCTAGGCCGCCGGAGCTCTTGCAGGGACTCCAGAGGCAGGCAAATCGTGCTCTCGGAGGTACCGCATGAACGTGTCTACGATGGGAGAAAACGCGCGATCGCGCCGATGGACGAGCGCCAGGGGGCGCACCAACGCCGGGTGCAGCTCCGCCGTGGCCAGCACGCCACGTGCGACCTCGACCCGAACCGTCCGCTGAGGAAGGATCCCCACGCCGTCGGTCTCGGAGACTGCCGCCTTGATCGTGTCGATGTTGTCGAAGGAGCTCTCCATGGTGGGTTGGACACCATGGCGCCTCAGATACGATCGGATCTCCCGCGAGATGCGCAGGTTTGCGTCGAAGCCAATGAGCGGTTCATCCGCGAGATCCGATGGCCTCACGCGAACGCGGCCCTGGAGTCGATGCCCGGGCCGGAAGACGGCCACCATCCGCTCGTCTCGGAAGGGGATCAGAGCGAGATCGGGCGACCGATCATCAGGGTAGGATAGGATCCCGAAGTCGCTCTTTCCCTGCCGAACGGAGTCCTGGACTCCCTGGGGCTGCAGGTACTGGATCTGGACCTTCACGTCCGGGTGCAGCTTGTGGAAGCCCTCTCGGGTATCGTTCAGGTGAGCGACGTCCGCCGAATAGATAGAGGCCACGTTCACGGTTCCGCGGAGGGGTCCCCAGCTTCCGGCAACCTCGCGCTGGAGCCGTTCGTAGCGGTCCAGAATCTCCTTGCACCCCTCGTAGTAGATCTTTCCCAACGAGGTGAGCCCGCACGGGCGGGTCGACCGGTCGATGAGCTCGACGCCGATATCCTCTTCGAGCCCGCGAATCCGTTGGGAAGCCGCGGACTGGGTGATCCCGTTCACCTCGGCGCCCTTCGAGAAATTTCCGTGCTGTGCCACGTCACAGAACAGCTTGATGGAAGCGATGGACATAGGAGCCAATACTATGATGATTTTTCGTAATGTCAACACTGTTCACTAGTATTCGCCCTTATAGTTAAAGGAGTGGAGTAACGCACGGATGCTCCCGTTCTCGGGGCTGGCGTATCGGCCTCTCGAGACAGGGAACTAACAGGGCTTGGTCTGGGGCGGACGGCGGTTGCTATACCCCCCCGATCTTCGTTATTTTTCAAGCCTTATCGAGGGTTATATCCACCTCGGTTTGCACATTCCCGCCCCGCCCCCGACCACGGCAGTTCCATCGGGGCTCACCCTCGCTACTTGGGCTGATTCATGGAACCGGAAAACGGGCAGAGGATCCTGTCCCGCCTCCTCGAAGACGAAATGCGGGAGTCGTTCATCGATTACTCGATGAGCGTGATCGTTCAGCGCGCCCTTCCGGACGTGCGGGACGGCCTCAAGCCGGTACATCGGCGCATCCTCTTCGCGATGAATGGGCTCGGGCTCACGCCCGGCCGGGGCTACAAGAAGAGCGCGACCGTCGTGGGGGAAGTCCTCGGAAAATTCCACCCGCACGGGGACGCGGCCGTCTACGACTCCATGGTCCGGATGGTCCAGACCTTTTCGCTCCGGTATCCGCTGGTGGATGGGCAGGGGAATTTCGGCTCGATCGACGGTGACTCCGCGGCCGCCTACCGATACACCGAGGCCAGGCTGACCGCGATCGCCGTAGACATGCTGGAGGACATCGACAAGGAGACGGTGTCCTTCGTCCCCAACTTCGACGGAAGAATCGACGAGCCCACCGTCCTGCCCTCCAAGTTCCCGAACCTGCTCCTGAACGGCTCGTCGGGGATTGCGGTTGGGATGGCGACGAACATCCCGCCCCACAACCTGCGCGAGGTGGTGGCAGCCCTCACCGCGCTGATCGACGATCCTGAGCTCCCACAGGAGGCGCTCGAGGGCTTCGTGCGGGGGCCGGACTTCCCGACGGGAGGGTTCATCTGTGGGAAGGACGGCATCCAGGATGCGTATCGGACCGGAAGGGGTCGGATCGTCATGCGGGCGAAGGTCGAGGAGGAGGAGGGACCGAACGGGGGGGAGCGGCTCGTAGTTCGCGAGATCCCGTTCATGGTGAACAAGGCCCGGCTCCTCGAGCAGATCGCACAGCTCGCCCGGGACAAGAAGGTTCCTGAGATCTCGGGGCTACGGGACGAGTCGGATCGCGAGGGTATGCGGATCGTGATCGAGCTCAAGAGGGACGCGATTTCCCAGGTCGTCCTGAACCAGCTCTACAAGCACACTCAGATGCAGTCTACCTTCGGCACGATCCTCCTCGCGCTTTCGGATGGCGTGCCGCGGGTCATGACCCTCCGCGAGATGCTCCTCCACTTCATCGACCACCGCCACGTGGTAGTGGTGCGACGGAGCGAGTTCGACCTGCGCGAGGCGCGGGAGCGGGAGCACATTCTGGAGGGGCTCGCGATTGCGGTCGCCAACATCGACGAGGTCATCCGGATCATACGCGGCTCGAAGGACGCGCCCACGGCCTCCGCAAGCCTCCAGGAAGCGTTCGAGCTCTCCGAAAAGCAGGCAGAGGCGATTCTGAACATGAGGCTCGCTCGCCTCACGGGCCTCGAGACGGAGAAGCTCGAGGAAGAGCTGGCTCAGGTCCGCGCCAGGATCGCGGAGCTCGTGACGCTGCTCGGGGACCGACCGCTACGGATGAGCGTGATCAAGGCCGAGCTCGCGGCGCTTGCGGAGGAGTACGGCGACGACCGGCGGACCGAGATTGTAGGGGAGCACTCGGACCTCGAGATGGAGGACCTGATCGCGGACGAGGAGATGGTCCTGACGGTGAGTCACCAAGGGTATGTGAAGCGGATTCCGGTCGGGACCTATCGCTCGCAGCGGCGTGGAGGGCGGGGGCTCCAGGGGATGGAGACGAAAGAGGAGGACTGGGTCGAGCACCTCTTCGTGGCCTCCACCCACGACGTGCTCATGATCTTCACGCGCGACGGGCAGTGCCATTGGCTTAAGGTGTGGCGGATTCCCCTGGGGAGCCGACAGGCACGAGGGAAGCCAATCGTTAATCTGCTCAACATCGCCTCCGACTCGAGGATCGCGGCGGTGGTCCCGGTCCGCGAGTTCCGGGAGGACCGCTACCTCCTCTTCTGCACCCGGCGAGGTGTGGTAAAGAAGACGTCCCTTTCCGCCTATGGGAATGTCCGGTCCGTCGGGCTGAACGCGATCAACGTCCGCGAAGGGGACGAGCTGATCGACGTGCAGATCACGGGGGGGGAGGATGAAGTCATTCTCGCCACCCGGAAAGGGATGGCCATTCGTTTCCCCGAGGCGGACTGCCGGCCGCTCGGCCGTGCCACGGAAGGAGTGAAGGGGATCTCCCTCCGGAAGGACGACGAAGTCGTCGGCATGGTTGTGGTGCGTGAGAGTTCGAGCCTGCTCGTCGTCACCGAGGGTGGGATGGGGAAGCGCACGGAGGTGGACGCCTACCGTCTCCAGAAGAGGGGTGGGATGGGGGTCATCAACATGAAGCTCTCCGGGCGCACGGGCCGCGTCGTCTCCATCAGGTCCGTGGTTCCCGGAGAGGAGCTGGTGCTCATGACCCGAAACGGGGTTGTGAACCGACAGAATGCAGATGATATCCGCCTGATCGGCAGGGCCACGCAGGGAGTCATCCTCGTGGCGCTGGACGAGGGAGACGCGATCGTGGACGTCGCGCGGGTCGTTCAGGAGGAGGAGGTAGAGGGGGAGGTCGTGGACGGGGACGCCGCAGATGGGACCGATGCCGACGGGGGAGCGACGGTTGCGGTCGATGGGGATACGGCGCCGGACGACGAGTGAAGCGGCTCGTCCTCTTCGACATCGACGGGACGCTCGTGTCCGGCGGGCCCGCAAAGGAGGCGTTCCACTGCGCGCTTCTCGAGGTGTTCGGGACGGCAGGACCGATCCAGGAGTGGGAGTTCTCGGGCAAGACGGATCCACAAATTGCTCGGGAGCTCCTCACGGAGGCTGGCATCGAAGGCGACCGGATCGACTCCGGGTTCCCGCACCTTTGGGCGCGATACTTGGCTGAGCTCGAGGCCCGGCTCCCCTCCCTACCCCCTCGTACCCTTCCGGGCGTGGTCGCTCTCCTGATCCAACTCGACTCGGCCGAGGGCACCGCGCTCGGGCTCGTGACCGGGAATGTGGCCGAAGGGGCGCGGCTCAAGCTGGCCGCGGCTGGGCTAGGGTCGTGGTTTGCCGTGGGAGCCTACGGGTCGGACCATGAGAGCCGGGATGAGCTTCCGGGGATCGCCCTCCGCCGCGCGAAGGATCGCTGGGGCGTGCACTTTCCCGCGCGGGACGTGGTCGTGATCGGGGACACTCCTCGCGACGTGGACTGCGGGCGCAGGCACGGCGCACGGACGGTCGCAGTTGCCACGGGTCGCTTCTCCCCAGAGGTTCTGGAGAAGTCGGGACCCGACGTGGTGCTCCGGGATCTGGGGGACACCGGTCGAGCCCTCGAGGCGATCCTGAGCTGATGTCCACGACGGCTGGGGAACGATCCCCGGTCGTTTACGATCTTTCTGCAGAGGCCGAACAGGAGTGCGGAGCGTGACGAAGAGAGCCGAGCGGCGTAGGGAGCATCGGAGCGAGTCCCGGGATCCCTCGAAGAGCCGGATCCCGTGGGTGGTGGGGGGGGTTTTCCTTCTCGGGATCGGCATCGTGGGGTGGAACCTGGTCTCCTCTATCTTTGACGACACCGTGCGCGCCCCGGTCGAGGTGACGTATGGGAGCCTCCAGGAGCTGGTGACGCTTGCCCAGGGGGTTGAAGAGGGAAATCCGGACGCATCCGTGACGATCCTGGAGTTCGGCGACTACCAGTGCCCGAGTTGCCAGGCCTTCTTCCAGCAGGTGGAGCCGTTCCTGGACCTCACGTACATCCAGAACAATCAGGTCAGCTTCGTTTTCTACGACTTCCCGCTCGTGGATGCCCACCCGAACGCCTTTATTGCGGCGCGGGCCGCGAGGTGCGCAGGGGATCAGGACAGCTACTGGGCCCTCCACGACAAGCTCTACCAGACCCAGCTGGAGTGGTCCCTCCTGGCTGATCCCAGCGGCGAGTTCGAGGGGTATGCGGAAGTCCTCGGTCTCGATGAAGCCGCGTTCGAGTCGTGCCTCGGCAGCGATCGGCACGCAGCCCTCGTCTCCGCGAACATTCTCCTCGGGAACGCGCTCGGAGTGCAGGGAACCCCTACGGTCATGGTGGACACGGGAGAAGGTCGCGCCGTCCAGATCTCGGACTACTCGATGGAGAGTATCCGGGCGGTCGTAGACGCGGCCCTTGCTCGTCAGGCGGCACCGGCGGCGGAGCCCACCCCATGAAGCCCCAACCCACGAAGGGTGGGACCGTGACGATCCGTCTGCTCTTCGTGGACGAGGGAGAGTACCGAACCTAGGAGCTCCGGGTCTCTTTCGAGGCGGTGGGGCGTTACGAACGCTTGATCGACCTCCTCCGGGAAGAGCCTGAGGTGCTGACGGCGACCCACATCGACCTTGCGCGCCTCTGCTCCGCCCAGATCGTGAGCGACTGAGCCGGATACCGACCTGCCCGTCGATCCCGGCTGGATGGGGTCGGGGTCACTCAGTTCGCCTAGAGGCTGGCCCCCCTGCGCAATCCGAGACCTCCGCGATCCGAGACCTCTAAGGCCCGCTCCAGGGGCCAGTCCCATACGACAGGCGGGGGCCACCTCCCGGCTTCGGACTCAGCCAGGAGCTGCCGGGCCTCCGCGCGAGCCCGGGCCGCCAGTCCCTGATCCACCCACCCCCGGCGCTCGGCCACCGCGAGTTCCTTCTCGTCCAGGAGGAGCGGTCCTCCCACGTCGCCGGGGCCACCGCCCGTCGTCGCTCCGTTTGCCGGTAGCCAAAGGTCCAGGAAGAGGTCCGTCGTGTGCCAGACCTCGCCCGGCTCGAAGACGCAGGGCACGAGGATGTTCGCGTATACGCCCGTGAAGGTGCCGTCTGCGAGGTGGAACCTCCCGATGTCGTGCCACGCACCGGGGAATGTGAACCAGACGGCGTCGGAGCCCGCCTCCAGAATGATTCGATCCACGACGCGGATCGGTCGTTCCAGTCGGCGATTCCGCGCGAGTGTCACCTTCGCGTCCCCCGCATCGTGGACCAGCTCTTGGAGATAGACGTCCGTCCGATCGGGGGGGCGGAGGTAATGGATGTGAACGAGTCGCCGGCTCACCTGGCGTTCCGCTACCCCGGGAAGGCCTCATAGAATCCCCGCTCGCTCCGGGCCAGCTCCTCGAGGGCAGGAGCTGGTGCAAGGCGGGGCCCAACGGTTCGTTGGTATAGCCGCAAACGGTCTAGCAAGGTACGCGGGTGCTCCTCGTCAGCGAGCCGGAGCAGGCCGCCCCGGAAGGGTGGGAAGCCGGTACCCATGATCATCCCGAGATCCACGTCTGCCGCGGAGGCCGCCACTCCTTCCGAGAGCGCCCGCGCTGCCTCATTGATCATGGAGAGAACGAGGCGGTCGCGGATCTCCTCCCGGGAGGGTCCGCTTCCGGGAGGGGGTCGGCTGAGCCCTAGGAGTGGGTAGATCTCGGGATCCACCTCCATCGACCGGTCCCTTTGATACTTGTAGAACCCCGAGCCCCCCTTGTGCCCGAGCCTTCCCGACTCCCCGAGAGCGATCAGGGGACGGGCGGGGGCGAGCCGCTCACCGAACGCCTCGTGCAGGGCTCTGCCCGCGTGTCCCGCGACGTCGATCCCGATCTCGTCGACAAGGCGAAGGGGACCCATCGGCATCCCGAACCCCAGCGCGGTTGCATCTACTGCCTCGATGGACGCTCCGGCCTCAAGCAGATGACCAGCCTCGTTCAGGTAAGGCCCGAGGATTCGATTCACCAGGAAACCGGCTCCGTCCCTCACGACGATTGGCACCTTCCCGAGGCGAAGGGCGAGGGCGTACGCAGCCGTGACGGTGGCGTCCGAGGTCGCCCTCCCGCGGACGATCTCCACGAGGGGCATCCGATGCACCGGATTGAAGAAGTGTATGCCGACGAATCGGGCGGGGAGGCGAAGGTCGGCCGCCATCGCGTTGACCGACAGGCTCGACGTGTTCGTGGCAAGGATGCAGCTGTCCGACACCCGGGCCTCGAGTTCCCGAAGGACTGACTTCTTCACGTCCATCCGCTCCACCACGGCCTCGATGACCAGGCCGACGGAGCCGAACCCGACGTAGTCGAGTCCGCCCGAGACCCGCTCCATCGCGTGGTCGGCCTCCCGCCTCGAGAGCTTTCCGCGCTTGACAGCCGAGGCGAGCAGGGACGAGGCATGACTCAGGGCTTGCCCGACGGCGTCGTGGCGCACGTCCTTCAACCGGGCCCGAATCCCGTTGTACGCGGCGAGCTGGGCGATCCCCCCCCCCATGACCCCGGCTCCTACGACTCCCACCGCGGCGATCTCAGGCGGCGGCACGGCACCTCTCCGGACCGGTCCCTTCCTCGCGGCTTCCCTCAGCCTGAAGACGTGGGCCAGGTTCTTGGAGACGGGTGAGGCGATCAGCTCCCCAGCGGTGGCAGCTTCTAGCTCAAGCGCCCTCTCGAGCGGCTGGCCGAGTGACGCACCAAGGACATCGAGGATACGGAGCGGGGCTGGATAGTGTCCTCCGGTGCGTTCCATGACCTGGCGGCGCGCTGCCCAGAGGAGAGCGCTCCGTCCCGGGAGAGTGTCCTCGACGAGCCGTGCCGCCAGCCCGCGCGGTGGGCCTCTCCGAACAGGACCTTCCCGCACCACGGCGGCGAGGAAGCGCACAGCTGCCTCCTCGAACCCCGCGTGCGGGAACACCTCGTCGACGAGCCCGATCCGGCGTGCCTTCCGGGCTCCCACAGGCTCACCCGTCAGGAGCAGGCCCAGTGCCGCCTGAAGTCCCAGGAGGCGCGGGAGGCGGGTCGTGCCCCCCCAAGCCGGAAGGATTCCGAGCTGGACCTCGGGAAGCCCAATCCGTGTGGCTTCGTGGTCCGAGGCTATTCGGTACCGGCAAGCGAGCGCGAGCTCGGTGCCCCCACCGAGACAAGTGCCACGGATAGCCGCCAACGTCGGGACCGGAAGGCGTTCGAGCGCGAGGTAGATCCGCTGACCCAGTCGCGCCGCCTCCGCGCCCTCGTCTGGGCTCTCGACGGCTGCGATGGCGTCGATGTCTGCACCGACGATGAAGGAGGTCGGCTTCGCACTCGACAGGAGGACCCCTCGGAGCGTCCCCGCTTCCGCCCCTTCCCGAAGCCGGCCGATGAGGTCCGCCAGGCGGGTCATGACGGAGGCATCGAGGACGTTCACCGAACGGCCGAGGGCGTCGAATACGACTCTGGCGAGCCCCTCCTCGTCCACGGAGAGACGAGGCGACTGACTTGGGGACTCATCTACACCCATGTCACGCTCCCTGTACAGAACGCCCCGGGAAGCCCGACTCGCGATCCGCCAGGGCCCCCGGGGCGTTCCGACCGAGTCGGTCCGACGTAAGGCGTCAGAAGATCGGGCGGACCTCTGCGTTCCCCCGGTTCAAGCGTACCTCTGCAGGGGTACCGCGTTCCACGGACACGGGAAGGTTCCAGTACAGCTCGTCTGCACCCTCCGTGAGGCGCGTATATATCCACCACGGTCCCGGGGAGGGCGCGAACTGGGCAGCGCCGCTCGCGTCCGTCGTGTCGTACAGGATGTCCCGCCCCACGTCATCCACTTTCTCCTCCAGAATGTCCGCATAGCTGGCGAAGGCCTGATTCTCCCACGCCCTCTTCAGCGCACCGAACTCCTCCATCTTGGTGGAGGTCACCTGCTGGATGCTATCGAAATGTGCGAGCTCGGCGGTTCTCCGACGCTCGATACCCAGGGCAGTGTTCTGGACGCCGCGGTACTGATCGAAGAGCCTTCGATACGCGGTCTCCGCGGGAGCGTACCGGGCCATCTCGTTGTTGATCCCCAGGAGGCGCTCCTGGATCGCGACCCAATCCGCATCCACAGCCTGGAATCGCAGGCGCGCCGCATTGCTCGAGTCCCGGGCCATCAAGAGATCCTGCGGGAGCTGGGGCTCCGGCGACGAAGCCACCGCCGTGAGGGAGTCGAAGATCGCATCGCGGTCGAAGGGAATAAGCTCGATCTCACGGTACACGAGCGGCATGGGCTCTCTCTCTCCCGTGGTGGCGTTCTCCATATCCACCTCGGTAAGCACGATGACCTCGCCAGGGCTGCACGCCGCGAGCGATGCGAGAGAAAGCAGGATGGCACCCGTTAGCTTCGCACGTTTCATCAGCAGCACGCTCCAACGTTCATGGGTTTGTCTGGTTTGATCGCAAGGTATTAGGCTGGCCCGCGGTACATCAAGGTGCCGCTTTCCAAGGGGATGGGAGCGGGAGAAGCAGGTCCCTCTGGTCTCAGGGAACGACGCCCGGGAGGACGAACCTCTCGGGATTTACCGGACGGCCGTTGACCCTCACCTCGTAATGGAGATGGGGCCCAGTTGCGATTCCCGTGTTACCCACCTGGGCGATTACGTCACCCCGGCTCACCCCCTGCCCCCGCGAGACGAGCACACGCGACGCGTGGCCGTACAGCGTCACGTAGTCGTACCCGTGATCGATCTCCACGACCAGGCCGTACCCATCCCGTACACCTACGAACGTCACGCGACCCTTGGCTGCCGCCCTGATGGGGTTGCCCATCGGCGCGGAGACGTCCATCCCCTCGTGGGGAAGGGCTTCGTGGAAGATCGGATGGAGGCGGGCCTGGGAGAAGCCAGAGGTGAGGAGGCCTTCCGTCGGAAGGATCGAAGGGGTCGACTCGAGCAGATCGCGGTGGGCCGTGATGGAGTCTGACGCCTCTCGCATGCTCTCCCGGAGGAGGCGAGAGCGTCTCTCCAGCGCGTCCAGGTCGTACACCACCGAGAATGCCTTCGCCCCGAGCTCCGGGTCCAGCCGGTAGAGGGGGTGCTGATCGAGGGTCGGTGAGCCCGGGCCTCCGACTCCCACCTGGAGCACTTCCTGATCGATCCGCTCAAGCCCCGCGAGCGTCCGAAGCTCCGCGTCGCGGCCCGCCGCGAGCCCGATCTCGCCGCCGAGCTCTCCCACTCGGGTCTGGATGAGCCCGAGTTCCTCGCTCAGAGTGGCGTTCTCGCGCTCGAGGAGCGTGGTGCGGATGGAGCGGCTACCGTAAAACCCGACCAGGCCGACAGCCAGGAGAAGTGCGGCACAGAGGAACCCTGCGGCGCCCAAGGCGAGCTGAAAGGTACGGGTATAGAAAGTGACCCGGCGCAGATTGTCTCCCTTTTCGGAGACAAGAATGAGGGTCCACCTCTCTCTACGCATGGATCAAGGTCGCATTGGAGTGAGTACCGATCCCCGGCCCCCGCAGCCCACTTTCGCCCGGCGATGTGCGACGCGAGAGCGCGAGAGCGATGGTCCGCCGTCCAAAAGCTAGAAAAGCTACCCGTGCTCCGGATCAGGTGTCAACTGCCTCCGGCTTTGGAAATAGAGGGGGTACCTTACGCACGCGAAGCCCCGCCGGGACTATCCTGGCGGCAGCTTGGAGGGGTGGGACCTCGTTGAGACCTAGGCCAGCCGCCAACTCGGTCATTTTCCCAGGCATTACGGGGAAGAATAGGGCCGATATGACCACGAGCGCGCGGGTAAGAGTGGCGAGCGCGGCGTCCAGCTCTCCCCCTCGGGACGGGGTTTTCGCGAGGGCCCAGGGCTCGCTCGTCTCTACATAGCCATTCACCGTGCGGGCCAGGTCCATGGCCGAATCGAGCCCCTCGTGGACTCGCAGGGCGGTCATCGCGGCGTGGAACCGCTCCAGCGTTCCTACGATGGCCCCATCCAACCCGCCTGGATCCCCGTCCGGGACCTGGCCTTCTCGGTAGCGCACGATCATCGACGTCACCCGACTCGCGAGGTTTCCGAGGACGTTCGCGAGCTCGTCGTAACGCGCAAGGAATCGCTCCGGCGTGTACGACGCGTCGGACCCCGTCGGCATCTCTCTCAGCAGGTACCAGCGGAGCGCGTCGGTCCCGAACTCCTCCCGGAGCTCGAGCGGATCCACCGTGTTCCCGAGGGACTTGGACATCTTGTCGCGCCCCACCGTCCACCATCCATGCGCGAGGATGCGCTTGGGAAGGGGGAGCCCCACCCCCATGAGGAGGGTCGGCCAATAGACTGCGTGCGTCGTGACGATGTCCTTTCCGATGATGTGGAGGTCTGCCGGCCATCGGGAGCCGGCGACGTCGTCGAACCCCTGGTCGTCCGCGGCCGCGTTCGGATCGATGGCTCCGGAGGCCGTCAAATAGTTGATGAGAGCGTCCACCCAGACGTAGGTCGTTTGGTTCGAGTCGAAGGGGAGCGGAATCCCCCAGCTCACGCGTGCGCGGGGCCGAGAGATGGACAGGTCGGAGAGGGGCTTCTGGAGGAACCCGAGGACCTCGTTCCTCCGGGTCTCGGGGACGATCCAGTCGGGATGCTCCTCGATGTGCCGCACTAGGTCCCCCTGGAAGTGGCTCATCCGGAAGAAGTAGTTCTTCTCCTCAATCTCTCGCAACGGCCGGTCGCAGGTCGGGCAGAGACCACCCACCGCCAGGTCCTTCTCGGTCCAGAATCTCTCCTCATGGACGCAGTACCATCCTCGGTAGGTGTCTGCGTACACGTGCCCGCGCGCATCCAGGCGGGTGAGGAAGGCCCCGACCACTGCGAGGTGATCCGCCTCGGTAGTGCGCATGAAGCGGTCATGCCCAATGTCCAGACGCTTCCAGGCGTTCCTGAAGCGGGCGGCCATCTCGTCGCAGAGTTCGATCGGCGACAGTCCCCGCTTCTCCGCCGCCTCCTGGATTTTCTGCCCGTGCTCGTCGGTTCCGGTCAGGAAGAGGACGTCCGCCCCAGCCTGCCGCTGGTATCGGGCCAACGTATCGGCGAGGAGGGTCGTATAGGCGTGCCCGATGTGAGGCTCGCCGTTTGCATAATAGATGGGGGTGGTGATGTACGTGCGGGGCGCCTGGCTCACGATCCGGCCTGTACCTCCACCTTCAGCTCCTCGAGCGCGAGCGTGCGCCGCTCGCCGCCCTCCCGTCGCAGCGTCACGGTCTCCCCGAAGATGTCGACAGACACGACCTCCTCGTCCCCCTTCCGGGTTCTGAGAACCTTGCCCTCCCGTGGGAATCTGCGCCGAGCCTTCACGTAGGTCTCGTGTTCATACATCAGGCAGCACATGAGCCGCCCGCAGCCGCCCGAAATCTGGAAGGGGTTCAGGGACAGCTTCTGGTCCTTCGCGAGCTGGAGGGAGACGGGTTTGAGCTCCGGGAGCCACACTGCGCTACAGAGCTCCCGGCCACATCGTCCTACCCCTCCTAGGAGGGCGGCCTCTTCCCGGACACCGATCTGTCGGAGCTCGATTCGGGTGCGGAAGGCTCGAGCCAGGTGCCTCACGAGCTCGCGGAAATCCACCCGTCGATCCGCGGTGAATAAGATCGTGAGCTTCTTCTTGTCGAACTGCCACTCCGCCTCCGTGACCTTCATCCTGAGCCGGAGTTTCTCGACTTGCTCGCGGGTTTCGGAGCGGACGCGGTGCTCGTCCTTTCTCAGAGTTGCGAGGAGACGCACCTCCTCCTCTCCCGCGGCGCGGATGACCTTGCGCAAGGCGAGGGGAGTCCCGCACCCTCCGGAAGAGGAGCACTTGCGCTCGGCGATCGCGCCGAGGGCGGTGACCTCGCCGAGGTCCTCGCCCCGTTCCGCCTCGACGATTACGTGGCGACCGACCTGGAGGTCGAGGGCGGAGGCGGTGAAGTATTCCTTTCGTGTCCCCTTGAAACCCACCTCTGCGAAGGTCCCCATCCTCGCCTCTCCTCTATGCCTTTAAAGGACCCGTCCTGCCGGGACCGGCCATCTCTCCGTCCACCCACGCTCCCAGGGCCTCGAATTTCCCCCAGCGTTTCTGCCTGCGCTCCTGCGCTTCCATACCTTTCAAATCCTCCAGGTGCCCGACGAGGGCGACCCGAAGGGCATCTGCAGTGGCCTTCCAGTCTGAGTGGGCGCCGCCGGGAGGCTCGCCAATCACCTCGTCCACGACGCCCAGGCGGAGCAGGTCCCGCGACGTCAGCTTCAAGGCTGCCGCCGCCTGATCCCGGTATTCGGCGGAGCGCCAGAGGATGGCTGCGCACCCTTCCGGAGAGATGACGGAGTAAACCGAGTGCTCGAGCATCAGGATCCGATCCGTCACCCCGAGGGCCAGCGCCCCACCCGAGCCCCCCTCTCCGATCACGACGGAGATTGTGGGAACCTGAAGCCGCGCCATCTCCCGCAGGTTCGTGGCGATCGCCTCCGCCTGCCCACGCTTTTCCGCTCCGATGCCCGGGTAGGCGCCTGGCGTGTCGATCAGGGTGATCACAGGCCTACCGAACTTTTCCGCCATCCGCATGAGGCGGAGCGCCTTCCGGTACCCCTCGGGGTGGGGCATTCCGAAGTTGCGGTGCAAGTTGTCCTTCATGTCCCGACCTTTCTGGTGGCCGAGGACCATGACCGGGCTCCCCTCCAGACGGGCCCAGCCTCCTACCATCGCTGCGTCGTCCCGGAATGCGCGGTCCCCGTGGAGCTCCATCCAGTCTGTGAAGGTCCGCACGAGGTAATCCAGGGTGTAGGGGCGACGCGGATGCCTCGCCACCTGGACCTGCTCGATCGCTGAGAGGTTCTGGAACGTGTCCTCCTGGAGCCTGGTCAGCTTCGACCGAAGCTCCCTGAGCTCGATGGCGACGTCGATCCCCTTCTTCTCCGCGAGGTCCAGGAGACTCTCGATCTTCTCCTGGATCTCGACGAGGTCGCGCTCGAACTCGAGGTGGGGCGTGCTAGGCAACGAACCCTCCGGCGTCGGTGCGAGAGGAATCGGCGGGGGCCCGGCCGACGGCCCGGGTCCGTGGCTCAGGTCGGGCTTCCGGACGCTGGACGGCGCCGGGAAGCCTCATACTAACCTGGACTCCTCGGCCGGGAGAAGGGAAACCTCCCCTGGCCAGGGCCCCGAGCCGCTCCGAACGGCCTCGAACGGCTCCACGGGGGTCCCCGCCCTCAAACCTCCACCAGAAACGGGCGCCGACCCCCACCCGCTCCGGGGATAGGTGAGCCCCGAGCGAGGCATCGAAGCTCTCCAGGACCTTGAGCTTCTCTTCGAGCTTGTCCCCGTAGTAGAGCTTGTTCACGCTCGACTCTCCTGCTTCCCCCGAACCAGGAGCACCGGTACCTCGGTGCTGTGGCGCACCTCGTTGGCCACACTGCCGTGGATCAGATCCTTCATGAAGCGGTGGCCGTGGGTCGACATGGCGATCAGATCGCATGCTTCGCGCTGGGCGGCGTCCACGATCTCGCGCGCGGGGTCGCCGCCGGCGAGCACACAGTCCGCGTCCAGCCCGTCCCGCCTCAGCTCCTCGCAAATTCGCTCGAGATACTCCAGGTCGTGCCTCATCTCCTCCGACTCGCGCAGCTGGAGGGAGCTGACGTTGCGTGCCGCGAAGCCATCCGCGACGTGGATCAGCACGACCGAGGCGTGGCACATCTTCGCCAGCTGACGTACGTGCCCGAGGATGGCGGCGTCGTATGGCGAATTCTCGACCGGCACCAGGATGCGGTCATACATCAGGCGAGCAGTCCACGGAAGATCTGCATCAGCAGCCACCCATTCAGTCCCGCGATAACGACCGCGACCAGATAGGCGAGCGCCTTGAGCCACCCCGGGTTCACGAATTCACCCATCTTGGCCCGATCCGAGGTGAACATCACCAAAGGGAAGACCGCGAAGGAAAGCTGCAGGCTCAGCACTACCTGGCTGAGAACTAGGAGGCGCGCGGTGCCGCTGGCGCCGTATAAGATAGCCACCACTGCTGCCGGCACAATCGCGATCCCACGGGTGATCAGCCGGCGCAGCCAGGGCCGCAGCCTGATGTTGAGGAAGCCCTCCATCACAATCTGGCCGGCGAGTGTCCCGGTGAGCGTGGAGTTCAGTCCCGACGCGAGCAAGGCGAGTGCGAATACGGTGCTCGCCCCCGCGCCCAGCAGCGGTGTCAGCAGCAGGTAGGCGTCCTGGATCTCACCCACGTCCAATCTTCCGGTGCGGTTGAAGCTGGCCGCTGCGACGATCAAGATGGCTGCGTTGATGAACAGGGCGAAGCTGAGCGCGATGGTGGAGTCAATGAACGCGTAACGCGTCGCTTCTTTCTTGCCGGCGACGCTCTCCTCGTAGCCGCGCGTCTGCACGATCGACGAGTGCAAGTAGAGGTTATGCGGCATGACGGTCGCGCCCAGGATCCCGATCGAGATGTATAGCATGTCGGGGTTCTGCAGGATCTGTGGCGACGGGATGAACCCCGCCAGAAGCGGACCGATGTCGGGACGCGCCAACAGGATCTCGAACAGGAAGCAGGCACCCACCGTCACGACCAGCGTGATGACGAGCCCCTCGATCATGCGGAAGCCCTTGTTCTGGAGATAGAGGACGATCATGACATCGAGCGCCGTGATCCAGACCCCCCAGGCGAGCGGGATGCCAAAGAGCAGGTTCAGGGCGATCGCGGACCCAATCACCTCGGCCAGGTCGCATGCGGCGATCGCGATCTCGCACAGGATCCAGAGCGCGAAGTTGAAGTTGGGGCCGAAGTGGCTGCGGCACGCTTGGGCCAGGTCGCGTCCAGTCACGATGCCCAGCTTCGAGGCCAGGCCCTGGAGTAGGATCGCCATCAGGTTCGACAGCAGAATGACGCTGAGCAGCGTGTAGCCGAAGGCAGATCCGCCCGCGAGGTCGGTCGCCCAGTTGCCCGGGTCCATGTAACCCACCGCCACCAGGTAACCTGGTCCGGCGAACGCCAGCATCTTGCGCCACCAATGCGCGTGAGAGACGGGGATGGTGCGGTAGACCTCCGCAAGGCTCGGAGCGATGCGGGGACGCCGCCAACCGGGCTCAGTGACGGGCTCCATTTCGATGATGGGCTTCGCCATTTCGCTTTGGCTAAAGAAAATTTAGGTGAGCCTAAATTATCCCTGGAGCGATGCCTACGAAAGGGGCGCGCTAGGTCCTGGCGCCGTCGTCGACCGGAGAGGAGCTGCCAATGAGCCTGGGAGGCGCTTGCTCCCCTACGAGCGCGCGTTCAGCTTGGGGAAATCACCCTGACCACGATGAGAGGGCCATGCGCACCACCCGGAGGAAGTCGATCGTCGGGCCAGTCTCGGCGCTCGCGCTCGGTTTGGCCCTCGTTATCGGCGCTGGTGCCACCCAGGCCCAGGAAGCGCTCCGGACCCAAGCCGAGCTTTCGGGCTTCTCCGAGTACACGACGTACGACAGCATGATGACGTATCTCGGCCGGGTTCAGGCGTCGAGCACGGAGATGCGGCTCGGCATCTACGGGCACAGCTCCGAGGGGAGGGCGCTGCCCTACGCGATCTTCTCCCGGCCGGCCCTCACCCAGCCGTGGGAGGCATGGGCTCTTGGGCGGCCGATCCTCGCGCTCGCGGCGAATGTCCATGGCGGTGAGCGGACGCTCCGGGAGTCCGTCCTCATCCTGACGCGCGAGCTTGCCACGCCGGGCACGCCGATGAACGCTCTCCTGGACCGACTCACGATCCTAGTGGTGCCTCAGATCAATCCGGACGGCTTTTCGGCCACCCCCGCTCCGACCCGCGGAAACCTCCAGGGGGTGGACCTGAACCGGGACTATATGAAGCTCGAGCAGCCGGAGATCCAGGCCTACGTCCAGAACATCATCCTCAAGTGGGCCCCCCACCTCTTCATCGATGGGCATAGCGGTGGGGCCGATCCCTACAACCTGAACTATCAGTGCCCCTCGCACTCGACGCCGGATGCGCGCATCACGGCGGTCTGCGATGAGCTCATCTTCCCGGCGGTGGACCGAAAGCTCGCGACAGAGGACTACATCGGGTGGTACTACATGGGAGGGAACGACACCCGTTGGTACGTGGGTGGCTCCGATCCCAGAATCGGTCGCAACTACGGGGGATTCGTGAACAGCGTGGGGATCCTCTTCGAGTCGCCCGTGGGACAGCCCGTGCAGGAGAGTGTGCGGAGCGGCCTGCTCGGATACCAGGCCGTGATGGAGTGGGCCAGTGAGAACGTGGATCTCCTTCTTCGGACCGTGCGCGAGGCCCGGTTGGAGGCAATCGATCTCGGAGCCGGCCCCCGGGGAGACGTCCCGATCGAGGCCGAGTACGCGCCCGAGCCCTACCCGGTCGAGTACCTGCTCGCCAGCGGTCCTCCGGGCGCCCAGGAGCTCCGCGAGATCGTGAGTGACTCCCTCATGAAGAGGCCGGTGACGACGCTCGCGCGGCCGCGCCCCTGGGCCTACGTGCTGCCCCAGGATGCAGAGCAGGCCGTAGAGTTGCTCCGCCGGCACTCGGTCCAGGTCGAGGAGCTTCGGGAGCCGGTCGAGGTCACGGTAGAAGCATATACCATCGGGAATGTGAGCTACGAGGTGGCGTACGATCACGACGCTGCCACCAAGCTCGACGTGGTGGGCACGGTGACCCGGACCGTGACCCTCCCGATGGGGGCCTATATCGTGCGAACGGGTCAGATGCAGGGACGGGTGGTGGCCCACTTGCTCGAGGCCGAAACACGAGACGGTGTGGTCTACTGGAACCGGATGGATGCGTGGATCCCGACCAGCGAGGTGGAAGCGTTCCGCGCGGGCCGGGGAGAGGCTCCGATCTTCCCGATCTACAAGATCATGGACCCCACGCCCCTTCCGACGCTCCTCCTTCCCTAGGGGGTCCCCCTCCGGACTCGCCGGTCCAGAGTAGGTGTCGGATCCCGTCGCCCCCTCCTTCCTTCGCTTCGTACATCAGCCTGTCCGCGATGTGTACCGCGTCGTCCACTGTGTCCACGGGGGGCCTCGAAGGTCACGGCCCCCATCGAGATGGTCACGGGCCAGGCCCTCCTCGGACATGGCGGTCACGATCTCCACCCGGAGCTTTCCGAGCGCCCCTTCCGCCTTCCCGAAGGGAGTCTCGGGAAGGAGGATCCCGAATTCGTCTCCACCGAGACGCGCGGTCAGGTCCGTCGTGCGCATGGTGCCCCGCATCGTCTCGGCGACTCTCCGGAGCACCTCATCTCCCTCCGCGTGACCCAGGGTGTCGTTCACCTCCTTGAAGTGATCGAGGTCCATGTAGGCCAGCGTGAAGATCGTCCCGTAGCGGAGCGCCCGATCGATCTCTGCCGAAAGTCGGTCGAAGAAGGCCCGCGTGTTCGCGAGCCCGGTGAGCGGATCGGAGAGAGCGAGCTTCGTCTGGGCAGCTACGGACTCCTTCAAGCGGATCGCCAGGGCGACCACGACGAGAAAAGTCGTGAGGTGCACGCCAGCGTTCCAGGCAGTGACCCACGCCGGGAGTTGTACCTCGCGCGAGAGGATCTCGGCGGCGAGCCACACCGATGCCGAGACCGCGCAGGCGAAGTAACCGGCCCTACCGTCCCCGTACCAGGCGACCGCAACGATCGGAAGGAGGTAGAAGACAGAGAAGAAGAGATCGGGCCCGAGCGAATAGTCCAGCAGCCCGAGCCCGAGGATGGCAGCCTCCCCAACTCGCTCGAGCGTTGCGGGCGAGAGCCGGGACATGGTACGGTCCAAGTGACCGAGGAGGCCGCCAGGCCTCAACTCCGGCGGAGCGAGGGGGGGAGTCCGGCGGTGCGTTCACTCTATGCACTCCGTTTCATGGCACTCCGTTCCAGGGCGCTCCGCTGAAATCGGGTCCCTGAAGGGGTGGCGCGGGGTGAACCCCAGGAAGGGCAGGGGGCCTAGGTAGCGGATACGGCGGGCTCTCCGCCGTGTCCCTTGCCTGGATGCTTGATGACCACACCCTCCACCATGAAGACCACGTCCTCGGCAATGTTCGTGGCGAGGTCTGCGATTCTCTCGAGGTTCTTCGAGATGAGGAGCAGCGACATCGACGGTCCGATCCAGCGGGGGTCCTCCATCATGTGGGTGAGGAGGATCCGAAAGACCGAGTCGTGGAGATGATCCACTCGGTCATCCGCGGCGCATACCTCGCGTGCCGCATCTGGGTCTCCCTGTACGAAGCAATCGAGCGCGTCGTCCAGCATCCTCCTCGCGAGTCGGGCCATTTCCACCACCTCAGGAGCACGCCCGGTCGGGAGCATCTCGGCCATGACCTGCACGGCTCTCGCGATGTTCACCGCGTGGTCCCCCACGCGCTCCAGGTCGTTCGCGATCTTCATCGCCATCGTGATGAAGCGCAAGTCGCCCGCCATGGGCTGCTGGAGGGCGAGAAGCTCGTGGGCGGCCTTGTCGAGAACGAGCTCGAGCTCGTCCACCCGCTTGTCGCGGACGATCACCTCCGCAGCCATCCCCACATTCGAGTCGAGGAACGCCTCGACAGCCATGCGCACCTGGTCCTCCGCGAGCCCCGACATTTCTAGAAGCCGAGACTTGAACTCCGCGAGCTCTAGGTGGAAGTGCCTAGCTCCAGCCGTCCGTGCGCTCATCCGAACCGCCCCGTGATATAGGCCTCGGTCTGGTCATTCTTGGGATTCGTGAAGATTTCCTCGGTCCTCCCGACCTCGACGAGCTTCCCGAGGTAGAAGAACGCCGTCACGTCGGAAACACGAGCCGCCTGCTGCATATTATGGGTGACGATCACAATCGTGTACTGGTCTTTGAGTTCGTAGATCAACTCCTCGATCTTCTGCGTCGCGATGGGGTCGAGTGCGCTTGCCGGTTCGTCCATGAGCAAGATATGGGGCGAGACCGCCAGGGCGCGGGCGATACAGAGGCGCTGCTGCTGCCCCCCCGAGAGCCCGAGCGCGCTCTTTTCGAGGCGGTCCTTCACCTCGTCCCAGAGCGCTGCCTGCCGGAGCGAGCGCTCCACCAACCCCTCCAGCTGCCGTCTCCCCTGGACCAGGCGATTCACCCTGGGTCCGTACGCCACGTTCTCGAAGATGGACTTGGGAAACGGATTCGACTTCTGGAACACCATCCCCACCCTTCGACGGAGAAGGACCACGTCCTGATCGGGTCGGTAGACCGAACCTCCCTCGAGCAGGAGCTCTCCCTCGTGTCGAGTGTTCGGGATGAGGTCGTTCATCCGATTGATGGACCGGAGGAAGGTCGATTTCCCGCATCCGGACGGACCGATCAGCGCCGTGACCTGTCGGGTTGTTATGGTCAACGAGATGTCCGCTAGGGCCTGGTTGGCTCCGTACCAGAACGAGAAGGATCGGGCCTCGACGGCGAAGGGCGCGCCCGCGGCCACCTGCTTCCCTCCCTCCGGTAAGGCGTGCGATGCCCCCACGGTGGGCGCGGGGATTCCCGGCACCCCCGGATTCCACTTGGTCTCCATCGGGAGAAGCGACTCTTCCATCATCCGGAGGTCATCGTTTTCGGCTCGACGGGCGGCTGCCCGTCAGCTGCCCCTATAGGGATTCCTGATCACGAAGCGGGCCGCAAGGCTCACCATCAGCACGAAGCCGATCAGTACGAGCGAGGCCGCCCACGCCTGGCGGTGCCAGTCGTCGTAAGGCGAGATCGCATACTGGTAGATGAGGAGCGGGAGCGACGCGACCGGCTCGTTCAAGCGCCACTCGAGGAACGGATTCCCGAAGGCGGTGAAGAGGAGAGGCGCGGTCTCGCCGGCAATCCGAGCGAGCGCCACCAGCACGCCCGTGAGGATCCCGCTCCGGGCTGCGGGGAGAATGATCCCAAGCGTCGTCCTCCAGCGCGTGAACCCGAGGGCGCGAGCTCCTTCCCTCAGCTCCCTGGGAACGAGTCGGATCATCTCCTCCGTCGTGCGCGTGACCATCGGGATCAACATGACCGCGAGGGCTATCGATCCAGCCAGGAGCGAGAAGCGTCCCATCGCAACCACGACCCATGCCCAGACGAAAATGCCGATGACGATCGAGGGGATCCCGTTCATCACGTCGGCCACGAATCGAACGACGGTTGCAAGCGGGGCGCGTCTCCCCTCCGCGAGAAAGATACCGGCCCCCACCGCGATCGGCACGCCTAGGAGGGTGGCATAGGCCACTAGGGAGAGCGTGCCGACGAAGGCGTTCAGCATCCCGCCACCGGTGTCCCCCACCGGAACGGGAAGCCGGATGAAGAAGTCCAGGTTCAGCGCCCCCGCTCCGGCGGAGACGAGGTGGTAGAAGATGAGGAGGAGGGGCACCACGACCACGAACGCCGCGACCCCTGTGAGGGTTAGCATCAAGCGGTTCACGACCCTCCGGGTGCGGTGTACCCGCTCGACCGACCCAGCGCCGTCGCTCATCTTCCGCCCCTCAGCGAAACCCGCCAGACGAGGAGCTGGGCGATCACGTTCACGAGGATCGTGATCCCGAACAGCAGGAGCGCCACCTCCATCAGGGCGGAGAGGTAGAGGTCGCCCGTGGCCTCAGAGAACTCGTTCGCGAGCACCGATGCCATCGTGTACCCCGGCGCCAGGATGGAGCGTGCGATATCGGGTCGGTTCCCGATCACCATCGTGATCGCCACCGTCTCGCCGAGAGCCCGCCCGAGACCCAGGATCGCTCCCCCCAAGATTCCCGGGAGGGCATACGGGATCGCGACTTGCCAGGTCATCTCCCAGCGTGTGGCCCCGAGGGCGAGCGCGGCCTCGCGCTGGTCTCGCGGGACCGCGGTCAGGACCTCCCGCGTCACGGCCGAGATGAACGGCACGATCATGATCGAGAGGATCACGGCCCCGGACATCATGCTGAACCCGTAGGCCGGCCCCGCGAAAAAGGGGATTGCGCCACCCAGCGTCGCGGCGAGGGGTTCCTGCACTGCCGAGCGCAGGAAGGGGACCAGCACGAAGATTCCCCAGAGCCCGTATACGACCGACGGTATTGCGGCGAGGAGCTCTGTGGCGAACGCCACGGGAGCTGCGAGCCACCTCGGCGCGAGCTCCGTGAGGAAGATTGCTAGGCCGACCGCGAGCGGGACGGCGATGGCGAGCGCCAGGAAGGACGAAACGACAGTCCCATAAATGAACGGAAGCGCCCCGAACTCCCTCGCGACCGGGTTCCAGTCGGTGCTGGTGACGAAGGCCGGCCCGAAGCTGCGGATCGCGGGCCACGCAGCAACCCCGATGCGCAGCACGATGAACCCAAAGAGGAGGGGGAGCACGATCCCCATGCTCCTCACGAGGACCGCGTACACCTGGTCGGCGAGGTTCCCGCGGGTACGCGAGGGGAAGAGGCTAAGGAGCCCCCTGCGACTGCGCCCACTTAGGTCGAGGGCGCCGGCAGAGTCGGGGGTCGGCCGCATGGCTCGGACGGACACGTAGCTCGTCAGCGGTTGGGCGGGTTGAAGAGCTGCCCGGAATCCAAGACCGGACGGTGGTCCGGTCCGCAGGTCACGACTCTGAGAGACTCGAGCTCGCGCACCCGGATTTCCATCGCGATCGGGGTGTATCCAAGGGCGGTCGCATCCGCCTCCCCTTCGAGGAGTGACCAGCGGATCAGGTCGATCAGCGCCTCTGCCGTGCGACACTCCGCGAACTGCGGAGAGACGAGCAGGTACGTCCAGGACGCGATCGGGTAGGATCCCTGGCTGGGGGCGTTCACGATCGAGAGGCGGAAGTCGTTGTTGTCCGGAATCCTCTCGGTCAGTCCTTCGGCTGCGCGGGTCATCGCGTCGATGGTTGGCTCGACGAATTCGCCAATCGCGTTCCGGACGGCGGCCGCCGGGAGGTTGTTCTGTCGGGCGTAGACCTGCTCGACGTAGCCGATCCCGCCCGGACTCTGCTCAACCTGGCCCGTCACGCCTTCGTTCCCCCGCGCGCCAAGTCCCGACGGGAACTGGACCGCGTTCCCTCGTCCCACACGGGTGGTCCAATCCGGGCTCACGGCAGAGAGGTAGTCCGTGAAGACGTAGGTCGTCCCCGAGCCGTCCGACCGATGGATGGGGAGGATCGCCCGCTCGGGGAGCGAGACTCCCGGGTTCAGCGCCACGATCCGCGGATCGCGCCAGCTCGTCACCTCCCCGAGGAAGATCGCTGCAATCGTTGGACCGTCGAGGCGGAGAGTGCCCGTGACCTCCGGCAGGTTGTACGTCAGGACGACCGCCCCGATCACCGTGGGGATACTGAGCGTCCCCGGCATCTGGGCCAGATCCTCGGGCGTCAGGGGAGCATCGGTGGCTCCGAAGTCCACCGTCCGCGCTATCATTTGCCGGATCCCGCCACCTGATCCCACGGACTGATAGTTGACTCGAACGGGATGGGTGCTCGAGTAGATGGAAAACCAGCGGGAGTAGATCGGGAAGGGGAAGGTTGCGCCCGCGCCGGTCAGAGTGAGCACGCTGCCCAGATCTTCGGCCGCGGACTCGGAGGAACCGGCGTTGCTGTCCGAGCTCCAGCACCCGGAGGCCAGGAACACGGCGATGAGAGTGCCCGCGAGTGCGAACGAGGGTCGGCGTTCGAGATCCGTGTACAAGTTCCACCTCCCCTTGGGAAGACTAAGGACGGGACCCTCGGATATGGGGGTCCGCGGTGGCCCGATCCGGAAGCCCTGCGGAAGCTAGGAAGCGGCTGTAACGGACCTGTAACGGAACGCTGGACCTAAAGGTCACGAATGCCGCGGGTTACGCTGCCTCTCCCAGATTGCGACGGATCAGCGCCTCCGGGTCCGGGCCCCGTCCCATGAAGGTCCGGAAGAGGACGTCCGGGTCGTCCCGATCGCCCGCGGATAGGATCGTCTCCAGGTACCGCCGGCCCGTCTCGCGCTCGAAGATCCCGTTTTCCTGAAAGACGGTGAAGAGGTCGGCCTCGAGTACCGCGGACCAGAGGTAGGAATAGTAGGACGCCGCGTAGCCCCCCGAAAAGATGTGCATGAACGACGGGAGTGGATGGGCGGCTGCGAAGCTGGGGCCCGGGGAGAAGGGGGAAAGGAGATCGGTCACCCACTCGACGGCGTCTCCGTCGCGCTCGGGCCGGTAGTCCGTGTGGAGGGCGAGGTCGAGGGTCCCGAGGCCCAGCTGCCGCATCTGTTGCCAGCCTCCCATGAACCGCCGGGCCCGCAGCATTCGCTGAAGGAGCCGGTCCGGCAGCACTTCCCCGGTCTGCCAGTGCCGGGCGAAGAGGTCGAGCGAGTCCTTTTCCCACGTCCAGTTCTCGAGCAGCTGGGAGGGAAGCTCGACCCAATCCCAGGCGACGCTCACCCCTCCTCGTCGGGAGATGGGGACTCGCGACGTGATGTGGTGGAGCAGGTGGCCGAACTCGTGGAAGAGCGTTTGAACGTCCCGATGGGTGAGGAGGGGAGGCCGGTCCTTCGATGCCGGCGCGAAGTTGGCGCAGATCACGCCCAGATGGGGCGAAACCGATCCGTCGGCTTTCCCGATCCCGTAGCCCAGGTCGTTCATCCACCCACCCTCCCGCTTGTTCGGCCGAGGAAAGAGGTCGATGTAGAACCCGCCGAGCAGCTTGCCGTCCTCGTCGCTCAGCTCGAAGTAGCGCACATCGGGGTGCCACACCTCCACGACCTCACGTTCGACGACCCTGAGCCCGAAGAGCCGGCCTGTCGTCTCGAAGAGCCCTTTGAGCACGGAGTCCAAGGGGAAATAGGGGCGCAGCTCCTCCTCGTCGATATCGAAGCGGTGGCGCCGGAGGCGCTCGCTCACGAACGCGACGTCCCACGGCCCGAGCGATTCGATCCCCAGAGTGCGGGCGTGGGCCTGGAGCTCTCCCAGGTCCCTCTCCCAGTAGGGACGCGTCCGACCGACGACCTCGGCCACGAAGTCTCGGGCCTTCCTTCCGGACCTAACCATCTGTTCCTCGAGCCGGTAGTCCGGGAAGTCGGCGTACCCGAGGAGCTCGGCCTTCTCCCTCCGCAGCTCGAGGATCTTCGGGATGAGCGGGCCGTTGTCCCAGGGGGCTATTCGTGCGCGCGCGAAGAATGCCCCGTGGAGCTCAGCGCGGAGCGCCCGGTCCTCTGCGTACCGGAGGACCGCTTCGAATGAGGGATGGTCGAGCGTGAGGATCCACCCCGGCGTCCCTTGGCCCTCCGCCTTCTGCCGGAAGCGCTCCAAAGCGTCCTCGGGCACTCCCCGGAGGCGGTTGGCCTCGGTGACGTGGAGCGTGAACGCGGCGGTGGCGTCGAGCACGTTCTCCGAGAAGCTCTGCTGAAGTTGGGCGAGCTCGCCTTCGATCGCCTCCAGCCTGCGACGCCCCGCGGGGTCCAGATCGGCGCCAGACCGCCGGAAGTCCCGGAGGGTACAGTCGAGATGTCTTTTCCTGAGCCCCTCCAGGCGCCTCGCCTCCGACGTCTCTGCGTACCGGCGCACCCGGCTCCATAGTCCCTCGTCGAGGAAGAGCGTCGACCAAAAGCTCGAGACCTCCGGAAGCAAGTCTCCCCAGGCCTCCCTGAGCTCAGGCGTCTCGGCCACGGCGAGCAGGTGATGGACCGGTGTGGTTCGGTGGTGAAGGCGTTCCATGAGCGCGTCGAGCGGCTCGACCGTCGTCTCCCAGAGGAGGGGCTCCTCGCTCGAGGCGAGGGCTTCCACCTCGGAGCGGGCGTCTGCCAGCGCCTCTCGCACCCCGGGGCCCACGTGCTCGGCCCGGATCTGGTGGAAGGGGATCCGGAAGGCGGGATCGAGGAGGGGGTTTCGGGCAGGGGACGGGTCAGTCACAGTACAACTCCTGGAAGGCGCGCCTCGCCTTTGCGACCTTCGGCGAGACGACGATCGCGCAATACGGCTGCGAGGGGTTCCGGCGGTAATAGTCGTGGTGTTCCCTTTCCGCGGGGAAGAAGGTTCCCAGCGCGCTGAGCTCGGTTACGACCGGCGCGTCCCAGTGGCCGTCGGCCTCGAGGTCTCGGATTACCCCCCGGGCGATCTTCTCCTGTTCCATCCCGTCGTACAAGATGATCGAGCGGTACTGAGGTCCCGCGTCCGCGCCCTGCCGGTTCGGGGTCGTCGGGTCGTGGGTTGCGAAGAAGACTTCGAGAAGCGTTCGGTACGGGATCACACCAGGGTCGAAGATGATCCGTACCACCTCTGCATGGCCGGTGGTGCCCGCGCAGACCTCCCGGTATGTCGGAGCCGGGTGCTCTCCCCCCGCGTAGCCGGAGGTGACCTCCTCGACTCCCTTCAGCTTCTGGAAGACCGCTTCGAGACACCAGAAGCACCCGCCCCCGAGCACAGCCAAGCTCGGTTCTGTTTCAGCCTTCATTCGCTTTCTCCGACTCTCCGACTCCGGAGAGGAGTTCCCGCGTTCAGCGATCCACCCTCACGAGCCGGACCCCGCCGGGTCCGAAGAGTTCGCGCAGTGCCGCGAGGGCCTCTCGCTCCGGCCGGACGCGAAGGGTCCTCGACCGCAGCCGGGGTGCCTCGACGGCACCGTTCGCCAGCCAGACCTCGACCGGAGCGGGCCCGGGATGCGCTGCCAGAATACCTCGGGCGCGCCCGAAGATCTCTCTCTCGACCTCGGATCCCGGGGGCAGCTCGATGGCCACGGCGATCCGTCCACTCTCTCCAACCGCCCCGAGGGGTTCGGCCGAATCCAGGAAGATTGGCGGATCCTCCTCGTCCCGCTCCCGATTGGAGACGGTCCCTCGGAGGAGCACCGCGGCGTCCTGGACCAGAACAGTCCTCGCCCTCTGCCAGGCCTCTCCGAACGCCAGGACCGTGGTGGTCCCATGGAAGTCCTCGACCGTCACCTTACCCCATTCGGTGTTGTCCCTCCGGAGAACCTGCCGCACGACCTTAGTAACGACGCACGCAAACTCCACGTCCTGCCCGGCGAACTCTGGGAGTGCGGCGGTGTTCGCGGGGCCGAAGGCGCGGGAGAGGTCGCGATAACGATCCAGCGGATGCCCTGAGATGAAGAACCCCAGCGCTTCCTTTTCCCGCGCAAGGCGCTCCTGCTCGTCCCACTTCGGCACGTCGGGCAGCCGAAGAGCGATCCGCTCCATCGTCGGCCCTTCCGCCCCAAAGAGGGAGCCCTGACCGGCGGCGACCTCGGCGGCCCTCGCCTGCACCTCCGAGTAGGCCGCGTCGAGGCCGGCCAGCAGCTGGGCGCGATGCCCAAAGGAGTCCAGCGCTCCAGCCGCGATGAGAGCTTCGCAGGCCCGCTTGTTCAGTGCCCGTAGGTCGGTCCGCTCAATAAAATCAAAGAGCCCTTGGAAGGCTCCTTTGTCCCTCCGCCCCGCCAGGATCGATCCGACAGCGCCGGCTCCGACTCCCCGCACGGCCCCGAGCCCGAATCGGATGCCGAGGTCTTCCGTGACCCAGAACTTCCAGCGGGACTCGTTGACGTCGGGCGGAAGGACCTCGATCCCGTCCTTGAGATGCGGGAGCGCGCGGCCGAGTTCGCGACATTCCCCGATGTACTTCACGACGTCGTCGGTGCGGTCGAGCACCGACGAAAGAAGGGCGGCCATGAATTCGGCCGGGTAGTGGGCTTTGAGCCAGGCGGTCTGGTAGGAGAGGAGTGAATAGGCGCTCGCGTGGGCCTTTGGGAAGCCGTAGCGCCCGAACTTCTCAATTAGCCCCGCCAGCTCCTGCGCGACGCGGCGGTCCACGCCACGTGCGACCGCTCGCGCCACGAAGGCCTTGAGCTCCTCGACGATGAGGGCCGCATCCTTCTTTCCCACCGCCTTCCGAAGCACGTCTGCCTCGCCCAGAGTGTATCCCGCGAGGATGTGGGCGATGGCCATGACCTGTTCCTGGTAGACGATGACTCCGTATGTCGGGGCCAGCGTCTTCACCAGGTCGGGATGCGGGTAGCGAACGGGCTCCTCGCCAAGCTTCCGTCGGATGTAGACGTCCGTCATCCCTGAGTCGAGCGTGCCGGGGCGGATGAGCGCATTCGTGGCCACGAGATCCTCGAAGCGGTCGCACCGCATCGCGCGGAGCTTGTCCGAAGCGAGCGTGGACTCGAACTGAAATACCCCGGCCGTCCCCCCTCTCGCGATCATTCGGTAGACGTCCGGGTCGTCCAGCGGCACGTCGTCCATCGCGTCGTAGACTTCGCCGGTCCGCGGGTGGCGGAGCGCGCCGACCCGCTCCCGTACCATGGTGACGGCCTCCTGGATGACCGTGAGGGTCTTCAGGCCCAGGAAGTCCATCTTGAGCATCCCGGTATCCTCGAGCGCGTTCATGTCGTACTGCGTGACCACGACGCTCTCGCCGTCCCCGCTCGCCGCTCCCCCTTTCGTTTGCTGGACGCACACCGGGACGTAGTCATCGAGCGGCCCGGGCGCGATCACGATTCCCGCCGCGTGCACGGAAGCGTGGCGGGAAAGTCCCTCCAGCGTCATCGAGTAGTCGAAAAGATTCCGGTGCCGCTCGTCGCTTCTGTAGAGGTCTCGTACTTCGGCCAGACGGTCTACGGCCTCGCGCACCGTGTAACTCTGCCCTGATTGATTCGGGATCAGCTTCGCAATCCGATCGGTCTCGGACGGCTCGAACCCGAGCGTCCTCCCCACGTCTCGGATCACCGCCCGCGACTTCATCGTCCCGAAGGTGATGATCTGCCCGACGGCGTCCCTCCCGTACTTCTGGCGGACGTATTCGATCACCTCGTTCCGGCGCTCGAAGCAGAAGTCCACGTCGATATCCGGCATCGAGACCCGCTCAGGGTTCAGGAAGCGCTCGAAGAGGAGGTCGAAGTGGAGAGGATCCAGGTTCGTGATCCAGAGCGAATAGCTGACCACGGAACCCGCCGCGGAACCACGGCCCGGGCCAACCGGGATGCCCTGCTCCCGGGCCCAGCGGATGAAGTCCCACGTAATCAGGAAATAACCTGCATACCCGGTCTTGAGGATGACCCCGAGCTCGAACTCCAGCCGCGAGCGGACGTGATCGGGAAGGGGGTCGCCGTATCGCTTCTTCGCGCCAGCCGTGGCGAGGTGCGTGAGGTAGTCCCCCTCCGTCGCATAGCCCCTGGGGAGGGAGAAGGCGGGGACGTGATAGCTCTTCTCGAAGTCGAGCGTGACCTCGTCCGCGATCCGGAGCGTGTTCTCGATCGTCTCGGAGTGGTCCGGGAAGGTGCCACGCATCTCGACAGGGTTCTTCAGGTAGAGCCCATTGTCGTAGCGCATGCGACCGGGATCGTCCTTGTCCTTCCCGAGCCCGATGCAGAGCAGCGTGTCGTGCGCCTCGTGGTCTTCGCGGGCCAGGAAGTGGGCGTCGTTTGTCGCGACCACCGGGAGCCCTAGCTCGTCGGCGAGCTCGAACACCTTGGCGTTCAGCTCGGCCTGCCCCTCGGTCCCGTGCGCTTGTACTTCGAGGTAGTACCGGTCCTTGAAGAGATTCGCATACCACGAGGCGGCCTCGCGCGCGGCCTCGGGACGCCCCTCGAGGAGATGCCTCGCGACCTCCCCGGCC
>SHZS01000023.1 GCA_009692105.1 Gemmatimonadota bacterium | reverse complement strand
GTAAGCTTGAGCTCCGAAAGCGCGAAGTCGGTAGTCTCGAGCGTCTCCTCCGCGATCCTGCCTCCGAAGAGGGCCGCATCCGCGCCCCTTTCTAGCCATTCGCGCGACCCGTAGAGGTCGATCTGCCACCCGATGAGCTGCGACGCAAGGCGCACATTCTGGCCATTTCTGCCGATCGCGAGAGACAGCTGATCCTCGTCCACGATCGCCGTGATGACCTGGCGCTCTCCGTTGGAGACGACCTTCGAGACCCGAGCGGGCGCCAGCGCGCGGCGCGCAAAGACCTCGGGGTCTGGATGCCAGGGCACGATATCGATCCGCTCGCCGCCGAGCTCGGAGACGACCGCCTGGACCCGGGACCCCTTGAGCCCGACGCACGCCCCCACCGGGTCGATGGACTCGTCCCTCGACCAGACGGCGATCTTCGTCCGTCCCCCTACCTCCCTGGCCCGCGCCCGGATCTCCACGATCCCCTGGTAGATCTCGGGCACCTCCAGCCGGAAGAGAGCTTCGACGAAGAGAGGGTCGGCCCTCGACAGGATGAGCCGCGGACCCTTCGGGGTCTCTTCCACCTTCTTCAGCACAGCCCGGATCGGATCGCCCTGTCGGAAGCGCTCCCTGGGATTCTGGTCCTTCCATGGGATGACCGCTTCGGCATCTCTCGCCCGGTTGATCATCACCACAATCTTCCCACGCTCGACCTGCTGCACCTCTCCGGAGAGGAGCTCCCCGACCCGGTGCGCGAACTCTTCGCGGATCCGATCGCGCTCCCCTTCCCGCACCAGCTGGACGATGCGCTGCTTCGTAGCCATCACCGCGTTACGGCCGAACTCCGAGAAATCCACGGGGATCTCCATCACGTCACCCACCTCGAACGACGCGTCGTCCCAATGTGCCTTCTCGAGGCTGATCTCGGCGGATGGATCCTCGACGACCTCGACGACACGCTTGAGCACCACCATCTGGATCTCGCCCGAGTCCTCGTCGAGCTCGATCTCCGCTCGGACGTTCGTCCCAAAGATCCGGATGAGACCCGCGAGGATCCCGTCCTTGATCAGGCCATTCATCTCCTGGGCGGAGAGGCTTTTCGTGGCCGCCATATCGCGGATGGCAGCAACAATTTGTCCCGCGTTCGCCATGGTACCCCTCTCGAGCCGGCTCTCTCAGCTCTCTCGCTTCACGTCCCTGCTGCCACTCTTCACCCCGCTTAGCGCTCTTCCTCCCACCGGAAGACCAGGTTCGCTCGCACGATCTCCCGGTCCTCCATACCGACCGTGGATCCATCCGAAAGGCGAAGCACCACGCGGTACCCTTCGCTTCCGTCGTCCACGCCCCCCTTGTCCACGCCACAGAGCACTCCGATCAGGACGCCCCCCCTTCCACCGCTCCCCGACCGCTTGATACGGACCTCCCTCCCGACGAAGCGCTCGTAGTCGCGCCTGCGCCGGAGCGGTCGCTCCACTCCCGGCGACGACACCTCCAGCACGTAGCGCTCCGGGAGCGCAGGATGCTCGTCCAACCAGCGCTCGAGCTCCCGACTCACCCGCCCGCAGTCGGCCACGGTCACCCCGGCGCCGGGAGCCGAGTCCGGCCGGTCGATCCGGACCCGGATGATCGGCCGGATCTGCGTTCCGGACCACTCGAGGTCCACGAGTTCCATCCCGAGGGCCTCGACCCGGCCCTCCAGATCCCGATCGACCTCCTCAATCGGCGCTGCCAACGCTCGGCTCCTCGGTTCTTCTCTGGCCCCATCCGGCCCTCCGCGGGCCGGCCCCGCCGTCGGCGACGGAGGCAAAAAAAAGCGGGGGCCACCCGCTCCCCCACTCAAAACGAACACCGCCAGGATGGCAGGCATTACTAGACCACTATAATAGGCAATTCTGCCGATTGCCTCAAGCCCCGTCTACACGACGAATGCTCGCGCCCACCCCCCGGAGCCGGGCGTCGATCCGCTCGTACCCTCGCTCGATCTGTCCGATGTTATGGATCGTGCTCGTCCCCGGGGCGGCGAGGGCCGCGAGAATGAGCGCCATCCCGGCCCGAATGTCCGGGCTCTCGACCGCGCCCCCGCGAAGGGGCGCCGGGCCCACCACCACGGCCCGATGAGGGTCGCAAAGGATGATCTGCGCTCCCATTCCCACCAGCTTGTCCGTGAAGTACATGCGGGACTCGAACATCTTCTCGTGAATGAGAACCGTGCCGCGACACTGAGTCGCCGTGACGAGCGCGATCGGAGTGAGGTCCGCGGGAAAGGCCGGCCACGGTCCGTCGTCGATCTTTGGAATGTGGCCGAAGTAGTCGGGTCTCACCTCACGATCCCGGTCTCCGTAGACAATGAGGTCCTCTCCGGCCACCTCGCACGCGACCCCGAGCTTGCCGAAAGCCAGAAGGGTCGAGTCGAGGTGCTCGATGGGAGCGCCCTCCACGCGGAGCACGCTCCCCGTGACCGCCGCGAGACCAATGAAAGAGCCGGCCTCGATGTGGTCCGCCTGGATGGAAAAGGTTGCCCCGCCCAGGCGATCCACTCCCTCGATCTCGAGCACGTGCGTTCCCACGCCTGAGATCCGAGCGCCCATCCGCTGGAGGAGTCGGCACAGATCCTGGACATGGGGCTCGGCCGCGGCGTTCCGGAGCACCGTCGTTCCGGTAGCCAGGGTTGCCGCCATCACGGCGTTCTCCGTGGCAGTCACGGAGGGCTCGTCCAGAAAGATGTCCGCGCCCCTGAGCTTCGCCCCCACCAACTCGAAGCCCTCCTTTTCGAACGACGCTTCCGCCCCCAGCTTTCGGAACGCCAGGAAGTGGGTGTCGAGTCGGCGCCGCCCGATGACGTCCCCTCCCGGCGGGGGAAGGCTTACGCGGCCGCAGCGGGCGAGTAGGGGGCCCGCGAGGAGGATCGACGCCCGGATCCGTTTCGCGAGATCCGGGTGGAGCCCTCCGAGCGGCACGTCCCGCGCTTGGATCCGTACCGAGCCATCCGCGACCCATTCCACTGTGGCCCCGAGGGACTGGATGATTTCGAGCAGCGTTTCGACGTCTCGGATCCGGGGAACGTTCTCCAGAACTACGGGCTCGGCGGTGAGAAGCGCCGCGCACATGCACGGAAGGGCGGCGTTCTTGTTCCCCGAGGGGCGGATCGTTCCCGACAGGGTACGTCCCCCCTCTACGACGAAGGCAGACATGGAGATCCGTGTCGCTGTGGGTGCTCCGAGCAGGTCGCCGAGAGCCTCCCGCGGAGCCGGCCGACCGGCTGACGCCAGGGCCCCGGGAACTTATGTCCGGACACCGGTCGCTACAACGGCCGCCCGGAACCCATGGTGGTTCGGCCGGTCGGGGGGAGGGTACTGTGGAGCCATGATCCTTCTCGCCCGCCAAGGAGCGGCCCCCTCGGACACGGTCGTCGCGATCGCCTCGCGGGACGCGGTGGACTGGCTGGTGGCAGCTGCATCGGGCTCGATTGTCCTTTGGACCATTCTGCTCTTCCTCGCGCTCGGGTTCGTGGTCTTCCAGGCTCGACGGGCGCAGAGAGGTATCGAAGAGATGACCCGGAAGCTCTCCATGGACCCCGCGATGGGAAGCCTTCGGCGCACTGCGGAGAACATGTCCGCGATCTCCGAGGCCGTACGGGGGGAGATCGAGCGCTTCTCTGAATCCGTGGGCCACGTCTCGGAGCAGCTCACGCACGCCTCGCGGAGGATCGAGGAGCGGGTGGAGCAGTTCAACGCCCTGATGGAGGTGGTCCAGCGCGAGGCCGAAGGTACCTTCGTGGATGGAGCGGCCACAGCGCGCGGGATCCGGGCCGGGCTCGGCGCCTTCCGGGGCGGCCGGAGGCGACCTTCGGAGACGGAGCCCGGGGACGGCACGCCGGACCGGGGGCACGAGCCGTTGCCGAATGCCGAGGGGCACGTCCAGTCGGGTGACGCCTTTCCGGACGACTTCGGCGAAAGCGACGGAGAGGACACACGCTCAGAGGAGAAGGCATGAGCGTGGGGGGGCGGGCAGGAGCGCTCCTCGCCTCCCTGCTGTGCGCGATCCTCTGGCTCCTCCTCGTGCCAACCGAGGCGCTGGCATGGGGTCCGGCCACTCATGTCGCGATCGGCGAGGCGGTTCTTGCCTCCCTGCATCTGCTCCCCCCCACAATCCGCTCGCTCCTCGAGCGCCATCGGCTGTCCTTCCTCTACGGGTCGGTCGCCGCCGACATCTCTTTCGCGAAGAAATACGCGGCGGCGGGGCGTCACTCCCATCACTGGCACATCGGCCAGGAGATCCTCGAGAGTTCCGACTCCGAGGCCCTCCGCGCCGTGGGAATGGGCTACCTGTCCCACCTGGCCGCGGATACGATCGCGCACAACTTCTTCGTCCCGCGGCTACTCCTCCTCACGAGCACCTCCCAATCTGTCGGGCATGCGTATTGGGAGCACCGCATGGACGTCCACCTCGGGAAGCGCTTCGGCGGAGAAGCTCGGAGGATCGTGCTCTTCCACGACCACTCGGAGGCGGACGAGCTCTTCGATCGCGTTCTCTCCCGGACGCTCTTCTCGTTCCAGACGAACCGGCGGATCTTCCGCGGGATGATCGCGTTCCAGGATGACGAGCGGTGGCAGCAGATCTTCGAGAAGATCCTGAACCGCTCACGGTTTGACCTCCCCGTGGAGATGCGGGATCGCTACGTGCGCCTCTCTTACGACTTCGTGATGGACTTCCTCGCGGAGGGCGACAAGGCCAGGGCCCTGTCTCTGGACCCGATCGGAGAACAGAACTTGAAGCTCGCGAAAGTCGCGCGACGGGAAGCGCGCCTAGAAGGGTACGTGCGGGACCCCGAGTCGCTCGAGGAGCTCGCCGATCAGTACTTCGCGCTCCCCTCCGGCCCGCTCCTCTACCTCCCGCGGGCGCCGGGGATCGAGGTACCAGGTCTGGGCAGGTCGGGTACCGACACCGATGGGCAGCCCCTCATCGCCTGAGCTTCGCCGCGAGAAGGCGGACTACCTCCCCCGGATCGGCTTTCCCGCGGGAGGCCTTCATGATCAGGCCCATGAAATAGCCCTGGAGCTTCGCCTCCCCACCCTTGAACCGGGACACCTCGTCCGGATGGGCGGCAAGGATCTCGTCCACCCACCCTTCGAGCTGACCCTCGTCCCGGACCTGTGCCAACCCCTCGCCTTCCACGATCTCGTCCGGTGAACGGCCGGTCTCGATCACCTTCTTCAGAAGGTCCCTTCCCACACTCGTACTCACCGTCCCTCCCTGCACGAGCTGGATCACCCGAGCGAGCGTCGGCGGCGGCACGGGATATTCCTCCGGAGCCCAAGCGCGCTCCTTCAGCGTCGCCATGACGGGCCCCATCACCCAGTTCGACGCCTGCTTCGCGTCGTCCACGCCTCCCACGACCTCCTCGAAGTAATCCGCGAGCGCCCTGCTGGAGGTGAGCACCTCCGAGTCATAGGCGGGAAGCCCGTACTCCTCCCGAAAGCGGGCCCGCCGGTTCGCGGGGAGCTCCGGCAGCTCGGAGCGGATGCGCTCGACCATCGCGGGGAGAAGCACGAGCGGAGGGAGATCGGGGTCCGGAAAGTATCGGTAGTCGTGGCTCTCTTCTTTGGTCCGCATCGGGCGGACCTCCCCGCGGACCTCGTCCCAGAGGAGCGTCATGTGCTCGACCCGTCCTCCCCTGGAGAGGAGCTCCTGCTGTCGGACGAGCTCGCAGCGAATCGCCCTCTCGACCCCGGAGAAGGAGTTCATGTTCTTCACCTCAGTCTTCGTGCCGAGCTCCTCGCTCCCCACGGGCCGCACGGAGACGTTCGCGTCTACCCGAAGCGACCCCTCCTCCATGTTGCAGTCGGAGACGTCGAGGTATTCGAGCACCTGCTTCACCTGCTGCAGGTAGGCCCGAGTGTCCTCGGGAGATCGGAGGTCGGGCTCGGACACGAGCTCGATGAGCGGTGTGCCCGTCCGGTTCAGGTCCACGGCGGTGGCCCGGGGGAAGCGGTCGTGGAGCGACTTCCCCGCATCTTCCTCCATATGGATCCGCCGAATCCTCACCGCGGCCCCGGCCTTCCCATCCCTACCGTCCACGGTGAACTGTCCGCCCGTCGCAAGGGGTCGCTCGAGCTGCGAGATCTGGTATCCCTTGGGGAGGTCTGGATAGAAATAGTTCTTCCGGGCAAAGATGCTCGTCTCGTGGATCTCGCACCCGAAGGCAAGCGCGGCCCGGACCGCGAGCTCAACGGCCTCCCGGTTGAGAACCGGGAGCGCCCCAGGGAGCCCTAGGCAAACCGGGCAGACGTTCGCGTTCGGTGCGTCGCCGAACCGAGTGGAATCCGCGCAAAAGAGCTTTCGATCGGTCCGGAGCTGGACGTGGATCTCGAGACCGATCACGGCCTCCCACGCCCCGGCCGGCTCAGACGATCCCCCTCGCGGCGCGCTCATCGGCCTCCCTCCCCACCCGCGAGGAGCGACTCGAGGGCCCGCGCAGCCCCGATCATCCGAGCTTCCTCCCACATGGGAGCAAGGAGCTGACCTCCGACCGGGAGGTTGTCCACGGCCCCTATCGGAAGCGAGATCCCGGGGATCCCGGCCAGATTCGCGGTCACCGTGAAGATGTCCGACAGGTACATCGCCATCGGGTCCTCCGTCCGTTCCCCGATCGGGAAGGCGGGCGTCGGTGCCGTCGGAGTGAAGAGGAGATCCACGCCGTCGTCCCACACTCGGTGGAAGTCCTGGGCAATCAGTGTCCTCACCTTCTGAGCCCGTCCGTAATAGGCGTCGTAATAGCCAGCCGAGAGCGCGAAGGTCCCGAGCATGATTCTCCGCACGACCTCCTTCCCGAACCCACGGGTGCGCGACTCTTCGTAGACCGCACGCGCGGAGTCGGCCCCGTCGAAACGGAAGCCGTACCGGACCCCATCGTACCGGGCGAGGTTCGATGAGGCCTCTGCGGGGGCAAGGACATAGTAGGTAGGGACCGCGTAGCGGGTGTGCGGAAGGGAAACCTCCTCGACCCGTGCCCCGCCATCCCGGAGGCGGTCCAGCGCGTCCAGGCAGACGCGCTTCACCTGGGGATCCAATGCGTCCGTAAAGTATTCGCGCGGGACCCCGATCCGGAGCCCTTCCACCGTGGCCTCCTCGGCTCGGGTCCAGTCGGGCACATCGCGGGGAGCCGAGGTTGCGTCCCGGGGGTCGTAGCCTGCAATCGCATGAAGGAGGAGGGCCGCATCGTCCACGGTCGCACCGAGCGCGCCCACCTGGTCGAGTGAGGAAGCAAACGCGACGAGGCCGTAGCGACTGACCCTGCCGTATGTCGGCTTGATCCCCACGATCCCACAGAAGGAGGCGGGCTGCCGCACCGAGCCTCCCGTGTCGGATCCAAGGGCGCACGGCACCACTCCCGCGGCCACGGCCGCCGCCGATCCTCCCGAGCTCCCGCCCGGCACCCGGGACCGGTCGCGGGGATTTCGGGTGGGGCCGAAGCCCGAGTTCTCCGTGGAAGAGCCCATCGCGAACTCGTCCATGTTCGTCTTCCCGAGAACCAACCCTCCGGCCCGCTTGAGGCGGCGGACGACCGTGGCCTCGAACGGCGATACGTAGCCGTCCAAGATCCGGGACGCGCAGGTAGTGGGAAGTCCTAGCGTGCAGAGGTTGTCCTTCACGGCGACGGGTACTCCCGCGAGGGATACGGACGCTCCGCCCCGGGTCGCCGTTCCGTCGCTGCCGTCGATCCCGGAGAGAGAAGACGCCTCGCCCGTCCCGGTGTCTGGGCCCAGGGCCAGGAAGGCGTGGAGCGGGAGCTCACCTGCCTCGACCACGCGCGCCCGCTCGAGAGCTTCCCCCAAGTAGTGATCCTGAGCGACCCCCCCGACCTGCACCCTGCTCGCGATCTCCCTCGCCCCGAGAATCGCGCTCACGCTCCCTCCTCCAACACCGGCGCGTCCTTCCCGTCCAGCGCGGGAAGCCGGGGCACGAGGAAGAAGCCATCCTTCCAATTCGGCGCCCGGTCGGCGGGCGCACCAGGAGAAAGCTCGTCCCTCAGGAGCTGCGGGTCCCGGTAGGGCACTACGTCGGTCGCGATCCACCCCCCCTCGACTACACCCGACACGTCCACTTCCCCGAGGACGCGCACGTGATCGAGGATCCCGTTCAGCTCACTTGTGAGCCGTTCGACCGCCGGGCCATCCGGCCGCAGCCGTGCGAGCTCGGCGATCTTCTCGACCTCCCGTCGGGAAACCTCCACGCTCCTCCTCCTTCCGTGCATGCCTACAGTTCCTTCTCGAGACCGGCATACCGGATAACAAGCTTCTTCTTTCCCACCGATTGGAAGTCCACGATGACCTTCACATCCCGCCCAAATCCAGTCACCTCGACGACCCGTCCGGATCCGAAGGTCGGGTGGCTCACTCGCTCCCCCTTTCTTAAGTCGGGAAGATCCTGGTTCATCTCCGCGCCAAAGGCCAGGTCGTCGGAGATCTCTCGCTCGGGAGCCACCCGCGGATCGGCGGATGCTCCCCCGCGACCGGCCCGCGGCCCCAGTCGACTCCACTCCACATCCGCGGTGGATGAGCCTCGCCCACTCGGCACATCCTGACTGCCCCACTCCCGCCCAAGACCGCGGGACCTCGTCTCCGTCACGAGGTCGGCGGGAATGTCGTCCACGAAGGACGAGAGCGTCCCCACCATCCAGCTTCCCCCCCGCCGCCGCTCGCGCGCCCAGCTCAGGTAAAGCCGGTCCCGTGCCCTGGTGATCCCGACATAGAAGAGCCGCCGCTCCTCCTCGAGGAGGGTGGGCTCATCGTACGCGCGGGCGAGCGGGAAAAGCCCCTCCTCAAGCCCCGAGATGAACACGACCGGGTATTCGAGTCCCTTGGCGTTATGGAGCGTCATGAGGGTGATCGCGTCGGACTCTGGATCGTGTCGGTCGATGTCGCTCACGAGGGACACCTGCTGGAGGAAGAGGTCGAGCTCCGTGAGTCCTGCTAGGGCCGGCGCATCCACCTCTTCCCCGAGCTGGAGCTCGAAGTCCATGGCCCCCGCGATGAGCTCCTCCACGTTCCCGACCCGCTCCTCCCCGTCGGGTCCCTCCGCACGGAGGAGGGAGAGGAGGTCGAGTCGCTCGACGAGCTCCTCGATCAGGGGCCCCACGGGAAGCCGCTTCGCCCGCTCTGCGAAGTCCTGGACCAGGGCCGTGAAGCGGCCAAGCCCCCGAGCGGCCCCAGCCGAGAGCCCCGAGATCTCGCCAGTGCGGGCGGCCCCCGCAAGCAGGGAGACTTCCATCTCCCCGCACCACGCCTTCAGCCGCTCGATGCTCGCCTGTCCCACGCCCCGTCTCGGGAGGTTCACCCCCCGCTCGAAGGCAGCCGTGTCGCGCGGGTTCGAGATCAGTCGCAGATAGGCGAGGACGTCCTGGATCTCCCGGCGCTCGTAGAAGCGCACCCCCCCGACGATCTGGTACGGGATCCCTCGGCGGCGGAACGCATCTTCGAGCGCCCGGGACTGGGCATTCGTGCGATAGAGAACCGCGGCGTCCCGATAGCGCGCGAGCGCGCCCGAATCCAGCAGAGCCTGGACCTCGCTAGTGAGGCCTGCGGCTTCGTCTCGCTCGTTCGCGAACTCCGAGACGGTGATCCGCGCCCCCTGCTCCCGATCCGTCCTGAGCGTCTTCCCCTTCCGGTTCAGGTTCCTCCGGATGACCGAGTTGGCCGCCTGAAGGATCGTCCCCGTAGAGCGATAGTTCTGCTCCAGGCGCACGACCCGCGCGCCCTCGAAGGTCTGCTCGAAGTCCAGGATGTTCCGGATGTCGGCTCCCCTCCAACCGTAGATTGACTGATCGTCGTCCCCGACGACCATGAGGTTCCGATGCACTCGGGCAAGCGCCTCCACCAGCCGGAACTGGGCATGGTTCGTGTCCTGGTACTCGTCCACCAGGAGGAACGCAAATCGCTCCTGATAGCGAGCCAGGATCGACGCGTCGCCCTCGAGCAGCTCCACGGGCTTTACGAGGAGGTCGTCGAAGTCGAATGCGTTCTGCTTTCGGAGAGACCGTTGGTACTCTGGGTACACACGCGCGACCACGCGATCCAGGAGCTGGAAGCCCTCTTCGTGCACGCGGCTGAACGCCTCCGGTGAGACGAGCTGGTTCTTGGCGTCACTCATGACCGCCTGGACCGCCTTGGGTCGCCATCGCTTCTGATCGACCCCCAGCGACTCCATCACCCGACCGACCTCCCGCACGCTCTCCTCGGCGTCGAAGATCGTGAAGCGCACGTCCCAGCCGAGCGCCTCGGCGTGACGTCGGAGGAGCCGGGCTCCGATCGCATGGAAGGTCCCGATCCAGGCACCGGTAGGATCGCGACCGAGAAGCCCGCGGATCCGGATCCGCATCTCCTCCGCCGCCTTGTTCGTGAACGTCACAGCGAGGATGCGCGCGGGGGGAACTCCGAGCTCCTGGATCAGCCGAGCGATGCGGACCGTGAGGACCCGCGTCTTCCCGGATCCCGCTCCCGCGAGAACGAGAAGCGGTCCCTCCAGGTGCTCGACCGCAGCCCGCTGCTCCGGGTTAAGCCCCTCAGCCGCCCGGGTGGAAGGGTGCTTCGAGAGGTTCAAAGGGAGGCGGACTTCTGAGCTGCAATCTCCGGGAGGCGGCTGGGCAGTCTTAGCTGGAAGACTGTTCCATTCGAGCCCGTACCCACGAGATCGATCCGTCCGCCGTGAATCTCCTCCACGATCCGCTTGGCCAGCGCGAGGCCCACCCCCCACCCCCCCGACTTCGTGGTCGTGCCCGGCTCGAAGAGCTGGTCCCGGATCTCGGGATCCACTCCCGAGCCCGTGTCCCGGACCTCCAAGGTGACCCAGCCGGGATCCCGGTGGAAGGCCCGCACGGTGATCGTACCGGCCCTGCCGGCGAGCGCGTCGAGGGCGTTCTTCACTACGTTCTCGAGCGCCCAGGTGAGGAGAACTGCGGGGGCACACCGAAATGGATGACCTGCTCGACGTACGTGATCGGTGGATTCCTCAGGTCGAGCTCGCGGGCATACTCGATCACCCGGGCCTGTCCCGCCGGCGTGTCGATGTCGACCTCGAACGGCAGGTTTTGGACCGAGGTCACCGAATCGCCACCGATCGTGAGGACCATCGGCACCTCGGACTCGACGATGATGTCCTGGAGCCGGACGAGGGCCTGGTCGACGGCGAAGTCAGTGGTGGCGGTGAGGGCCCGCTGCACCTCCGAGTACATCCGGGTCATCGTCTCGGTCTCAGCGCGGAGCACACGGACCATCTGCTCCGTGTAGACCAGGTACCAGCCCAGAATAGCGAGGAAGAGCACCGCCAGGGTCGCCGACCACCTTCCCTTGAGCACGCTTTCGCCTCCGACTGCGCCAGGTCAGCGAACCGCGAGTCTCGAGATCCCCATCCGTTCATGGAGCACCCCGGGAAGGCTGACGCTCCCGTCCTCCTCCTGATACGTCTCGAGGAGAGCAACCATGAGGCGGGGCAGAGCAAGCGCCGATCCGTTCAGGGTGTGCACGAACTCGGGCTTCTCCCCGGGAGCAGGACGGTATCGGAGGTTCGCCCGCCGGGCCTGATAGTCCGTGAACGTGGAGCAGCTCGAGACTTCGAGCCACTGCCCGACGCCGGGAGCCCAGACCTCGAGGTCGTAGGTCATGGCGGAGGAGAACCCGAGGTCTCCCGCCGCGAGCCGCACCACCCGGTACGCGAGCCCCAGTGCACTAAGGAGGGCTTCGGCCTGCGACGTCAGCTCCTCGAGCGCCGCAGCGCTCCGCTCCGGCTTCTCGTAGCGGACGAGCTCCACCTTGTCGAACTGGTGGACGCGAAGCAGCCCTCGCGTGTCCTTGCCCGCCGCTCCCGCCTCGCGCCGGAAGCAGGGGGAGTATGCCGTGTAGCGGAGAGGGAGCACGTCCGCGTCCAGGATCTCATCCCGGTGTAGGTTCGTTACCGGCACCTCGGCGGTGGGAATCAGCCAGAGGTTGTCCCGGGACGTCACCCACGACTCGTCCGCGAACTTGGGGAGCTGACCCGTTCCGGTAAGGGTGTCCTCGGTTACGAGGTAGGGGATCCGGAGCTCCTCGTATCCGTGGTCGCTGACGTGGAGGTCGAGCATCCAGTCGATCAGGATCCGCTGAAGGCGTGCCCCAGCGCCGACGAGGAGCGGGAACCCGGATCCGGAGATCTTCGCGCCACGGGGGAGGTCCAGGACGCCCAGCGCCTCCCCGAGCTCCCAATGGGGGCGCGCGGGGAAGGGATGGGTTACGGGCTCACCGCACTGGCGGAGGATCTCGTTCTTCTCTGTTCCGCCGTCCGTGACCTCGGCCAAGGGAACGTTCGGCGTGACCAGGAGCAGCTCACGGATCCGCAGGTCACTATCGGAGGCGACCCTCTCGAGACCAGCGATCTCGTCCCCGACCTGCTTCATCTCCAGGATGAGGGCGGAAGCGTCGTTCCCAGCCTTCTTCAGGGCGCCGACCGTCTTCGAGGCCTCATTTCGGCGAGCCCGCAGGGCATCCCCGTTCGTGATCGCTTCCCTCCGATCACGATCGAGCCGGAGAATCTCCGGGATCACCTCCGCGCCCCCGGCCGCTCCGCGGCGAAGCAGCCCCGCGCGTACCGCGTCCGGATCGTCCCGAATGACTCTCAGGTCGAGCATCGGGTCACTTGGGCGGGACGAGGCTTCGGTTGTTGCAGACGGGGCTGATGTCGTAGAGGAAGGTGAAGCTCCCCACCACCACGTCCAGCTCTAGGGGCTTCACCTTTCCGTAGTAGGAGCAAAGCTGGCCGTAGGCGTCGGGTTGCTGATGGGTCCGAACGACGTAAACCGTGCCCAGCTTGAGGGGAACGGGGTCACGCGTGGAGTACAGGAGAGTGTCCGCCGGGGCCTCCCGGACGGCCTCGAACTCGGTCGCGGGGAGCGCAGCGATGGCGGCCCGCGTGGTGACGCCCAGCGCCCTCGGGAGTAGAAGCACCAGCCCCCCCGCCTGGCGGTCGAGGGCAAAGTCCCACTCCCCGTTGGTCGTGGGATCCTCGATGACCACGGCCGTGCGGCCCAACATGTGGAAGGCCGTCGGCCGTGAGAGCTCGCCTCGATCGAGGGCGTAGATCTGAGCCTGCCGCGGGTTCTCCACCCAACGAACGAGGAACGGATCCTCCTCGCACGCCACGACCACGGCGATGGCGACCAGGACGATGGCGAGGCGGATCTGCAAGGCTTGCCCAGAGGAGGCTGGAGACATAGGGATCGCAACCGGACTCCCCCGAGAGGGAGAGTGAACACTACCCGCCGCAGCGAGACCGTGTCAACCCCGGAAAGCCGCGCATTTCTTGACTTTACACCGCTCCCGGACTAGGTTCCGCCCCGCATCCGCCTCTCCATGGTGAGTCACCGTCCTACTCCGGTTCCAGGTCCGGTTCCAGGTAGCCCCATGGCCGATGCTCCCCTCCGTCCCGCTGCAGAGCCGTTCCACGTTCTGGCTGCAGAGGACGAGCCTCATACCTGTCGGATCCTCTCCACCCTCCTCGAAGGATCGGGCATCCACCTGGAAATCGTCTGCGACGGCGCCGCCGCCCTCAGCGCGGTCCGGGGAGAGAGTCCGTACGACCTCTTCCTGCTCGACGTGATGATGCCGAAGGCCTCGGGGCTGGACGTCCTCAGTGAGATCCGTAGTTTGCACCGAAGGGCCAAGACGCCGGTGATCGTGCTGACCGCCAAGGGGCAGGACGCGGACCGCGAGGAAGCCCTCTCTCTGGGCGCTAACGCGTTCCTGACGAAGCCCTTCAGTCCGAAGAAGCTCCTGAACCTCGTGGACGAGCTCCTTGCCCGTCGGTGACGCTCATCTCCGGATCGTGATCCTCGCGGGAGGGATCGGCTCGCGCTTCTGGCCGGCCAGCACCCCCTCCCGTCCGAAGCCACTTCTCGTCCTCGGTGCCACGGACGAACCGCTGATCGCCCGCACCGTCCGCCGCGGGCTCAGCCTGGTTCCCCCGGAGCGGCTTTCCGTCCTCACGGGCGAGTCCCTGGTCGGGCCCATCTTGGAGGCCGTGCCCGAACTCGGGCCCGGAAACTTCCTCATCGAGCCCCGCGCGCGGGGCACGGCACCCGCCCTGGCGTGGGCCGCTCAGAGGATCCATCGGGAAGACCCGGAAGCCGTGTTGGTGTCACTTCACGCCGACCACGTGATCCGCCCCGAGGGCGCGTTCACGGCCCTCATCGCGAGAGCCGCCGCGCTCGCCCGCGCAGAGGATCGGCTCTTTACCATCGCCGTATCACCCACGCGCGCAGAGACCGGATACGGGTACATCCGGCCCGGCAGCCCGATACGGACCGGGAATTCGACAGGGACCGGCGGGGCGCTCGACGCCTTCGAGGTCGGGGCCTTCGTGGAGAAGCCCGACCGTGGCGTCGCGGAACGATACATCTCTGAAGGATGCCTTTGGAACAGCGGGATCTTCCTCTTCCCGGTCGCTCGGTTCCTGGAGGAAATCCGCTCGCACGCCCCGGAGATCGGAGCGTTCCTCCACCACCTGGAGCGAGGCAACGACGAAGCCTTCTTCGATGCGGTAGCGACCATCTCCGTGGACGAGGCGGTTCTGGAGAGGAGCGGCCGCGTCGGGGCCGTGAGGGCAGATTTCGAGTGGGACGACGTGGGAAGCTGGGAGGCACTGACACGGACGCGTCCCGCCGACGACGCCGGCAACCACGTCATGGGCGAAGTGCACGCAGTCGATTCGCGGGGTTGTGTGGCGTGGGCGGAGGACGGTCCGATCGTGCTCTTCGGTGTGGACGACCTGGTGGTCGTGCGCTCCGGGAACGTGGTCCTCGTGTCCTCTCGGGCACGCACCTCCGACCTCAAGTGGCTCCTCCCACAGCTGCCTGGGCGGCTCCGGGATCCGGGGAATGAACCCGCGGTGAAGCCACAAACGGGGAAGCGCGGGCGGCGCTCGCCCAGCGAGGGGAGTGGGGGGTGAAGCGCGCCCTCCTTCTCTTCGACGACCGTGTGGCACGTGAGTGGCATCCGTTCTCCCTCACGCGCCCGATCGGCGAGCTCCTCTTTGGGGCCTCGCTCCTACGGGAAAAACTCGAGCGAGTGAGTGGGCTCCGGGCGTCGGGTTACCTCGCGACTCCGGGACTCGAGGGGTTCGAGGAGATGGGGGCCCCTTCCGTTCTCTCTCTGGACCGGCTGCCCCAGGCGGCGATGCGCCTCGTTCTGTCGTCCCGTTATGTCCCTACGGTGGAGGACGGGCGCCGCGGGAGTCCGCTCCTTTCCTCTTCGGGCGACCTGCCCCAGGGAGGTATTAGACTCGCGGCGGAGAGCGGGGCGACCATCGGGTGGATCCTCTCCGGCACGGATTCCCTCCCCTCGGTCCATACTCATCCCGACTCCGATGGCCGACCCGTCGTCCGGCTCCGAGGGCGTCTCCTCGAAAACCCTTGGCAGCTTCTCTCCGAGAACGCGAGGCAGCTCTCCGACGAGCTGGGCGACACGCGCTCCGGGCGGGGTGATCCCGTGGGCGACGTGCTTCGGAAGGCCGAAGGGGTCCACGTCCTTGGAGATCACCCGATCACGGTGGAATCGGGCGTCCGCATCGACCCGCTCGTCGTCCTGGACGCGAGGTCAGGACCGATTCACCTATCGAACGATGTGTGGCTCCAGCCCCTCACGCACCTCCTCGGGCCGGCCTATGTCGGCCCCGGGAGCACGCTCATCGGCGGGGTCTTCGAGGCCCTGAGCTGCGGCCCGGTCTCGAAGCTCAACGGCGAGGTCCGGGACAGCATCGTTCTTGGGTACTCGAACAAGGCGCACCACGGGTACCTCGGACACTCCATGCTCGGACGGTGGGTGAATCTCGGGGCGCTCACGACGAACTCGGATCTCAAGAACAACTATGGCCCGATCCGGGTGGGGCAGAAGGACCACACGCTGGATACCGGACTCATGAAGCTTGGTGTCTTCCTTGGGGACCACGTGAAGACCGGGATCGGAACCCTCCTCGGGGCGGGGACCGTCGTGGGTGCCGGAACCAACCTCGTCGGAGACGGACTCTCCACGAAATGGATTCCTCCCTTCTCGTGGGGGAGCGGCGCGGCGTACCAGCCCTACCACCTGGAGGCATTCCTCGAGAGCGCGGAACGGGCGATGAGTCGACGGCAGGTCATGCTCACGGCCGGGCAGCGGAGCTTCCTGGGCGCGGCGTGGCGCCGATCCCACCCGTCGTGAAGGTCGGGCGAGAGGGCCGGGGGCGTGACCCTCGGGGTGTGAAGGTCCAGGCGTGAAGGTCCGGGCGTGAAGATCGCCGCGCTCGGGAGCGGGAGCGGCGGGAACGCCTTCCTGATCGCGTCCGAGCGCACCGCGCTCCTGGTGGATGGCGGGTTCAGCGCGCGCCAACTGGTGGAGCGTTTGGAAGCATTGGGCGTCGACCCCGCCAGCGTCCAGGCCATCGTGGTCACCCACGAGCACTCCGACCACACCCGGGGGATCGGCGTGTTTTCGCGTCGGTTCGGGACCGCCCTCCACATGACCGCTGCCACGCGGGGGGCCTGCGCTCGACTTCTTCGTGGAGACGAGACGATCCGGCTCTACGAGCCGGGCCGGGGCTTCACCGTCGGCGACCTCCGGGTCGAGGCCTTCCTCACCGTGCACGATGCCCTCGATCCGGTCGCCGTGACGGTGACGGGGCTCGGATGCGGCACGCGGATCGGGATCGTGACGGATCTAGGGCGGCCCACGGCGGGGATCCGGCACTCCCTGGGCGGGTGCGACTTCCTCGTTCTCGAGGCAAATCACGACGAGGGACTCCTGCGCGCGGGTTCGTACCCAGCCGCAGTTCAGGCGCGGATCGCCTCGTCGCACGGCCACCTCTCGAACCGCGCGGCTGCGTCGTTCGCGCGCGAGCTCCTCCACCCCGGCCTGACGGGGATCCTGCTAGCCCATCTGTCGGAGGAGTGCAATCGACCGCATCTGGCGCGTCAGGCCGTGGGAACAGCGTTGAAGGAAGCGGGGTGGAGCGGGTTCCTGGAGGTCGCGAGCCAGGATGAGCCGACCTCCTTCGTGGACGTGTCGGAGCTCCGGCTGGGCCGGGCGGGCGGCCAGCTGTCGTTGCTCTAAGACCCTGTTAATGGCCGAATACGCGGAGGAGATCGTTCCCGAGCGCGAGGGCCATGACCCCGATCAGGAACACGAACCCCACCTGACTCCACCGCAGGCGCTGCCGGACGGAGAGGGGGCGGCCCCTCAGGGCTTCGACACCGAGGAACAGAAGGTGGCCTCCGTCCAGGACCGGGATCGGCAGGAGGTTCAGCACCGCCAGGTTCACAGAAAAGAAGGCCATGAACCGCAGGAAGACCGGGAGCCCTTCGGCTGCCGCCTGACCCGACTGCTCGCCGATCGTCACGATGCTCCCCAGGCTCCGGGCCGAGACCTGCCCGGTGAAGAGGTCCCGCACGAAGCCAAGGATCAGCTCGGTCACCGCTGCCGTCTCCATCCACCCCAGGCGGATCGCCGCGACAAGGGGAATCGGCGAGTACGTCGCCCCCGGAAGGGTGGGAATGACCCCGATCTGCCCGATCGTTCGGCGCTCCCCCGTGACGGGATCGGTCAGAGTCTGGCGTGCGGGAGTCACCCGCCGAACCACGCTCCCGCCGTCACGCCCCAGCGTGACCTCCAGCTCCGAGTCGGGATGGGACTGGATCACGGCGACGAACTGGGGCCAGGTTCGGATGCCGACCCCGTCCACGGCCAGCACGCGATCGCCCCGCCGGATCCCCGCGCGGTCGGCGGGCGTTCCGGGGTTCACTCCGTCGATCACCGGATCGGACCAGAACTCGAGGGAGCGCTGCACCCGCTGTCGGGCGTCGTCGCCCACGACCGGCACGGTGACCTGTCCGACCGGATCCACGTAGGAGAAGGAGAGCGTCCCGTCGGGAGCGGAGAGGATCGCCTCGCTGACCTCGCCCCAATGGCTGACCGGTTCGTCCCCCACGCGAACCAGCGTCGAGCCGGCCGGAAGCCTGGCGAGAGCCGAAGCTCCGTCGGGGAGCAGCTCCGCACGGACCGCCCCGATGCGGGTCGTATCGAGCTCGGGGTTCCCCCACCCCGCGGCGACGACAGAGTACAAGAGGAAGGCGAAGAACATGTTCATTGCCACGCCGGCCGAGATGACCCAGGCCCGAGCCCAAAGAGGCTTCTGGTCGAAGTCTCCCTCCCTCCTGAGCTCCCCTTCGGTGTCGGGAGCAGCCCCCCCCGTTGCCTTCTCTCCCTCGATCGTCTCCATCACCTCGTCGTCCATCCCCCCCATCTTCACGTAGCCGCCGAGGGGAATGACGCTCACCACGTACTCGGTGTCGCCCCGAATGAACCCGAAGACCCGGGGGCCGAACCCAATGGAGAAGCGCTCCACCCGGATCCCGACGGCACGAGCCGCAAGGAAGTGGCCGAACTCGTGGACGAAGATGAGCACGCCCAGGACGATGAAGGTGGCGAGGATGGTCATGCGACGGATCCCATGCCTGCGGCAATGCCCCGGGCGACGTTCCTCGCCTCACGGTCGGCTTCAAGGACGTCCGACAGGTCGGTCACTCCTCGATGGGGGCTCCGCCCAAGCGTTTGCACGACCACGTCGATCATCCCCGCGAACGAGATCTCCCCCGCCAGGAAGGCCGAGACGGCTACCTCGTTCGCCGCGTTGAAGGTGACGGGAGCGGTTCCCCCGCTCCGCCCCGCCTCGTACCCGAGCCGCAGGAGCGGAAACCGCTCGTGGTCGGGCTCCTCGAAGGTGAGGGGCGGGAAGCGCACCGGATCGAACGTCCTCAGCTCCGGGTCGTCCACCCGACCAGGGTGGGTGAGGGCGTAGAGGATCGGGAGCTCCATGGTTGGAAACCCCAGCTGGGCCACGACGGATCCATCCACGAATTCGACGAAAGAGTGAACGATGGACTGGGGGTGCACGACGACCTCGATCTTTTCATATGGGACACCGAAGAGGAAGTGCCCTTCGATCACCTCCATGGCCTTGTTCGCCAGCGTCGCGGAGTCCACGCTGATCTTGGCCCCCATGTCCCAGGTGGGATGGTTCAGCGCATCCGCTGGACGCACATGACGGAGCCGTTCTCCGGCCCACTCCCGAAATGGTCCCCCAGACGCGGTGAGCACGAGCCTCGCTATCGACGAGCGCGGCCTCCCCTCCACGCACTGAAGGATCGCCGAATGCTCGGAGTCGATCGGCACGAGGCTCCCGCCTCCCCGCGCGAGAGCGCGCAACATGAGCTCGCCCGCGGTCACGAGCGACTCCTTGTTCGCGAGAGCGAGGCGCTTCCCAGCCTCGAGCGCGGCGAGTGATGGCTCGAGCCCCGCGAACCCCACGAGCCCATTCAGCACCACGTCCACGTCGGGGCGGCGCACCGCATCGATCAGGGCGTCCCGTCCCCCCACCCACGCTGTGCCGTTTTCCTCGCAGCTGGAGAACGCCCCATCGTCCGACACAACCACGCACGCAGGGGCATGCTCGTGGGCCTGGCGGGCCAAGGTATCGACAGAGCGGTTGGCGGTGAGCACCGTCACCCGAAAGCGGTCCGGGTGGCGTCGGATCACCTTGAGCGCACTGATCCCGATCGAGCCGGTGGCCCCCAGGACCGCCACCCGGATCGGCCCTCCCGTCCCCGTCATGGCAGGAACAGAGGGAGCAGGAGGTACGCGATGGGAAGGGTGAAGAAGACCGCATCGAACCGGTCCAGCACGCCTCCGTGTCCCGGGAGGAGCGTCCCCGAGTCCTTGACTCCTGCCTCCCGTTTCAGAAGGGACTCGACGAGGTCTCCGACCTGGGCCACAGCTCCGATGAGGAGCCCCAGCGCCGCCGCTGCCCCGACCGAGAGCTCCAAACCAGGGGGAGAGTCCAGCAAGAGGAACGCGAAGATGGCGGCTACTCCAGCCGCCCCTGCAAGGCCGCCGATCGCACCCTCCACAGTCTTGGAGGGGCTCACCGAGGGAAGGAGCTTCCGCTTCCCCCACTGGGTGCCAGCGAAGTACGCCCCTGCGTCCCCGCACCAGGTCACCGTGAGCACGAAGATGGGGATGAGCGCTCCGTCCCACCCCACCTCGCCGTTGCTGATCCCCGGGAAGGCCCGGAGGTGGACGGCGAAGCTGAGTGTGGCCCCGACGTACACGGATCCGAACACCGTGGCCGCGACCGCGGAGAGCGGGCCCCCCTCGGGACCGCGGAGGAAGAGCGAAGCTCCGAGCGACACCAGGGCGAGGGCAAGAAGCGCGAGCCAACCCCAAACGCTCCACTCGGCGATCCCCCCGGCCCAAGCCGCTGAGACCACTAGGAACGCCGTGACCGGGATCCCGAGCCATGGAAAGGGGCGCACCCATCGGGCCTCGGCCAAGCGGTACACCTCTGCCGCCCCCAGGGCCGCGATCATCGCGGTGACCCCTGCGACCCACCATGCCCCGAGGTAGATCAAGAACACCCCGAACGGGATGCCGATCCCTGCGACCATCATGCGACGGGCCAGATCGCGTTCTCTCACAATGGGTGTCCCCGCAGCTCGCTCAACGGAGGGATGGAATGGAGTGGCCGGCACCACCGGGCCTCTCGCGGATCAGCAGAAAGAGATTCGTCCGAAGCGCCGATTCCGCAGCTGAAATTCGCGCAACGCCTGGAACAGGTCATCGCGGGTGAAGTCGGGCCAGAGGACCGGCGTGACGTGGATCTCCGCGTATGCAAGCTCCCAGAGCATGAAGTTCGAGATCCGAAACTCCCCGGACGTGCGAATGAGAAGGTCGGGGTCGGGCAGGCCGCGCGTCGAGAGCGTTTCCGCGAAGGCCGGAGCGTCGATCTCCTCGGGGTCGAGATCGCCCCTTCCTACCCTTCGGGCCAGCTCCCGCGCCGCCTCGATGATGTCGGACCGCCCAGAGTACGAGACCATGAGGTTCATGCGGAGCTTGGAGCCGCCTTGCGTCCGGCTCTTCATCAGCTCCACCGCCTCGCGAGTGCTGTCATCGATGCGCGTCAGGTCACCGAGGACGTGCACCTCGACTCCCTTTTGACGAAGCTCCTCCCGCTCCTTCTCCGAGTACACTTTGAGCAGGGCCATGAGCGCCAGGACCTCATCCTCCGGCCTAGCCCAATTCTCGGTAGAGAACGCGAAGAGGGTGAGAATCTCCAGCCCCGCATCGATCGCGCCCTCTACCGCCTCTCGCACCGACCTCATCCCCTCGTAATGACCCGCGTACCGCGGGAGGCCCCTCTCCGCCGCCCAGCGGCCATTCCCGTCCATGATGATCGCGACATGCCGGGGAACCGAACCGTCCCGCACTGGCAGAGAAGGGTTCTCGTCTTCCATCAAACTTTCAGGATCTCCTGCTCCTTCGCGGCCACTAACGCGTCGATCTTCCCAATGTACTCGTCGGTGAGCTTCTGGATCTGTTCCTGCCTCTTATGCCCCTCGTCGTCCGACACCTCATGGTCCTTCATGTTCTGCTTGACGGACTCGTTCCCCTCCCGACGGGCGTGCCGGATCGAGATCCTTCCCTCCTCCGCCATCGTGTGGAGGAGTCGCACGTACTCCCTCCGACGCTCCTCGTTCAATGGGGGGATCGGAATCCGGATGACCTTCCCGTCGTTGACCGGGTTCAGGCTCATGCCTGCCTCCAGAATGGCGCGCTCGATCTTCGCCAGGACCGACGCATCGTACGGCTGGATGAGGAGGAGCGAAGCTTCGGGGGTGGAAACCGTCGCGACCTGGTTCAGCGGGAGCTTCGACCCGTAGGCATCCACGCGAACGGTGTCGAGGAGCGTCGGCGTCGCCTTTCCGGTCCGCACGGTGGCAAATTCGCGGCGGACGGCCTCCAGTGCGGCATCCATGTGCTTCTTTACCGACTCGATCGTAGCCATCCGTCCCCCCTAGGAGACCAACGTTCCAACCGCGTCCCCCCGGATCGCCGCTGCGATCGCTCCGGGCTCAGCCAGGTTCAATACGATGATGGGAAGACCGTTCTCCTTGCAGAGCGAAATGGCCGAGGCATCCATCACAGCCAACTCTCGAGTCATGACCTCGTGGAAAGAGATGGTAGGAAGGAAGGTCGCGTCCGGGTCATGGACCGGATCCGCGGTGAATACCCCGGCCACCTTCGTGGCCTTGATGATCACGTCCGAATCCATCTCGATCGCACGGAGCACGGCAGCGGTGTCCGTGGAGAAGTAAGGGTTCCCGGTGCCCCCCGCAAAGAGTACGACCCTCCCCTTCTCCAAGTGACGAAGGGCTCTCCGCCGGATGTAGGGCTCGGCGAGCTCCTCCATCCGGATGGCCGTCATCACACGGGTCTCGACCCCTTTCCGTTCGAGCATGTCCTGGAGCGCCATGGCATTGATCACCGTGGCGAGCATTCCCATATAGTCCGCCGTTACCCGATCCATCCCGCGCTGGGAGGCGATCGTTCCGCGCACGATGTTGCCTCCCCCGATCACGAGGCCGAGCACCACCCCCATACGATGGACCTTCATGACCTCGTCCGTCAGCCTGTCCACCACGGGCGGATCGATGCCGAACCCCTTCTCCCCGGCCAAGGCTTCGCCCGAGAGCTTGACCAGCACCCTCCGGTACTTTACCGGCCCCCCTCCCGATGTCTTCGACACGTTATCCCGCCCGGCCCACCTCGAAACGGGTGAATCGACCCACTTCCACCTTCTCACCTGTCTTGGCGGAAAGCTCCGTAACCAGGTCCCCGACCGTCCGGTCCGGATCCTTCACGAACGGCTGCTTGAGGAGCGTGGACTCCTCAAAGAATTTACGGAGCTTCCCCTCGACGATCTTCTCATGGATCTTCTCGGGTTTTCCCTCGGCGCGCACCTGCTCCAGATAGATCTGGCGCTCACGTTCCACAACCTCAGGCGGGACATCCTGCTCGCTCACCACGGTCGGACTCGCAGCGGCCACGTGCATCGCAATGTCGCGGGCCAGGGCCTTGAACTCGTCCGTATTCGCGACGAAGTCCGTCTCGCAGTTCAGCTCCACGATCACCCCGAGCCGTCCGCCGTGATGCAGGTAATGGCCGATCGTCCCCTGATTGGCAGATCGGTCAGCCCGCTTAGCCGCTTTCGCGGCGCCGCGGGTCCGGAGGAGGTCGATCGCGGCCTCCATGTCCCCACTGGTCTCCTCGAGTGCCTTCTTGCAGTCGAGCATCCCCGCTCCGGTCCGGTCACGGAGAATCTTCACCTCTTTCGCGCTCACGCTCATATCCGATCGTTCCTCGTTCGAGATCTGGTTCCTCGTCGTGAAAAGAGGCGGGAGCGACGAGGGAGAAAGCGTCCGGACAGGTCCGGTGCATCCTCCCCCATTCAGCTACCGCCTCGCGTGCGTCGTCGGTTTCCACGAGCGAACTGCTGGGGCATGGATCGTGGAGGGGCCCCGACGCCTACTACGCCGGCCCTCCCTCCCGGATCACCCTCCCGCCTCGGCCCCTTCCTCTTCGGTCCCTTCCCCTTCGGGCTGAGCCCCGGGGACATCGGTCCGCTGCATCTGTGCGATCACGTCTGGACGAGGGCGGCGGCGCCTCCGGACCCGGCGACGCGACGCGTCTTCACCCGCAGCCATCTTCTCACCGGTCTCGGTAGAATAGGTGATCGCCTCCACTTCATCCACCCGTTTCCGGTCCTCTTCCGGAACATCCCGGCGCGTGAGCTCGACCACGCCGGCGATCGCCGCGGTAATGAGACCCACCGCGCGTATCGCGTCGTCGTTTCCCGGAATCGGATAGTCGATCATGTCGGGGTCCGCGTTCGTGTCCGTGATCGCAATCACGGGAATCTTGAGGCGGTTGGCCTCCTTGACCGCGATGGCCTCACGCTTCGCGTCCACCACGAATACCGCTCCTGGGAGACGCCCCATGTCCTTCACCCCGGAAAAGTACTTCTCCAGCTTGATGCGCTCACGGTCCAGTAGCAGCTGCTCCTTCTTAGTATAGAACTCGAAGGCGTTCTCTTCCTGACCGCGCTCGAGCTCCTTAAGGCGGCGAATCTGCTGCTTGATCGTCTGGAAGTTCGTGAGCATCCCGCCCAGCCAACGCTCCGTCACAAAGAAGGCGCCGCACCGGGTGGCTTCCTTCTCGATGAGGTCACGAAGCTGTGGCTTCGTGCACACGAAGAGCAGCCGGTTCCCCGAGAGCACGACGCTTCGGCTCACGGCTTCGGCGGCCCGTAACCGATCGAGCGTCTTTCTCAGATCGATGATGTGGATCCCGTTCCGCTCGGTGAAGATGTACTTGCGCATCTTCGGGTTCCAGCGGCGGGTCTGATGACCGAAATGGACGCCGGCCTCAAGGAGCTGGCTGAGGCCGATCTGGTGCGGCTCCTGCGTAATGAGTTCTTCCAAGGTCATCTCTTGCTGAACTGGAACCGCTTACGGGCCTTCGGGCGCCCGGGCTTCTTGCGCTCAACCTTCCTAGCATCGCGGGTCAGGAGGCCGTGCTTACGTAGGAGTGGCCGCACCTCTCCGTCCCGGAGAAGCACCGCGCGTGCCACGGCGAGGCGGATCGCATCGGCCTGCCCAGAGACCCCCCCTCCCCGGACTCGGGCCTCCACGTCGAACTGGCCGTCGTACGAGGTCACCTTGAGGGCTTCCTGCGCCCGTTTCCTGTGGAAGATGCGCGGAAAGTAGGCCAGCAGCTCCCGGCCGTTCACAGACCAGCGGCCGCTGCCCGGCTTCAGGACTACGCGAGCGCTGCTCGTCTTCCGGCGTCCAACCGCCCGGTACTGCTCCGTGGATTCCTTCGGCATGCCAGTTTCTGCGATTGCTCCGATCCGAAAGCCGCTCAGATCTCGAGGGGTTGAGGGTTCTGACCCTGATGTGGGTGCTCGACCCCGGAGTAGACCTTGAGCTTGCTCCGCATGTGCCGGCCGAGGGCGTTCTTCGGGAGCATGCCCTTCACGGCAAGCTCGATGACACGCTCGGGGCGGGCACGGAGCATCTTCTTGAAGGGGATGAACTTCTCGCCGCCGATGAACCCGGAGTGCCGGAAGTACATCTTCTTATCGGCCTTGTCCCCCGTCAGCTTCACCTGCGCCGCGTTCAGGATCACCACGAAGTCGCCAGTGTCGAGGTGTGGCGTGTACATCGGCTTGTGCTTGCCGGACAATACGCGCGCAACCTCAGTGGCCAGGCGCCCGAGAGTCCGGTCCGCCGCATCCACGGACCACCACCGACGCTCGATTTCGTGTGCCTTCGGCGTATACGTTCTCATGGGATCCTTCGACCACCTCGAAACAGCCAGAATACAGAGCTTTGAATGATATTCTCGGGCCCGAGGAGTGTCAACGTGCGAAGGACCGCGGAACGGCTGGGCGACGGGGCCTCTGGTGTGCGTTTCGCACCCATCCTCAGCCCCCGCGAGGAGTCTCCGGCAGGGCCCCCCGGCGTCGGCCGGGCGGTGGGACGACCCGGCCTTATTGGGTGAAGGTCTCGAGGAACCGCGAGCGCGACGCGTGCCGAAGCCGAGCGAGTGCCTTTTCCTTGATCTGCCGGACTCTCTCGCGAGTGATACCGAGGAGGGATCCGATCTCCTCGAGCGTCATGGGCTTCTGGTCGTCCATCCCGAAGTAGAGCCGGATGACCTTCGCCTCCCGCTCTTTGATGGTCGCGAGCGCGTGGTCCACCGTATCTCGCAGGGCGTGTCCGTACGCTTCGTCCTTCGGGTCCGGCGAGAACTGATCCGGCAGGTAGTCCAGGAGGCGGTTGTCGTCACCGGGCGTGATGGGGGCGTCGAGGGAGAGATGCGACTGTGAGATAGCGAGTGTGTACGCCACCTCTTCCAGCGAGAGCTCCAGATCCTGCGCGATCTCGTCCACCGTCGGTTCGCGCCCCAGCTCCTGGAGGAGCATCGAGGATCTTCGCCCGATCCGATGGAGGGCCCCCGCCCGGTTCAGCGGAACCCGCACGATGCGGCTCTGCTCAGCCAGCGCCTGCAGGATGGCCTGCCAGATCCACCACACGGCATACGAGATGAACCTGATTCCCTTCGTCTCGTCGAACTTGTGGGCCGATCGGATCAGCCCAACGTTCCCCTCGTTGATGAGGTCCGGCAGCAGGACGCCCTGGTTCTGATATTTCTTCGCCACGGAGACCACGAACCGCAGATTGGACCGCACCAGCTTGTCGAGGGACTCGGGATCTCCACTCCGAATCCCACGGGCCAAACGGGCTTCCTCGTCCCGATCGATCAGCGGGTACTGACTGATTTCCTTCAGGTATTGATCGAGGGATCCGTCCTTAACAGCTCTTCGACGAGACGAAAATCTCATGGGCTCCCGAGCGCGCAGGAACGAAGCACTGATGGGGAACGTCTCACCTGAAGCGTCATCATCGGGGACCCTCCGATATTCCGCAACACCCCGACGGCCACGCCGACGGTGAGCCCGGCCGCTCACGCGCGAGCGGTGCGCGTGCTAGCGGATCACTCCTCCGATCCGGTCCCATCGCACGTGGTGGAGCCAATCGAGCGCGCCTCTCTCGTTGGGCTCCGACGAGAAGTAGACCATCCAGGGACGCCCGCGGACGCTCTTCGCTTCCACGAACCCCCAGTAGCGCGAATCCTCGGAGTTGTCGCGGTTATCGCCCAGCACGAACAGATGCGCGGCGGGAACGAGGAGAGGCCCCCAGTTATCCCGAGAGGGTCGGTATCGGCCTCTCGACGCGGATCCTACGAGGTGGTCCTTCTGCCACTTCATCCCCGGGTAGAAGGCGTCTCCGTGCAGATTCTGATAGCGCACGTAAGGCTCGTCGAGCTCAATCCCATTGACGACGAGCCGCTT
>SHZS01000022.1 GCA_009692105.1 Gemmatimonadota bacterium | reverse complement strand
CCAAAAAACCGAGTCAGCCGCTCCTCGATCCCGGCGCGCAGAGACGCATCGGGCTCCCGCGCGAGAGATACCTCGACATGGGCGCGGCCCAGTCGATCGTCCACGAGGAGCTGGTACTCGCGGTTCATGACTCGGATGAGACGCTGGCGGCGCTTGTCGATGACGAGAAAAAGGAAGTTCAGGACCGGCGCCGGGAGCTTCCCTTCGAGCACCTTTCGGAGAGCCCTCTTCTTTTCCTCCCGCTGAATTCGCGGGGTCTCCAGAAAGAGCCGGGCATCCCGGCTCTCGTCGAGGAGCGCAGCGACCCCCTGCAGCCCATCCCCGAACTCTTCGATCCGCCCGTCCCGGTCGGCCAACTCGAAGAGCGCCAGCGCGTAGCTCCGGGCGACGATCTCTCCCCGCACGCTCAGGCCTCCGCCGCCGGACGGTCCAACTGCTTCAGGTAGTCCTCCACCAGCTTCCTATCGGCCTCGGAGTCCAGCCTCCGATGGAGGAGCCGGGAAGCCGCAGAAAGGGCGAGCTCGACCGACTCCCTGCGAAGCATTTCGATAGCCTGGTCGCGCTCCCGCCCAATCTCTCCACGAGCGCGCTCCAGCATGCGGTCCCCTTCCTCCCGGGCCTTGGCCTCGATCTCGGTGCGGAGCCGCTCACCCGCATCCCGTGCGCTGGCCACGATCTCCTGCGCCTGCCTCCTTGCGTCCGCCAGCTGCTCCCTGTGCTGCGCCAGGAGCTTGGCCGCCGCTTCCCGCTCGGAGGCGGCCTGGTCCAACGCGCCCTGAATTCCCTTCTCCCGCGCGTCGACGGCAGCAAGGATCGGTCCCCAGGCGAACTTCCAGAGGATCCCGAGCAGCACGAGAAATACGAGGCTCGTCCAAACGAAGAGCCCAAGGTTCAAGTCGAACATCCGGCCTCCTCAACAGGTCGCTGAAAGAGCACAGCGACTCGGCCACGGTTCAGCCCCACCAACGAGCACACGCACGACCTGAGTCCGGATCGTCCGCGCCCGAAGGGAGAAGCCGGAATCAGAAAACCAGGAATACGAGACCCAGGCCGAAGAGCGCGGCGCCCTCCACGAGGGCCGCGAAGATGATGGCCGCTGTCTGGATCTGAGCAGCAGCTTCGGGCTGGCGGGCGATCCCCGACGCGGCAGCGGAACCGATCGTCCCGATCCCGAGGCCGGCGCCAATCACGGCGCCCGCGATGCCGAGTCCCGCGCCGATGAGACCCGTACCTCCTCCAGACGCAACCTCCTGAAGAGCGGTAGGCAAGAGCATCTTTCTTCCTTTCTGCTAGGTGACTAGTGAGCGTGACGAATGAGTCCGATAAATACGGACGTGAGCATCGCGAAGATGTAGGCCTGTAGGAAGGCCACGAACAATTCCAGGATCATGAGGACGCTGGCCATGGCCACCGATCCGACCCCCATCAGGTAGCTCTGCAGCACGAAGATCATGCCCATGATAGCAAGGATCAGCGTGTGTCCTGCCGTCATGTTCGCCAGGAGACGGACGGCGAGAGCGAAGGGCTTGGTCAGCTTGCCCAGGAGCTCGACCGGCGTGAGGATCGCCAGCATCAGTGGCTTCATGACCGTGGGAACCCCGGCGGGCAAGAAGAAGATCGTCTTCGCGTAGCCTGCCGGTCCCAGCGCGCGGAATCCCGAGATTTCCGTCACGATGAAGCTGATCGTAGCGAGTGCCGCGGTCACCGACAGATTCGCCGTGGGGGTGATCCCAAGTGGGGTCAGCCCGATCAGATTCATCCCCAGGACGAAGAAGAAGAGGGTCAGAATGAACGGGGTGTACGCATCCGCTCCGTGCCCGATGTTCGTCCGGACCACCTCGTCCCTGAAGTAGAGGATCAGGCCTTCGATCGAATTGGCGAACCCCCGAGGAGCTCTCTCCACGCCCCTCGAGCGGATCACTCGCGCGATCGGGATAAGGATCAGAGGGAGCAGTACGGCGACCAGCAGCATCGCGAGGAGCTGCCTCGTTGGGGAGAGATCCACGGTGATCCCCCCGAGATGGAACGGCTCGATGGCTAGCCCGCCGAGGTCCCATCGCCCACCCGCAAGATCGAGGACGGTGTCGTCTCCGATATGGTGCGAGATCCACTCAGGGAGCTGATCCGTCGAGGACAGCCCGGCCTCCACTTCCTGGGCGGCCTCCTGTAGAGCTCGTATCCGATTCATACCTTCGTTTCCGCACCCCTGCGTTGGCCATTCAGGAACACCGGCTCCAGCAAGAGCAGAAGGAAGAAAAAGCCCACAAGCGACAACATCATAGCCGTCCTCCCAACCCGATCGAAGTCGGACGAAAGAACGCCGACCGCGACCACTACCAGGACCCTCAGCGCGATCCCGGCTCCCCACCAAATGAAGAACCGGATCACGTCGCCCCTGGCCCGTGCCAACAGACCGAAGGCCAGAACCTGAACCGGCACCGCGATCCCGGCTGCCAGAAGTACTCCCCTCCGCCCCTCTTCATCCACGACCCCGAGGAGCACCGCGCAGACCAGACCCACCACCAGGACCGAGATCAGGGCATACCTGGTCAAGGCGCTCAATTCCGCTCGGTCGGGTCGGAGTTCTTCTTAAGCTCCTCGCGAGGCCGCACCACCAGCTGCACATACAGATTGTAGAAACCCGCAGCCCCTCCGAGCAGAATCCCCATGAGCGTAAAAATCCGCTCAGCGCCTACCCACTCCCCAACCTTCGACCCGATCCAACCGAAGAGAGCGACCGAGGCCGCCAGAGCCATTCCATGCCCGAGGTGCTGGGAAGAGGCCCGGATCATATCCGTGCCTCGACTTGGCCCCGGATCCTTCGATTCCATCATCGGCTGGATCCCCCTCGGACGGCCTAGAGCCCGAGAAACCTAAGGTTTGTGAAAAAAATTGCAAGCAAATGGCGAGAGCGGTATCGGGACGCTCTCGAAGTCATGCAAAGGCCTCCGAACGCAGCGAAAGAGGGCCGTTCCGGAGCGCCTCTGGCGCCTCCTGCAAGGTCCTCTCGGCGGGTCACCGGTTGTCGTCCACCGCCCCGCGGATGGCCCCCGTCCCCCCTTGGCGCAGTCCGATCGTCTGCCGTATCCTTGGTAGCCCCCCGAATCTCGACTCGCCGATAATGCGCCGGAAGGGGAAGCCCTGTCGGATCGCTAGAACGGAGGACGCTAACGTTGGCCGAAGGACTGGCGGTCAGGGACAGAGATCTGGAGCTTCTCGAGGAGGCCGCGAGGGTCGCCGAGCAGCTCCGGGGCGAGGTGGCACGCAGGGTCGTGGGACAGCACGAGATCGTGGAAGGGCTCCTCCTCGCGCTGCTCGCCAACGGGCACGTCCTCGTGGTCGGAGTGCCGGGGCTGGCGAAAACGCTCCTCATCTCCACGCTCGCCGAAGCGCTGGACCTGGAGTTCCAACGGATCCAGTTCACCCCCGACCTGATGCCTACGGACATCACGGGAACGGAGGTCATCGAAGAGGATCGCACCACTGGACGGAGGGTCTTCCGCTTCGTGCGCGGGCCGGTGTTTGCGAACGTGGTCCTGGCGGACGAAATCAATCGGACCCCCCCGAAGACCCAGGCGGCACTCCTTCAGGCCATGCAGGAGCACGCAGTCACCGCCGCGGGCGAGACCCACGCCCTTCCCTCGCCCTTCTTTGTCCTGGCTACTCAGAATCCGATCGAGCAGGAGGGGACGTACCCCCTCCCCGAGGCACAGCTCGATCGCTTCATGTTCGAGCTTCGGATCACGTACCCTTCCCGGAAGGAGGAAGAGCAGGTCGCCCTGCAGACCACAGGGGAGCTCCTTCCCCAGATTCGCCCCATCGTGACTGCTGAGCGCCTCCTGGAGCTGCAGCAACTCGTGCGGCGAGTTCCTGTGGCTCCGACGGTGGTCTCTTTCGCAGTCCAGCTCGCCAGGGCGACGAGACCCGACCAGGGGGAGGCGCCCGAGCTCATCCGCCGCTACGTCGGCTGGGGTGCGGGCCCACGGGCATCCCAATACCTCGTGCTGGCGGCCAAGGCCCGAGCCGCGCTGAGGGGAGAGCCAGTGCCGAACTTCGAGGACGTCCGTGCCATGGCCCATTCCGTCCTGGCCCACCGGATCGTCCTGAGCTTCGAGGCCGAGGCGGATGGCGTCTCAGCTCGTCAGGTGATCGACGAGCTCCTGAGAGAGAGCCGTGCATGGACGTGAGCCGAGGTAGTCCTCAGGGAGAGAACCAACCTCCGAGTAGGAACGAGCGTTGAGCGGCCTCTTTCTTCTCGGCGTCGGGCTCCTCCTTCTCCTGTCGGCTCTGCTCTCCATTGCAGGGATCGAAGTCTTCGCGGTGAGCCCTTCGCGTTTGAGGACACTGCTCGACGAGGGCTTCCGGGGCGCCGAGAGCCTGAGCCAGGCAAGGAAGCAGCGCGCCTTTCTCCGGCCGGCGATCTTCGTGACGAGCGCGGGGCTGGACCTCGCGGCCGCGGGCGCTCTGGTCGGGGGAATCGTGGCCAAGTGGGGGCTCATCGCGCTCTTACCAGCCGTACCGATCGTGGCAGTGGGGATCCTGATCCTCTGCCAAGGTCTTCCACGCCTTCTTGTCGGTCGTCAGTCCATTCGGCTTGCGCTCCTCTCGGCATTTCCACTCCTCGTCTTCGACCGCGCTCTCCGTCCACTGCTCCGGCCCCTCTCTGCCCTCGCGGAGCGCATCCGCCGCGGAGACAGGGATGAGGACAGATCCGCGGAGGAAAGGGAGCTCGATGAGCTGACCGAGCTGGGCCGCAAGGAGGGAGTTGTGGAGGAGGAGGAGCACCGGCTCGTGGAGCGGGCCTTCCGGATGGACGAGCTCACCGCCTGGGACATCATGACGCCCCGGGTGGATGTCTTTGCGCTCAAGGACTCCCGCACGTTGGAGGAGGTGGTCCCCGAGCTTCATTCGGTGCCCTTCTCCAGGGTCCCGCTCTACGCGGACAGCATCGACAACGTGACCGGCGTCCTCCACGTCCGGGACGCCTACGAGGCGTTCCTGGCCGGACGAGGCGCCCTCCGGCTCTCGGAGCTCTCACGCGACCCTCTCTTCGTTCCCGGCTCGCTGACGCTTCCCCGCCTGCTACGCGACTTCCAAGCTCGCAGGCTCCACCTCGGGATCGTCGCGGATGAGTTCGGCGGAACGGACGGGCTCGTGACGCTCGAGGACGTGATCGAAGAGCTCGTGGGAGAGATCGAGGACGAAACGGACATCGCCGAGGAGTCCATCCATCGGGTCTCCAGGTCCGAGATCGTGGTGGACGGAGGGGTGGAGCTGCGGGAGGTGAACTACGCGTTCAACGTGTCCCTACCCCACCTCGAGTACCGGTCCTTGAACGGCTACATCTTAGAGATGCTTGGAAGGGTCCCGGAGGTGGGCGAGCGAATCGCGCTGCCGGGGGTCGAGATGGAGATCGTCGAGGCCACTGGGACTCAGGTGGTCCGCGCACGGCTCACCAATACGCAGTCTGCCGCAGCGGAAGACGCCTGAAGTGGCCCTCCTGCTCCCGTTCGGTGGAAAGACCCCCCGGGTCGCGGAGGACGCGTTCTTGGCCCCCACAGCCGTGCTAGTGGGAAATGTCCTGGTCGAAGCGAGGGCGAGCGTTTGGTTCGGGGCCGTGCTCCGGGGAGACGATCCCGAGCACATCATCCACATCGGATCCGAGGCGAACGTACAGGACGGGGCCATCCTCCACGTTGGGGACTGGGGACCCACGATCATCGAGGCACGAGCGACGATCGGGCACGGGGCGATTCTCGAGTGCTGCCGGATCGGGACAGGATCGGTCGTGGGGATGGGGGCAGTCGTGCTCCAGAACGCCGTCGTCGGAAGAGAGTGCCTCATCGCGGCGGGCACCGTGGTGCTGGAAGGGGACATCATTCCCGACCGGAGCGTCGTGGCCGGGGTTCCAGGCCGGGTGCGGAAGCAGCTTGAGGGCTCGGCTGAAGCATTCGTGGAGCGGAGCTGGAAGCATTACGTCGAGCTATCCCGGCGTTACCTCGAGGCCGGGATCGGGGTGCCCTGATCAGGGCGGAACGGGCTAAGCAATGGCGGAGGGAAGAGTTGGCCCAGAGGGAAAGCCCCACGAGGAACGAACCGGATACCGAAGCGGGGATCCGCGGTTTCGACCTCCCGGCGTGGAACCTGGGAGCGATCGGGGCGGGACCAAGACCTCCGCTTGCGACCTCTGCGGCTCGAAGATGCTAGAACGCCACTGCAAGCTCATCTGCTCGAGGTGCGGATACCAGAGGGACTGCTCAGACCCCTAAGTGGCCCAGAGAGGGGGCGGGCCTGGAAGCCGCTTAGCCGAACGCCCACCCCACGTACCACGCCACGAGAGGATCTCCCCATCCGAAGGCCACTCCCGCTCCGACCGCGAGGAAGATCCCGAAGGGAACGAGCTTCCCCGTCTTGAGCGAGATGGGCCCGAAGATCACGGAGCCGAAGAACGCACCTAGAAAGATCGTCAGAAGCACGCCCTGCACCCCCAGGAAGGCACCGACGAGGGCCATCATCTTGATGTCGCCGCCACCCATTGCCTCCTTCTTGAACGCCTTCTCCCCCGCCCAGGCAACGAACCAGAGGAGCCCGAACCCGAGCGCCGCCCCGTAGGCCGCCCCGAGGAGCCCGATGGCGGGTGTGAAGGGGGCAAGAACGAAGGCGAGGACCGTTCCTCCCAAAGAGAACTGGTCCGGGATGATGTAGAATCGCGCGTCGCTCACCGCGATTCCGATCAGGATCGTGAGGAAAAGGGCGCTCCGGAGCGCCTCCACCTCAATCCCGTACCGAAGGACCATCCCACCCCAGACGAGACCGCCGGCGAGCTCCACGAGCGGATACTGGACGGAAATCGGGGTCGAGCACTTGCGGCACCGTCCGCGGAGGAGGATCCAGCTCAGCACCGGAATGTTGTCATACCACTGGATCCGCTCGCCGCACCCCGGGCAACGGGATGGCGGTCTGACCACGGATTGATCGACTGGCCAGCGAAGGGAGCAGACGTTCAGGAAGGACCCGAAGGCGAGTCCGAACACGGACGCCGCTCCGGCCACAAGCCAGGCTTCGCTCACGAGGTGCCGAGCGCCCACATCAGGATCGCGCCCGCGCTCGCCACGTTCATGGACTCCACGCCCGGCCCAACGGGAATGGCCAGGCGCGCACGGGCCTCCTTGAGCGACTCGGGGCGGGGCCCCGCCCCCTCGTTCCCGAGGAGGAGTGCCCATGCCCTCGGACCCTCCGGTGGAGCGCCCGATAGCCAGGCGCGCACGTCCTCACCGCGGGCATCGGCGACCAGCAGCGGGACCCCCGCGGCCTCGAGCCAGCGATGGGCAGCGCGCCACGAGAGCGTGTGCAGAGGAAGAGCAAACGCGAGCCCGGCCGAGGCGCGAACGGCCTTCGCGCTCCAGGGATCGGCCGTGCCGTCCAGAGCCAGCACTCGCTCCAGTTGGAGGGCCGCGGCGGTACGCACCAGCGTGCCCACGTTCCCGGGCTCCTGAACGCCGTCCAGGACGAGGATCCGCGGCCTGTCGGTGGTCGGACCTCCGGGGGGAAGGTCGACCTTCGGCTCCCGCGCCAGCGCCAGGATCCCTTGGGGGGTATCGGTGGAAGCCAGCTCCCGAAAGGTCGGAGCGGGAACATCCACGACCTCGATTCCGTGGGCCGTCAGCCGTTCGACGAGACCCGAGGAGGCCTGACCTACGGGCCCCGCCATTTGGACGGCGAATAGGAGCTCGGCGCCGTGATCGAACGCGGACTCGAGGGCCCGAGGACCCTCGATGAGCACGACGGCCTCGGCCTCCCTTCCCTTGCGGGTACTGATCCTGCGCAGGAAGCGCTCCCGGCTCCGGGTCAGGGTCAACGTCCGTCCCATGCCGCGGGGATCGCTCTTATCTTCAGGGTCCGTGCTCCTTTCATCCGGACGACCTCGGGCGGCGCCATGGGGAACGCATCCACTCTCCCAGTAGCACTTACGATCGCCGGAAGCGACAGCGGCGGGGGAGCCGGGATCCAGGCCGACCTGAAGACGTTCCAGAGCTTCGGGGTCTTCGGAACCACCGCCATCACGGCGATCACCGTCCAAGATACAACCGGGGTCCGAGGGGTGCATCCGGTCCCCCCTGAGTTCGTCCGAGCGCAGATTGACGCCGTCGCGGAGGATCTGGGGCCTGCGGCCGTAAAGAGCGGGATGCTCGCAACCGCAGCCCTCGTCCGGACTGTCGCGACGGCCATCGAAGACCATCGGATGGTGCGGTACGTGCTGGATCCCGTCTTGGTCTCGTCTACCGGTGCCCGGCTCCTGGACCCCGATGCCGTCGGCTCCATCTCGGCGCGGTTGCTCCCATTGGCGGCGCTCGTAACCCCGAACCTGGACGAGGCCCGAGTCCTGACGGAGCTCGAGGTACTCGGAGTGGAAGGGCAGCGAGAGGCGGCTCGACGCCTCGTCCAGATGGGCGCGCGGGCCGCTCTCGTGAAGGGAGGCCACTCACCCGGGACCGAGGTCGCCGATCTCTTCTGGGACGGAACTACCGAGCGGATCTGGCGCCGCCCCAAGCTCCCGACCCGAAATACCCATGGTACCGGGTGCACCCTCTCGGCCGGAATCGCGGCGGGCCTGGCTTGGGGAATCCCTCTCGAGAACGCCATCGAGCGGGCCCTGACCTATGTCGAGCGGGCCATCCGGACCGCGCCAGGGCTCGGCTCCGGGGTGGGTCCGATCAACCACTTCGCAGAAGTCCCGGATTAGGCCGGGCCGCGCCGGGTCCCCGACTGCGCCGCGTCCCGGACTGCCACGCGTTAGGGCAGTCGCGACACCACGGCGTGAACGAGACGGGCAAGGCCGACGGCGCCTGCGCCACTGGCTTCGAGAACGTGCTCGTGAATCAGGGGGCGTTATTCGAGCCCGGTCGCTCGATTGGTGACCAGCGAGAGCGCGAGGACCGAGAGCCCGTGCTGGCGCGCCGCGAGGACCTCGGGGACCGTCGACATCCCCACCAGATCAGCCCCGAGCCGCCGAAGCATTCCGACTTCGGCAGGGGTCTCGTACGCGGGTCCAAGCACCGCCGCATAGCACCCGCGAGCGCGCGGAAGCTCCAGCTCTCTCGCCACCTCTTCCGCCAGTGCGATCATGCCGGGGTCGTAGGTGCCCGTCCCGTCGCGACGGTGGACGAACTCGGCTAGGGTGCCCTCACTGGGTGGGGGACGGAACTGCCAGTCGAGATGGCCGTCCAAGGCGACGACCGTCCCCGGTGTGAGGTCCGGACGGATCCCGCCCGCAGCGTTCGTAAGGATCACCACCCGGATGCCGAGGGCCGCGGCGAGGGCGATGGGGGCTGTGACGGTTCCCGGCGGGTGGCCCTCGTAGCTATGGAAGCGTCCGGCCTGGACCAGGACCGTTCGTCGTCCTTATCCGGCCCTGCATGTAGCAACTCCCGTGGCCGGGGACGCCCGTCACGGGGAACCCGGGGATATCCCCTAAGGCCACCTGTATCGTCCCCTCCAACCCCTCACTCAGTGCTTGAAGCCCCGATCCCGCGACGATAAGCACCTCGGGAGGCGCCGTCAGGCGGGACTGGAGGAAACGGAGCGCCGCAGGAAGGTCTGGGCCTCGGATCGTCAACAGGGTTTGCCTCGCCGCGGGGGGGGACCGCCGCCTCTTGGCCGGGCCGCGCGCCACGCGGCGCGCCCCGGAGCGACCAGTGGATCATGCGCCCTCGGGCAAATGTCTGCCACTCCGACCGACGGAGGGGGGCGACTCCGCCGATATGACGGGTCCAGGAGCTCCATAACATCGGCACAGAGCTTGCGACAGCCCTCATCAGAGAACGCTTACCTCCGGGCGAGAACCCCGGACCACCCCCCGAAAGCATTCGAGAGGAATCGACCATGGGCAAAGTGATTGGGATCGACCTGGGCACCACCAACTCCGTGGTCGCGGTCATGGAGGGAGGAGAGCCGGTCGTCATCCCAAACGCAGAGGGCGGGCGGACGACCCCCTCCGTGGTCGGGTTCGCGAAGGACGGAGAGCGACTCGTCGGACAAGTCGCCCGCCGTCAGGCGATCACGAACCCCACCAACACGGTCTTCTCGATCAAGCGTTTCATGGGGCGGGCGTATTCGGAAGTCGAAGGGGAGCGGAGGCTCGTTCCCTACGAGGTCGTGCGCGATTCGGACGACCGGGTCCAGGTGAAGGTTCCGAACGCCCCGAAGCCCTTTACCCCGCCGGAAATCTCGGCCGTCATCCTCCAGAAGATGAAGCAGACAGCGGAGGACTACCTCGGCCACAAGGTGGACCAGGCGGTCATCACCGTGCCCGCCTACTTCAATGACGCGCAGCGGCAGGCCACGAAGGACGCCGGGAAGATCGCGGGGCTCGAGGTGCTCCGCATCATCAATGAGCCCACCGCCGCCGCGCTCGCCTACGGCCTCGACAAGACGAAGGACGAGAAGATCGCGGTCTTCGACCTGGGGGGCGGAACGTACGACATCTCCGTCCTCGAGCTCGGAGACGGAGTCTTCGAGGTGAAGGCCACGAACGGGGACACTCACCTGGGCGGGGATGACTTCGACCAGCGGGTCATCGACTGGCTCGTGCAGGAGTTCAAGCGAGACCAGGGGATCGATCTCGCAAAGGACGCGATGGCCATCCAGCGGCTCAAGGAGGCGGCCGAGAAGGCCAAGATGGAGCTCTCGTCCACCATGCAGACCGACATCAACCTGCCCTTCGTCACTGCCACCCAGGACGGACCGAAGCACCTGAACGTCACCCTGTCCCGGGCCAAACTCGAGCAACTGGTCGAGGACCTCGTGCGGCGGACCATCCCGCCGATGGAAGCCGCGCTGAAGGACGCGGGGCTCAAGCCCTCGGACATCGATGAGGTGATTCTGGTCGGAGGCTCCACGCGGATGCCAAAGATCCAGGAGATCGTGAAGAACTTCTTCGGCAAGGAACCCCACAGAGGTGTGAACCCCGACGAGGTCGTAGCCGTCGGTGCGGCGATCCAGGCCGGGGTCTTGGCCGGAGACGTGAAGGACGTTCTCCTTCTGGACGTGATCCCGCTTTCACTCGGGATCGAAACGCTGGGTGGGGTAATGACCCCGCTCATCGAGCGTAACACGACGATTCCCACGAAGAAGACGGAGGTGTTCTCGACTGCGGAGGACACACAGACCACGGTCGAGATCCACGTCCTCCAGGGGGAGCGGAAGATGGCGCTCGACAACAAGACCATCGGGAAGTTCCAACTCACGGGGATCCCACCCGCCCCGCGAGGCATTCCCCAGATCGAGGTGACGTTCGACATCGACGCCAACGGCATCCTGCACGTATCGGCGAAGGACCGCGCGACCGGCAAGGAGCAGAAGATCCGAATCGAAGCCTCCTCGGGGCTCTCGGACAAGGAGATCGACCGCATGGTGAAGGACGCGGAGGTCCACTCCGCGGAGGACGAGGAGCGGAAGAAGAAGGTCGAAGCCCGAAACACGCTCGATTCGCTTGTCTATCAGGTCGAGAAGGATTCGAAGGAGTGGGCCGACAAGGTGGGCGCCCCAGAGAGGGAGCGACTCGAGAAGGCCGTCGGCGCCGCGAAGGAAGCTCTCAAGTCGGATGACACGGCAAAGCTGAATCGGGCCAGGGACGAGCTCACGCAGGCCTTCAGCGCAGCCGGCCAACAGGTGTACCAGGCCCAGGCTCAGGCCCAACCCTCCGCGACGGAGGGCGACGCCGGGGCCGAGACCGAGGCTCCAGGGGGACAGGCCGAGGAGGTCGTCGAGGCGGACTACGAAATCGTGGAGGACGAGAAGAACTGATCGTACGGGCAGTCGTGCGGGAAGCTGTCCTGCCTAGGGGAGGATCCCGGTCCAATAGCCCGTGTAGAACGTTCGGGTTCAAATGCCGGGGGGCGTCCCGTGGACGAGCCCCACGACTGTCTGAAAGCGAACTGTAAGGGGAGGCGAAGCATGTTCGACCCACTCAAGACCAAGACGCGACTCCTACTCTATACGTTGGTTGCCTTCGTGCTGGGGATCGGAGGCGCGTCGGTGATGGGATGGACCTCCCTCACGGCTATGCCATCCATCGCGCAGGCTCCCCAGGTCACGGAGGAGCAGGTCCGACCCGCGCTCGATCTGAGCGATGCGTTCGTGAATGTGTCGGAGGCGGTGACCCCCGCCGTGGTCCGAATCGAGGCCGAGAAGACGGTCACGGCCGCGAGCCTTCCTCAGGGCGGCTCCCCCTTCGATGACCCTCAGCTTCGCCGGTTCTTCAACTTTCCCGACCCGCAGGGGCAGGGCCAGCCGCAGGATCAGGGCCAGCCGCAGGTCCAGACGGCCGGGGGAAGCGGATTCCTCGTGAGCGAGGACGGATACATCCTCACGAACGACCACGTAGTCACCGAGGCCCGGACGATCCGCGTCTACCTTTCCGACCACCGCGAATACACGGCTCACCTCGTCGGGACGGACCCTACGACGGACGTCGCAGTCATCAAGATTGAGGGGCAAGGCTTCCCCACGCTGAGCCTGGGGAGCTCCTCGAACGTGCGAGTCGGTGAGTGGGTGCTCGCGATCGGGAACCCAGGCTTCGGTGGCAGCGGGTCCCAGTTGGAGTACACCGTGACGGCCGGGATCGTGAGCGCGAAGGGACGGCCCCTGAACCTCATCGGAAGCGAGCTGAGGAGCCAGGGATGGGAGGAGCAGGCCGGGCATGCGATCGAGGACTTCATCCAGACCGATGCCGTGATCAACCCCGGGAACTCGGGCGGCCCGATGGTGAACATGCGCGGGCAGGCCGTGGGAATCAACTCGGCCATCGCTTCTGAAACGGGCTACTACCAGGGGTACGGGTTCGCGATTCCGATCGAGCTCGCAGGGCGCGTCATGCAGGATCTGATCGCGTACGGTGAGGTGCGTCGGGCCCGCCTCGGGATCGCGATGGAGGCAGTGAGCCCCGTGGACGCGGAGCTCTACAAGCTCCCGACGCCGGCAGGCGCCCTGATCATGAGCGTCGCCGATGGTACGCCGGCGGCCGAGGCGGGGCTCCGGCAGGAAGACGTGGTCGTGGCGGTGGATGGTCAGCCGGTCGGGTACCCGGCACAGCTCCAGTCCGCCATCGCTCAGAAGAGCCCCGGGGACCGCGTCACGATCGCGTATTACCGAGATGGACAGCGGCGGGAAGTGAGCGTCCGATTGGACCAGGCGGAGCTAACGCCTCAGGCGACCGTCGCTGCCGCGGAGCCGAGTGCGAGCGCCGATCTCCTCGGGATCGAAATCGTGACGCTCGACCCGGCGCTGGCCCAGGAGCTCGAATACACCTCGCCAGGAGGCGTCGTGATCCGGGTCGTGAATCCGGCGAGCCCGGCGGCGCGGCGGGGAGGCCTCAATGGAATGCGCCTCCTCCAGATCAACCGTCAGCCCGTGAACAAGGTCGAGGACGCCAAGCGACTCCTCGCGGGGCTCGGCCGCGGAGACATCGTGACCTTCCAGGTCCAGGGGCCGGACGGGTCTTCACGCGTGGTGAACCTACAGGTTCCGCGCTAGCAGGTCGCTGAAGGAGGGGGGGGCGTTACAAGCGCCCCACGCGGTCGGCTCTCGTCGAGGGCCCGGAGCGGTGGACACCGCCGCTCCGGGCCCTTTTCGATTCCTGGGTAACCTGACCTGTCACAAACCCGGGGTGCACCCCGGGCCCACCTTCACGTGTTGAACCGCCCCGGGGACCCCGGTTATGTTCTTCCCCGGAGCGAAAGTGGCGGAATGGTAGACGCGCGAGACTTAGGATCTCGTGGCCCTGTGCCGTGGGGGTTCGAGTCCCTCCTTTCGCATCCCCCCTGATCCACCCCGTACCGGCCTTCCATGACGATCGACGTCTCCAAGCTCAGTGTTTCTTTGGAGGAGGGTGAGCGCTGGCGCCGCACCCTCAGCATCACGGTGCCCCGCGAGCTCGTCGAATCGGAGCGACGGTCGGCCGTGAAGGCGTTTTCCGCGCGGCTTCGCCTTCCCGGATTCCGCACTGGAAAGGTGCCCCCAGCGGTAGTGGAGAAGCGATTCGGCCAGACCCTCGAGAAGGAGCTCCTGGACCGGGTGATCGGCGACGTCTATCGCCGGGTCTTGGAGCAGCGGGAGCTGCGTCCTATCACCGAGGGCAAGGTCGGGCAGGTCGATTACCGCCCCGAGTCCGACTTGAGCTTCGCGATCTCCTTCGATGTGGCCCCGAAGATCGAGCTCGCCCGCCTCGGCGGATTCAAGATCGACCGCCCGGCGATCCGCGTCACCGATGAAGCAGTCGAAACGATGCTCACCCGTGTCCGGGAACGAGAGGGGACGTGGGTACCGCTCGAGGTCGGAAAACCCGGCACGGGCGACATGGTCCAAGTCCGGATCCAGCGACTCGACGAGGAGGGTCCGGAACCCCGCAGCTACGAGTTCCGACTCGGGAGCGGGGAGGCGATCGGGGGCGTCGAGCGGGCGATCGAATCGCTCGAGGTGGGCGGCTCTGGGGAGTTCACGATCGAGTTTCCCGGGGAGGCCGTCCGCGAGGCCGCCCCGGGTGAGCCGGCATCCGGCAGCTCCCCACCCAGCACCCGGAAGCTCCGAGTCTTCCTCGATGGACGGAAGCGCCTCGAGCTCCCCGAGCTGGACGACGAGTTCGCGCGCGCGACGGGCGAGTTCAAGAGCGTGGAGGACATGCGTAACCGCATTCGCGAGGACCTGGAAACGGAGGCCGGGCGGGAGGCCGACGTCCGGGTGAAGGAGGCGCTCCTCGAGGAGATCCTGTCCGCAAACTCGTTCGAGGTCCCCGAGTCCATGCTAGACCGGTTCATCCAAGCCGCCCTGGGTAACCCCAAGGAACTCGACCAGGCCACATGGGCGGAGGCGAAGCAAGAGCTCCGCCCCGGGGCCGTGCGCGCGGTCAAGCGGCACCTGGTCATGGGCAGGGTCGCGGAGGCGGAGGGGCTGTCCGCCACCCAGGACGAAGTGGACGCTCGGATCGAGGAAATCGCCTCGAAGAACGGGGTCTCACCTTCCGAGGTGTATTCCCGGCTGCAACGAGCCGGACATGTCGAGCGGCTCGAGCGGGAGCTCACGGAAGAGAAGGTCTTCGAGTTCCTGAAGAAGAAGTCTGAGATCCTAGAAGGCCTGTGACTGGGTTACGGACCAGTAGCTAGTGGCCTGACCGCTTCCACTCCAGTCACCGCGAAGCGAGCTTTCACTCCGGGCCATCCGGAACCTCAGTGAACGGACGCACGCGATGCCAATCTACCCACCCTATGTGATCGAACGCACGAGCCGCGGCGAGCGGAGCTATGACATCTTCTCGCGGCTTCTCATGGACCGCATCGTCTTCCTGGGGAGCGCGGTGGACGACATGGTGGCGAACATCATCGTCGCTCAGCTTCTCTTCCTCGATGCCGACGACCCCGAGCGGGATATCTACTTCTACATCAACTCCCCAGGCGGGAGCGTATACTCGGGGCTCGCGATCTACGATACGATGCAGCACTTGAAGGCGCCGGTCTCGACCTTCTGTGTGGGAATGGCTGCCTCGATGGCCGCCCTTCTCCTGGCCGGTGGGGCCCACGGGAAGCGGAGCGCGCTCCCCAACGCCCGGATACTCATCCATCAGCCTTCCTCGGGTTATCAGGGCACCGCGGCGGATATCGAGATCGCGGCCAAAGAAGTCCTGGCGATCCGCGAACGACTGAACCAGATCCTCGCCTCCCATACGGGCCAGACGGTGGAGAGGATCGCCGATGACGTGGACCGCGACTACTTCATGAGCCCAGAGCAGGCCAAGGACTACGGCCTGATCGACCGGGTGCTCACACGGCGCGACGCGGTAGAGAAGCCCAAGGACTCTGAGAAGGGCGACAAGTCTGAGAAGGGCGACAAGAAGGGCGAGAAGGCGGGCGAGTAGCCCGCCGCTTTCTTCTCGCACGAACGACTTGGAGGGGAGGGAGCGGAGGCCATGTCCACAGACAAGCACCTGCGCTGCAGCTTCTGCGGAAAGTCCAAGGACTCGGTGCGGAAGTTCATCTCCGGTCCGAGCGTCTACATCTGCAACGAGTGTGTGGCGCTCTGCAACGAGATCCTGGAGGAGGAGGAGGAGGAGCGGATCCTTCCGGAGCGCGCGGTACCCACGCTCACCCCCGTCGAAATCAAGAAGACCCTAGACGAATACGTCATCGGCCAGGATGATGCCAAGAAGGCCATCGCGGTAGCGGTTTACAACCATTATAAGCGGGTGAACCACCAGGGCGTCCTAGACGACGTCGAGGTAGAGAAGGCGAACATCCTTCTCATTGGTCCGACCGGCGTCGGGAAGACGCTCCTCGCCCAGACGCTGGCCCGCGTCCTAAACGTCCCCTTTACGATCGCCGACGCCACAACGCTCACGGAGGCCGGGTACGTCGGAGAGGACGTGGAGAACATCCTCGTCCGACTCCTCCAGGCCGCCGACTACAACGTGACGGACTGCCAGCGCGGGATCATCTACATCGATGAGCTGGACAAGATCTCGAGAAAATCCGAGAACCCGTCCATCACCCGAGACGTCTCAGGCGAGGGAGTCCAGCAGGCGCTCCTGAAGATCCTCGAGGGCACGATCGCCTCGGTGCCGCCCCAGGGAGGCCGGAAGCACCCCCAGCAGGAATACATCCAGATCGACACCCGAAACATCCTCTTTGTCTGCGGGGGCGCGTTCGACGGCCTGGAGAAGATCGTCGAGGCTAGGTTGGGGAAGCGCCGCATCGGTTTCGGAGATGAGGGGGGGGGGATGAGGAGACCAAGAACCCGGTGGCCGATCGCAGAAATCAGCTCGCCCGTACGGAGCCGGAGGACCTTCAGCGGTTCGGTCTCATCCCCGAGCTCGTCGGGAGGCTCCCCGTCGTCGTGGCACTGGAGGAGCTCGATGAGGAGGCCCTCGTCCGCATCCTCCAGGAGCCGAAGAATGCGCTCCTCAAGCAATACTCGAAGATGCTCGGGCTCGAGGGGATCGACCTCACCTTCGATCCTGAAGCGGTGCGCGCCGTGGCTCGGAAGACGCGCAAGCGCGGCACGGGCGCTCGTGGCCTCCGGGCGGTGATCGAGGAGGTCATGCGGGAGGTCATGTTCGACGCCCCTTCGCGGGAGGACATCCGCGAGGTGGTGGTCACCACGGAGGCCGTGGAGAAAGGCGTCTCGCCCCTCCTCGTCTTCCACAGCCAACCGAAGAGGAAGAAGGAGGCCTGACCCGCTTGGAGGACGTGAGGCCCCCGTCCGTAGGCTCGGACCTTCCGGAGCAGGTCCCCGCGCTCGCGCTCCGCGACCTCGTCTTCTTCCCCTCCATGGTCCTGCCCCTTCTGGTCGGTCGCCCCCGGTCGGCCGCCGCCCTCGCGGAAGCTGCTGCTGCAAACCCCGGAGCGGGGCTCCTCCTCCTCGTCGCGCAGCGTGACCCCGGCTCCGAGGATCCGGCCGCCGAGGACCTGCATCGCGTCGGAACCGTGGCTCGGGTGATCCAGACGACGCCGCTCGCGGATGGCACGGCAAGGGTCGTTTTCGAGGGGGTGGCGCGAGTCCAGGTCCGTCAGTTTCTCCCCGGCCCCGGCCCCTTCCGGGCGGAGATTTCCCCCCTTCCGTACCCCACCCTCGAAGACCCCGCTACCGGCGACTCCGAGCTCCAGGCCCTGGTGCGGAGGGTGGAGCGGGGCTTCCGGGAGTATGTGGACCTCCACCCGGATCTCCCGTCCGACCTCGCGGTCCTGGTCACGGACATCGAAGACCCGGTCAAGGCCGGCCATCGGGTGGCGGGCCACCTCCTGGTCAGCGCTCGGGAGAAGCAGCGACTCCTAGAAGCTGAGTCCCTTCCGGAGCTCTTCCATGAGATCATGGCGCTCCTCGAGCGGGAGCTCGAGATCCTCCGCATCGAAGACCGCCTCGACCTCGAGATGCGGCGCCGGATGGATGACGATCGCCGGCAGCACTACCTCACCGAACAACTCCGGGCCATCCAGAAGGAGCTTGGCTCTGGCAGCCCCGAGTTCGAGGATGTTCGGGCCCGCCTCGCGGCCGCCTCCCTTCCCGACGTCGTGCGAGAGAAGGCCGAGCTCGAATTCGAGCGTCTCCAGAGGATGAATCCGGTCTCCCCGGAGGCGGCCGTGATCCGGAGCTACCTGGACTGGATCCTTGCCCTACCCTGGCAGGAGCGCACCGCGGACAACCCCGATGTCGCACACGCCCGGACGGTCCTGGCGGAGGCACACTTCGGGCTCGAAGAGGTGAAGGACCGGATCCTGGACCACATCGCGGTCCTTTCACTCGTGGGCGAGCTCAAAGGGCCGATCCTCTGTGTGGTGGGCCCGCCCGGCGTGGGGAAGACCTCGCTCGGCAAGACGATCGCCAAGGCGCTGAACCGCAACTTCGTCCGGGTGGCCCTGGGCGGCGTGCGGGATGAAGCCGAGATCCGGGGCCACCGGCGGACCTACGTAGGGAGCCTGCCGGGCCGGATCCTCCAAGGGATTCGGCGTGCCCAGAGCCGGAACCCAGTCTTCCTCCTGGACGAGGTGGACAAGCTGACCAAGGACGGGCATGGCGACCCATCGGCTGCCCTGCTGGAGGTGCTCGACCCGGAGCAGAACCGCACCTTTCAGGACCACTACCTGGAGCTCGAGTTCGATCTCTCCGAAGTCCTATTCGTGGCCACTGCGAACACCCTCGGGGGAATCCCCGACCCCCTCCGAGACCGCATGGAGGTCATCCGCATCCCGGGGTATCTGGACACGGAGAAGCGAAGCATCGCAAGAGACTTCCTGATCCCGGAACAGCTCCGGCGCCATGGCCTCGACCAGAGTCGAGTCCGGATCTCCGACGAGGTCGTGGCGCGCATCGTGGAGAGCTACACAAGGGAGGCGGGGGTTCGGGAGCTCGACCGCCTCCTTGCACGGGTGGCGCGGAAGATGGCCCGCCGGGTCGCCGAAGGGGCCCTTCCCCCCACGGAGCAGGTCCTTCTCCAGGTGGGGGATTTGAACGAGCTCCTCGGACCGGTGCGGCACCTGAGGACCTCGAGGGACGCAGCAGCCGACCGGGTGGGAATCGCCACGGGGCTCGCCTGGACGGCCGCCGGCGGGGAGCTCCTCGAGGTCGAGGTGTCTGTGGTGGCGGGGACCGGAGCCGTCCAGCTGACGGGAACGCTCGGAGATGTGATGAAGGAGTCCGCCATGGCTGCGGTCACGTACGCCAGGGCGCGGGCGCGTGAGCTCGGGCTCAAGGCACACTTCCACAGTGAAGTGGATGTGCACATCCACATCCCCGAGGGCGCCACCCCGAAGGAAGGGCCTTCCGCAGGAGTCACGATCGCGGCCGCGCTGGTCTCGGCCCTCACGGGGATCCCCACGCGAGACGACGTCGCACTGACCGGCGAGATCACCATCCGGGGGCGGGTCCTTCCCGTCGGAGGCATCAAGGAGAAGGCGGTGGCTGCGCTCCGGAGCGGAATCGGGACGATGATCCTTCCACAGGGAAACGCCCCGGAGCTCGAGCTCCTTCCCGCCGAGGTGCGTGAACGGGTGCGCTTCCTCCTCGTGGACCGGATGGATGCGGTCCTCGACCTCGTCCTCACGTCGCGCCCCGGCGCGAGCACAGTCGGAACGGTGATGGGAGAAGCCCTGGGAGACTCGTCCAACCCCGGGACCCGACTGTCCCAGTGAAGATCCGGTCGGTGGAGTTCTCCGGGACTATGGTGGACCCGGGGGCCGCCTTTTTCGGAGACCTTCCGCAGGTGGCCTTCGCCGGACGCTCGAACGTCGGCAAATCGTCGCTTATCAATGTCCTCCTGGGTCGAACACGGAAGAAGCTCGCGCACGTCTCGGGAGAGCCCGGAAAGACACGCGGCCTGAACTTCTATCGGGTGAACGGGAAGTTCTACCTCGTGGACCTGCCCGGCGCCGGCTTCGCGCGGGTGCCAAGCGAGGTCCGGGCTGGGTTCAAGGTGCTCGTCGAGGGATACTTGGAGAGGCGGGACGGGCCCCGGGCCGTCGTCCACCTGATTGATATTCGGCGCGGGCCGACCGACTATGACCTCGATATGCTGGACTACCTGTCTGGGCGCGGCCTCCCGACTCTGGTCGTGCTGACCAAGACGGACAAGCTGAGCCACGAGAAGCGGACGAAGGCGGTGCCCGAGCAGATCCGGGCCCTGGGGCTGGACCCCGACCAGGTCGTTCCCTTCTCATCGAAGACGGGAGAGGGACGGGAGCTCCTGCTCGAGGCCCTCGAATACCTGCTCGAGCCGCAAGAGGAATGAGCGCGACCCGGCGGACCGAGGCCGTGGTCGCTCAGACTCGAGGCGGAGGGCTGAGCGAACTCCCCCGTGCGAACGAGTGGAGCTCTCTTACCTTCGTCGCGTTAGCCCTCGCCGCCGTCCTCGCTGGAAGTGCCGGGTGCGGCCTGATCTTTCCGGCCCCCCCCTCCCCGCGCCGAGCCCGCTGCCCCGGACCCGGAGCCCTCCTCGGCGCCCCCGTTCGCGTCGGGGGAGCTACCCGCCGGGTTCGGCACGCTCCGGCAGGAGGAGATCTCCAGACCCTCCGTCGAGGAGAGCTCCAGATCCGCGTGACCCCGCTCGACGAGTCGATCATCCTCGTGACCGCGCCCGACACGTACCAGCGCCTGTCGGCTCTCGGCCGAGGGCATCAGGAGATCTTCCGCCAGCGAACGGGAACGGCGGTTCCCTTCCAGCTCTTCCTCGTATCCCTCTATACGGAGGCGCCTGAGGCGACCTTCGAGCCAGAGGCGCTGAACCTGGTTAGCCGCGGGCTCCGGTACCGCCCCGCGGAAGTCCACTCCCTTACGCCGGAGTGGGAGACGCCCCGAGAGGCGCTAATGGCGGTGTATGCGTTCCCTGACGGGATCGATCTGGAGCAGGACTTAGAGGTGGAGTACCAGGAGGTGAGAAGCCGGGAGTGGGACCTAGTGCTTCCGGCGATCGAGGCAGAACGGGCGCGGCTTCGCGCGCGCCAAGGCGGTTAGTACAAGGGCGGTTAGTCCGACGGGTCGCATCATTCCTCGATTCCGTACTTCTTGATCTTCCGGTAGAGCGTCCGTTCCCCGATCCCGAGACTCTCGGCGGCTCTCCGGCGGTTTCCCCCCATCTTTCTTAGGACGGCCCGGATCGCCTCCTCCTCGAGCGTGTCCATGGTCATGCCGGGACGGAAGACCACGCCCTGCTCTTCCGCGGGAAGATCGGGCCCCGTGCCCAGGCTCGATCCCGATTGGATGGGCAGGACTGTGGGGCCTCTCCGCCCGAGCTCCCCATCTCCCTCCCGCACCCAGGTCCCGACCTCGATCCCGCCGCCCTCCCCCACCACCTCCGGTAGAAGCACGAGGGGCTCCTCGGCGCGCCGATCCACTCGGCTCCCGATGCGCTCGCTCCCTACGCGCTCGCGGTAGAGCTCGAAGTCCCTTCTCAGATGGACCACATCCACCTTCAGCTCCACCATCGTGCGGAATAGGAGCTCGATCTCCGGCCGGAGGGGGTCCATCTCGCGGGGGAGATGATCCCCCATCTCGCCGTCCCGAGACCTCCCCGCAGGCCGCGGCATCGTCGCCGGAAGGAGGCGCAGGGCATCCCCGGGGGATCGGATCTCCGGCGGCAGGTCCTGGGGCCCGATCTCCTTTCCGTGAGCCAACACGACCATGCTCTCCACCAGGTTCCGCAGCTCGCGTACGTTCCCCGGCCAGTCGTAGAGCACGAGGAGCTCCATCCCCTCGTCGGAGATCCCCGGGAAGGGCCGATCCGTGCGCTTTCCCAGCTCCCGGACGAAGTGCGCCACGAGCCGGGGGATGTCCTCCCGGCGGTGGCGAAGGGGAGGGAGCTCGATCCCCAGGATGTTCACCCGGTAGTAGAGGTCGCGCCGGAATCGTCCAATGGCGACCATGTCGCGAAGACTCTGGTTCGTGGCCGCGATGATCCGCACATCCACCCGGATCGGACGCTCACCGCCGACCCGCAGGAACTCCTGCTGCTCGAGCACCCGAAGGAGCTTGGTCTGGGTCGAGAGCGGCATCTCGCCGATCTCGTCCAGGAAGAGGGTGCCCTTGTGGGCGAGTTCGAAGAACCCGCGACGAGAGTCGATCGCTCCGGTGAAGGCTCCCTTCTCGTGCCCGAAGAGTTCCGACTCGAGGAGAGAGTTCGAGATGGCTGCGACGTTCACCGCGAGAAAGCTCCGGTGACGACGGGAGGAGAGGGCGTGGATCCCACGCGCGACGAGCTCCTTCCCCGTGCCGGATTCACCCGTGATGAGAACGGTCGAGTCCGCGGGGGCGATCTGGACGACCCTCTCGAGCACCTCCCGGATCGAGTCCGATTCGCCGACGATCCCGGTGATCGTTTGGAGGCTTCGTCTCTGGATGGCGCGGAGCCCGAGGAGAACCACCTCCTCGGGGTCAGGATCGTCTCCGAAGCTTTCCTCCGCCCCGGCCCGCCTCCCCTTCTCGACCGCGTCCGGTCCGGAAAAGATGGCGAACACCGGGATCCCCATTCCCCTCCAGGCCATCTCCATCCACCGGGAGACTTCCCCCGAGGCCCCTTCCCCCGTAAGCACCAGGAGAACCCGCTCCCCGGCGGCGTCCAGCTGGGACGGATCCGAAGCGAGATCGACCTGGTATCCGCGCCTCTGGAACGCCTTCCGGAGCGTTCCCGCGACCGGAAGCCGATGAGTGCTGACGAGGACCGTGCCGCTCATCCGGAGCCAGCCTTGGGATGAGGTGCATCCTGCCCCTGGAGGAGCGCGCTGCCGTGGGCCAGGAGCGGCTCGAGCGCCTGGAGGCCGTCGGACACGCCCGCAGGGCTCCCGGGAAGGTTCACGACGAGGCACCCGCCACGGAGCCCGGCCTCGCCGCGCGAGAGGACCGCGGCGTAGGTGGTCGCCGTCCCCGCCCGGCGGAGGGCATCGGCCACCCCCACGGCGGGGCGCTCGATCACGGCCCGGGTGGCTTCAGGAGTGCGATCGCGCGGCGAGAACCCCGTGCCCCCGGTCGTGAGGAGGAGATCCACCTCCCCGGAGTCCGCCCACGCGAGGAGCAGGGGGACGATGGACGCCGTGCCGTCGGCAACGACCGCCGCACGGGTCACCAGGTGCCCCCGGTCCTCACACCAGCTGCGGATCCGGAATCCGCTCCGATCCTCTCCCTCCCCTCGGGAGAGTCGGTCGCTCACCGTGAGGATCCCCACGCGGACCCGGGCCTCGGACACGCCGCTCACCGCAGCCGGGATCCTCGCGTGAAGAAGGGGCGGGGGTGGACGGCTCCCCGCACGCACCGATCGCGGATCCGGATTCCCACGCTCGTCCCCGGAGTCGAGAGCCCCACCGGGACGTACGCGAGGGCGATCCCCGCACCCAGGGACGGGCTCACGGTACCCGATGTCACGACTCCGACCTCCTCGCCTCCCGAAAGGACGGCGTATCCCGGGCGCGGGAACCCGACCTCCTCGAGGAGGATCCCCGCGAGCTGTCGCGAGAGCCCCGCCTCCTTCTGACGGGCCAGTGCGTCCCGTCCCAGGAAGTCGCCCTTCCCAAGCTTCACTATCCATCCCAATCCCGACTCGAGCGCACTGTGCTCTGCGTCGAGGTCGTTCCCGTAGAGCGGGTACCCCATCTCCAGGCGGAGCGAGTCCCTCGCCCCGAGACCGATCGGGGCAAGGCCGTGTTCCTCTCCGGTCGCGAGGAGCGTTCTCCAGATCCTGGGAGCGTCGCCGGGCTCGAGGAAGATCTCGAACCCGTCCTCGCCCGTGTATCCGGTTCGCGCGATGACTGCCGGAGCTTCGCTGATCGGCGTGCGCACCACGCGGGACGGACCCACCGTCCCCAGGTCGATCTTCACGAGCGGAGCCAGGATCTCCTCGGCGACAGGTCCCTGGAGGGCGAGGAGGGCCGTTCGCTCGGAGCGGTCCTCCACCTGGACGTCGAAGCTTCCCTCGTGCTTTCGGATCCAACCCACATCGCCACTGTGGTTCGCCGCGTTCACGACGAGGAGGAAGGAACGGTCCGCGAGCCGGTAGACGAGGAGGTCATCCAGTACCCCACCGTCCTCCCGACAGAACGCCGAGTACTGCGCCTGACCTGGCTCGAGGACGGAGACATCGTTCACGGTGAGGTGTTGGACGAAGGCGAGCGCCCCCGGCCCTTCGATGGACACCTTTCCCATGTGGGAAACGTCGAAAAGGCCCGCAGCTTCCCTCACCCTCCGGTGCTCCGCCTGGATCCCCGAAGGATAATGGACGGGCATGCTATGGCCCGCAAAAGGGACCATCTTGGCCCCGATACGGAGGTGTTCCTCGTGTAGCGGGGTGGTGCGGAGCACCTCGCTCATCCCTTGGGTCGCCGGAGCAGGAAGAGGAGCAGAGCCTTCTGCGCGTGAAGGCGATTCTCGGCCTCTCCGAGCACCCGAGAGCGGGGGCCATCCAGGACCTCGGCCGTGACTTCCTTCCCCCGGTATGCGGGGAGGCAGTGGAGGAAGATCGCCTCGGACCGAGCCCTCCCGAGGAGGGCTGCGTCGACGCAATAGTTCCGAAACGCCTCACTCCTCGTCTCGCTCTCCGCCTCCTGCCCCATGGAAGCCCAGGTGTCCGTAGTCACGACATGGGCTCCCTCCACGGCTTCCCTCGGGTCACGGACGAGGCGCACCTTCCCTTCCCTCGAGGCGCGCTCGAGCGTGCCCGGGTCCGGATCGTAGCCCTCCGGCACGGCGAGGCGCAGCTCGAAGCCGAGAAGGGCGGCCGCGTTCAGCCAGGAATTCGCGACGTTGTTCCCGTCCCCGATCCACGCCACGGTCAGGGAGTCGAGGGCCGCACCGAACTCCTCTCGCACGGTGAGGAGATCCGCGAGGAGCTGGCAGGGGTGGAGGAGGTCGGTGAGCCCGTTGATCACCGGCACGGAAGCGTGGGCGGCTAGCTCCTCCGCCTCAGCGTGGGCGAACGTTCGAATCATGATCGCGTCCACGTACCGGGAGAGGACACGGGCGGTGTCCGGAACCGTCTCTCCCCTCCCCATCTGACTGTCCCGGTCGGAGAGGAAGACCGCGTGTCCTCCCAGCTGGAACATCCCAACCTCGAAGGACACCCGGGTCCGGGTGGAGTGCTTATTGAAGATCATCCCGAGCGTCTTCCCCGCGAGCGGGCGGTCTGTCCCATCTCTTCCGAGCTTCGCGCGGGACGCGGACTCGAGGAGGCCCGAGAGCTCAGAGGGGCTCAGATCCCGGAGGGACAGGAAGTGCCGAACGGACGGGCTCACAAGATGTACCTGCGGAGGTCCTCATCCTCCACGATCGAGGCGAGGTGGCGCGCAACGAAGTCCTTGTTCACGATCACGTCGCCGGGATGGGGACCGTCCGGGAGTTCGAAGAGGACGTCCTCGAGCAAAGTCGTCATCACAGTCTGGAGCCTTCGCGCCCCAATGTTCTCCATCCGCTCATTCAGGAGAAAGGCGATTCGAGCTAGCTCGCGCACGCCATCTTCCTCGAACCGGAGACTCGCACCCTCCGATTTCACCAATGCGCTGTACTGATGGATGAGCGCGTTCTTGGGTTCGGTCAGGATGCGCACGAAGTCGGCTTCCTCGAGGGGCTGAAGCTCTACCCGGATCGGAAAGCGTCCCTGGAGCTCAGGGATCAGGTCGGAAGGCTTCGAGACATGGAAGGCGCCAGCCGCGATGAAGAGCACGTGGTCGGTCCGAATGAGCCCGTACTTCGTCTGGACGTTCGACCCTTCCACGATCGGGAGCAGGTCCCGCTGTACCCCCTCGCGGCTCACATCCGGGCCCACGCCCCCACGCTCGCCGGTGATCTTGTCGATCTCGTCCAGGAAGACGATCCCCGTCTCCTCGGCCCGATCCAGCGCCTCGTTCACGACCTCTTCCATGTCGACGAGTCGGTCGAGCTCCTCCTGCACGAGGATCCGGCGCGCTTGAGAGACCTTCATCGAGCGCTTCTTCGAACGCTTCGGGAGCATGTCCTGCAGCATCTCGAAGAAATTGTGATCCATCCCCTCCGGCCCCATCGGGACCATCACCCCATCCCGGTTCGGGGTCTGCTGGACCTCGACCTCGACAGCCCGATCCTCGAGCTTCCCGTCGACGAGGAGCTTCCGGAGCTTCTCACGGGTGCGGGACCGGCGCTCCTCCAGCGGCGAGGGCCCGCCCGGCTCCACGCTCCCTTCAGTGTCCCCACGGGTGGGGTCCCCAACGGCCTCGGGCACGCCCTCGGCCAGGGTCACCCCCCTGGGGCCGGCCACGAACCCCGCCGGCACCCGACCCTCCTTCTTCCCGCCGTCCCCCTCCGGCTTCACCGGCGGGAGGAGGAGGTCCAGGAGCCTCTCCTCGGCCGCCTGCTCGGCGGCGTCGGCCATGTCGTCCTCGCGCTCCGCGCGGACCATGTTAACGGAGGTATCCACCAGGTCCCGTATCATGGACTCGACGTCCCGGCCCACGTACCCGACCTCCGTGTACTTGGAGGCCTCGACCTTTACGAAGGGCGCCCCTGCGAGCCGCGCGAGCCTCCGGGCAATCTCGGTCTTGCCCACGCCCGTGGGCCCGATCAGGATGAGGTTGTTCGGGAGGATCTCCTCACGGAGCTCCTCTTCCACACGCTGGCGGCGCCACCGGTTCCGGAGCGCGATCGCGACGGCCTTCTTCGCGGCCTTTTGGCCGATGATGTAGCGGTCGAGCTCCGACACGATCTGCCGGGGGGTGAGGTCGTCCATCCAGGTTCCCTCCGCGGGCCCCTCGGGCGCGGGCGGCGCCCCACTTACGTCCCCGGCCGCTCCCTCGGGGCTGGCCACTTCAGAGCCCGGAGCAACCCCCTCCTCCGTCTCCTTCGCAAGCGCCCCAGGGCCGGGACCCCCAGGCACCCGCGGTCCTGTAGACACCCCCGGTCCCGCGCCCCGATCTGACCGATCGCGGGTCACGCGGCTCCCTCCGCGCCCGGAGCCCCACCACCCTTGGGCTCGCTCCCCTGCCCTTCCACAAGCTCGAGGATGGTGATCTTGTCGTTCGAGTAGATGCAGATCTGCGCCGCGATCTCGAGGGCGTCCCGGACGATCTCGGCCGGCCCGAGCTCTGTC
>SHZS01000021.1 GCA_009692105.1 Gemmatimonadota bacterium | reverse complement strand
AGAAAACGAGAGACGAAGGCCCGGACGGTCTTCGAGACGGATCAGGTGAGCTTGCCGATCTCTCCCATGCGACAAGAGTTCGCCCACGAGTCCGGGCTGCCGGAAGGCCGCTTGAACCTCGCGAGAGCAGCACTCCTCATCGCGCAGGAGGAATACCCCCAGCTTCCGGTCGAGCGATACCTGGCGCGGCTGGACCAGCTGGCGGAAGAGACGAGGAACCTGCTCGGGCAGGAGACCGCGCCCCTTGTCGTCCTCGAGGAGTTGCTCGCCACCGCGCACGCGCGAAACGGGTTCCGGGGAAACCGCGAAGCCTACTATGATCCCAGAAACTCCTACCTCTCGGATGTCTTGGACCGCCGCGTCGGAATCCCGCTCACCCTTGGCATCGTCCTCCTCGAGGTGGGATGGCGCCTGGGGCTCACGCTCGAAGGGGTGAGCTTCCCCGGTCACTTTCTCGATCCGCTACGTCGGTGAGGAAGTCCGGCTCCTCATCGATCCCTTCGACAGCGGGAGGGTCCGCTTTGAGAGCGATGCGCAGGAGGCTCCTCGACCGGATATACGGGGGGATGATCCGGATGCGCCCCTCCTTCCTGCGGACGGCTGGGAAGCGCGACATGCTCGTGCGGCTCCTCACCAATCTCAAGGGAATCTTCCTGAACGTGGGGGATCACGCCCGGGCGCTCTCCGCGGTCGAGCGGATCCTACTCATCCACCCGACGGCCTCGGGCGAAGTCCGTGACCGAGGAACGATACTCGCGAGGCTCGGGCGCGCCGAGGAGGCGATTGAGCAGCTCGAGTGGTATCTCGACTACGCCCCGGGTGCGCCGGACGCGGACCGGATTCGCGTCCTTGTCGAGACGCTCCGGAACTCCCCCCAGGCGGGAGGCGCGGTGTGACCCCTGATATTGTGATCCCGGATGGGTATCGGGCTGCCGTCCAGCGCGCGGCCTTCATCGCCCGGTCGTCGAGGAGCTTCCATCAGGTCGTGGGGAGATCACCGGAGCGGATGCTCACGGGGATCCTCTCCGGCGCGATGCCGCCCGCCTTCGAATCGGGGGCGTCTGTACGACGGGGACGGATGCCCTGCTCCGCGATTCTCACACCGAAGGGGAAGCTCCTGACCGACCTGAGGGTGGCTCGCCTCGGGGAGGGTGAGGGCGGCGCGCTCCTCCTGGACATTCCGGAAGCGGGTACCGACGCCGCGCTCGACCACCTCCGCCGCTACATCCCTCCTCGCCTCGCGCGCGTCATTCCACCGGAGGAGCCCCTCGGGATTCTGACCGTCGTGGGCCCCGGAGCCGCAGAGCTCCTCGCCACCCCCGACGTCACGGCGCCGGGGGCGACACTCCCGAACCTCGCGGCGCTGGAATCGACGTCGGAGGGCGATCTCTGGCTCCTCGAGAGCGAGAGCTCCCCAGGCCGGACTTCCCTGGGCCTCCGCATCGTGCGCAGCGGAACGGTGACCCCGCCCGCGTTCGACCTGATCGCAGCCGAGGGGACGCTCGAGGCGCTTGCCGGACGACTGCGGGAGCGAGGGGTCCCCGAGGGGGACGCCCTTGTGTGGGAGACTCTGCGCCTCGAGAAGGGGCGTCCGGCCTACGGGGTCGAGATGGACGAGGACACGCTTCCTCCTGAGGCCGGAATCCAGGCGCGATGCATCGATTTCAGCAAAGGATGCTTCACGGGCCAGGAGGTGATCGTGAGGATTCGGGACCGCGGACACGTGAACCGACGTCTGTGCGGCTTCCTCCTCGGAGAGGCGCCTCCTCCGGCCTCGCGCGTTCCTCTATTCGGAATCGAGGGAGGGCAGCCGGTCGGTGAACTCCGCTCGTCGATCCGATCCCACAGCTTCGGCCAGACGATCGGCCTCGGGTACGTGCGCCGGGGGGTCGAGGCCCCGATCACCCTGCGGCTGGGTTCCCCCGAAGGGCCGGCGGTCGAGGTGCGATCGCTCGACGACGCCGGATGGGTCTTGGTCGCGGGCGATTCATCCTTCTATCCTTGAGCCGTCTCCGATCCCTGAGCCATACCTGGCCTGAGCCGCCCTATGATCGTTCCTCCGTGGAAGCGGCCGTTCTCGATGAAGATACGGTTCGCGTCGTAGCCGGCCGCAAGCACGCCCGCGATGAAGAGACCCGGAACCGGGGTCTCCATCGTCTCCGGATCATGCTCTGGAACGCCAGTCTTGGGATCTACAGGCACGCCAGCAGACAGGAGAAGCTGGTGGTCGGGTTTCCACCCCGTGAGCGCGAGGACCCAGTCGTTCGGGATCGCCTCGATCGAGCCCCCATCCTCGTCCCGCAGGAGAACGGAGTCAGGAAGGATCTCCACCACCCGAGTCCGCCACCGGGCCCTGACCTCGCCATCCTTGATCCGATTCCGGATGTCCGGAAGGAGCCAGGGCTTCACCCCGTCGTCGAGGTCGTGCCCGAAGTGGACGAGGGTGACCCGAGCCCCCACGCGAAAGAGCTCGAGGCTCGCTTCCACAGCCGAGTTCCTTCCCCCTACCACGACCACGTCCTGGTCCCAGTATGGGTGCGCTTCCCTGTAGAAGTGCGACACCTTCGGTAGATCCTCGCCCGGCACCCCGAGAAGGTTCGGGGCGTCGAATCCTCCGGTAACAACCACGACCGCTCGCGCTTGCCAGATCGTCTCCGCTCCCGTCCGCCTCCGTGTACGGAGCCGGAACCCGCCCGACCCGCGCCCAGGCCCGCGCTCGATCGCCTCGACGGTCTCGTACTGTCGCACCGACAGATCGAAGAACCTCGTCACCCCGCGGTAATAGGTCAGCGCCTCCCGCCGCGTCGGACTGTTCTGCTGGGTCACGAACGGGAGACCTTCGATCTCGAGCTTCTCGGACGTCGAAAAGAAGGTGGTGAAGGGTGGGTATCCGACTAGCGACGAGCAGAGTGGCCCTTTGTCGAAGAGCACCGCACTAACCCCCGCCTTCCGGGCTGCCGCCCCGACTCCGATCCCGCACGGGCCGGCTCCGACGATCGCCAGATCCACTGATGGGAGAGGCGCGGGTTCACGGCCCGCGGTTTCACGGCGCCCGGGTTCACGAGTAGGCTGTTGCATGGGACTTCCGTCACCCCGGACCCGGCGAGCGGTTCCGCATCCGCCTGACCCTCACACGCACTACCGGCGCCCCCATGGAGAAGGATCCGACTCCTCGCCCGTTCCGCCGGTCGCTGCGAGACTGCCCCACCTCCCCATTGCTCCGCGCGGCTCCCCGCGGCACCATTTGAGTGAACATTGGCAGTGAACATCGGCAGTGAGCATCGGCAGCGAGCGTAGGCAGTGGGGCCGGCAGGTGAGCGTAGGCACCCGACACACGAGCACGTGGGGCTGACCCGATGGGCACGCATGAATCCGAAGTTCGTAGGGCGCTGGGCCGCCTGCAGAGGGCGATCGAAAAGAGCCACCGTGAGCTCGAGGCTCTCTCGGCTGCCCTGCGTCATGCCGAGGGAGACGACTTTCCACGAGGGGAGTATGCCGGGGCCGAGAGTGCGATCCAGAACCTCCTCGACTTCACGGAATCCGAGGGTCGACGCCTCGAAGACAAGATCCTGACCGCTGGAGGGCTCGAGCCCGGACGGGTGCGCCGATCGTCCTCGTCGTAGCACGTGAGCGAACCCTTAAGTCGTCACTACGCGGTCGTCCTGATGCAGTCGTCCTGATGCCGATCCTCTCCTCTCCCCCGGGTTCCTCTCCCTCAGGTTATGGGCCGGAGCGACTGCGACTGCGTGCTGTTCTCGCCGACCGCTTTCGACGCGGCGTCCGCGAGGGGTGGAGCGAAGAAGTGTTCAACGGCCTCGCCCTCGAGGTGTTCCGCTATCAGGTGGAGGCGAGCCCCGTGTATGGACGGTTCGTCCAGAACCGCGGGATCGATCCAGGTGACCTCGAGGACTGGCGCGAGATCCCCTCCGTCCCTGTCCGGGCCTTCCAGGAGATCCCCGAGGGGCTGGTTCCTGCGGGGCCCGTCGAGGCAGTGTTCCGGACGAGCGGCACCACGCGGAGCACCCGACGAGGCGAGCATCGCGTACGAGACCTCTCTCTCTATCGCGCTTCCCTCCTCGCGACCGCCAGCTCCTATCTGCGCCCCGAGCTCGAGGACGGGACGGGCGCGGCGGCGCGCGGCGGCGGCGCTCCTCTCAGGGTCCTTGCCCTCCTTCCGCCCCCCGCCGCCCTCCCGGATTCCTCCCTCTGCCACATGGCGGGAGTCCTCCACGAGGAATGGGACGACGGAGCCGGCGGCTTTTTCGCGGACGTGGGGTGGTCCCTCGATCTGGTCTCGTGGGAGAGCGCCCTCCGGGACGCGTCCCGCGACACGGTTCCCGTGCTCGTACTAGCCACCGCATTTTCGCTCCTCGGGTGGCTCGACCGGCGACCTCCGGGCGACCTCCCTCGACTCCCCGAGGGATCTCGGCTGATGGAGACCGGCGGATACAAGGGACGGTCACGCTCCGTGCCAAAGGACGAGCTCTACTCGGCGATCGAGTCCGTCGTCGGCATCCCCGCGGGAAGGATCGTCTCCGAATACGGGATGACCGAGCTGCTCTCCCAGTTCTACGAGCCCGTCCTCAGGGACCTCGCCCATCGAAAGGCCGCTCGTCGGCACTTCGTGGGCCCCCCATGGGTCCGGACTCGCGTGCTCGACCCGGTGACGCTCGCCGCAGCCCCCGCGGGAACTCCGGGGCTCCTCAGTCACGTGGACCTCGCCAACCTGGACTCCATCGCGGCGATCCTCACCGAAGACGAGGGCATCGAGGTCGACGGAGGGTTCCGTGTACTTGGGCGCATCCAGGGAGCGGAACCCCGCGGCTGTTCCCTTGCGATCGAGGATCTGCTGGAAGCGGAAGGGAGTTCGTGAAGTCTCGCGCCGACGGCCTCGTGACCGGGTGGACGACATTCCACCTGCCGCCGGGCATCGTGCCGGACGGGACCCCCGCGGTGATCTCCGAGGGCTCCGGCGCCGGGCCGGCCAAGCTCATGCTCGCACAGTTTTCGCGCCCCGGAGCCGAAGGGCTCGTGGCTTCACTCTTGAGCGCCGGTCCCGCCCTGCAGGCGCGGCCGATCAAGAAGCTCGTCGCGACGCTCGGAAGGGTCGGCAAGCGACTCCTCGATCGGGGCGATCCTCTCCGGGCCGAGGCGGAGGCCCGGCTTCCCACGGAGTGCGGCCTCTCCCACGCGATGGTGCAGGAGGTGATCGACGGGATGGCCAGGGAGTGGACCCCCGAGCGCTTGGATGCCCTGCTCGCCGCCGACTTCCCCGATCCCCTGGTCCTGGACGGCTTCCGCCCCGGTCCACGGGGGGACCTGCTGCGGGCCGTGGGAGGACGCTTCGCGCTCCACGTCGGCGCTGGTAACGTGCCTGGGGTAGGGGTGACCTCGCTCTTCCGCTCCCTCCTCGTGAAATGTCCGGTCCTTCTCAAGCCGGGACGGGGAGACATCGCACTCTCGTGCCTGGCGGCCAGGGGAATCGCCGAGGAGGATGAAGCCCTCGCGAGCGCGCTCGCCGTCGTCTACTGGCCCGGCGACGCGGGCGGCGCCCTGGAGGAGGTCGCCATCCGAGAAGCTGACCGGGTGGTAGCCTACGGAGGGCCGGTCGCTTTGTCGCGCTTGCGGGAGCGGATCCCGGCCTCAACCCCCCTGGTGCCCTACCCTCACCGCGTCTCGATGGGCGTGGTCGCTCGCGAGGCGCTCACCTCTCCCGGCGCCGCTCGGGCCGTCGCGACCGAAGCTGCGCGAGCCGTGGCCTTTTTCGACCAGCGGGGGTGTGTATCTCCACAGGCGATCTGGGTCGAGGGGGGGGAGAAGATCACCCCGCAGGAGTGGGCGGCCTTCCTAGCCGATGAGTTGGAGGGGTTGGCCAAAAAACTGCCCCAGGGGTCACCCGCCGCGGCGGTCGCCTCTATGGTCCACCAGCTTCGGGGGAGCGCGGAGCTGCGAAAGGCAGCCGGCTCGGGGGATCAGGTCTTCGCTCCGCCGAGGGCGTCGTGGACGGTCCTCTACGAGCCGGATTCCATCCCATTTACGCCGTGCGGTGGGCGAACCGTCCGGGTGCGACCGCTCGAAAGCCTCGATCGGCTGCCGGAGGTCCTGTATCCTTTCCGAGGCCTTCTACAGACGCTAGCCGTCGCGGGCGGAGAAGCTGCGCGAAGCCAGGTCGCAGAAATCGCGGCCGCATGCGGAGTTACTCGCGTTACCACCTTCCGAGAACAGCCATTTCCACCTTCGTGGTGGCGTCACGACGGGCAGGGTCCTCTTCTAGCCTTGGTGCGCTGGGTGAGTCTCGAGTCCTGAAGGACGCTGGCACGGACCCAGGCTCGTGCGCTCAGTCGTCGGGCTGCTCCGATCGCCAGATGACCATCTGCCGGGTACCCGTGGAGTTCTCCTCCACGCGAACGGTCAAGACGTCCCTTTCCTCGATCCCCAGGTCGTCCCTCATGTCCTGCGGGATGGTGATCCTTCCACCGACACCGACCGTTACATCGGTGTAATAGCGGGTCCGAAAGATGGCCATCCGGGCTCCTCTTCGACTTGTGGTTAGGGAGGGTCGAACTTCCCAAAACGCGGCGCCGGGGCACTCGTATCCCAGGACCGGCCGCCACGGGACGAACAGCTAGAACCCCAGAGTCCCATCGAGAGATCCCTGGGACCCGATAAAGCATGAGAGTCGCGCTCTGACGCGAGCGACGCAGCTCGCGCCCCTCCCCAGCGAGCGGGGCATATAGATCAGGGCAGGAGCGACCGCAGGAAGGCGACGAGTTGGTGCCCATCCAGCTCACGGGCTTTCCGGACCGCCTCCTCGTGCGTGGGTTCTACGATCACCGCGACCGTGCGGAGCGGTGTCTCCCCCTCCACCCGGTCGGCAGCCGAGTACACCAGGAGCGCCCGGCATCCATCCGGTCCCCTCAGATCCTCCTCGAACTCGAGGTAGACATCCCAGAATCGGCCCTCATGGCTGATCGTGGCGAGGTGCTGGCCGGGCGACGGCCTCGCCCCGGCGGGCAGATCGGAGGGATGACCCGAAGGAGGTCGCGGAGGAGGACGAGTCATGAGAAGGTCGTCTCTGGAGACTTGGGGTGGCGCATGCTGGAATCTGCCCTCCAACACAGGCGGCGGGCAACCGCTTCTCCGCCATCTTTCGGTGGCTCTGACGCGCCTCGATCGAGCCCATCTCACGCACCGCGCGCCCACGTTGACGCCCCGATGTGGCCTCCATAAGTTCCGGCGCTGTTTGATGCAGGGGAGCCCTTTCTTTCGGTCCTCGATCGACCTCGAGTCGCCATGAAGATGCAGTGGTTTGGCGCGGTTGCTGTGAGCCTTGGCCTCGCAGCGTCTCTTGCGTTCGTGCAGACCCAGGAGGTTGACTCCTCAAGCGCTGTGGAGGCGGGCATCGTTGCTGAGGCCGGAAGCGCTACGGATACGGGAAGCGCCGATGGGCAGGTCGTCCAGCAGGCGCTCTTCTCCGGACAACCGATCGCATTTCCGCACAGCAAGCATGCAGGCGAGCTCCAGATCGACTGTCAGTACTGCCACTTCTCGGCCGAGCGTTCGCAAACCGCAGGGATCCCCCCAGTGGCCACGTGCATGGGGTGTCACCAATTCGTGGCAGGAACCGAGAACCCGGAGCAGATCGAGATCATACGGGGCTATGCCGCGCGGCAGGAGGCGATCCCCTGGAACCGGATCTACGACCTGCCGGACCACGTCCAGTTCCAGCACATGAGGCACATCGCAGCCGGAGTGAACTGCACCTCGTGCCACGGGAATGTGAGGGGGCTTGGGGTGATCCAGGAGGTGAACCAGCCCCTGACCATGGGCTGGTGTGTGGGATGCCACCTGGTGCGTGGGGCTTCCCGGGACTGCACCGTCTGTCACTACTGATTCGATGAACGACGGCATCAAACGGCGGGAGTTCCTGAAAGTCCTCGGTGTCACCGGGGCTGGAGTGGGGCTTGTGGGTTGCTCGACCGATCGGGTCGAGCAGCTGATTCCCTACGTGGTGCCCCCCGAGGAGATCACGCCAGGGGTGGCGACATGGTACGCCACCGCCTGCGGCGAGTGCCCCGCGGGATGCGGGACCTGGGTGAAGACCCGGGAGGGTCGGGCGATCAAGCTCGATGGGAACCCCGCGCACCCCGTCTCGGGCGGCGCCCTCTGCTCGCGTGGCCACTCGGCCCTCCAGGGGCTCTACGATCCAGACCGGCTCACAGGACCCACGCGCCGGACCGGCGACACCTTCAGCGCTATCACATGGGCAGAGGCGGGGGATCTCCTCGCCAGCTCGCTCGCCAGCGCCGGAGCCAACGTCCTCCTCCTGAGCGGACGTCAGGGACCCACGCTGACCCGGCTCGAGGAGGCGTGGGCCGGAGCGCTCGGGGGCCGGCGGGTCGAGTTCGAACCGCTCTCGCACGCATCGCTTCGGGAAGCCTCCCGGATGGCCTTCGGGACCGACGAGGTCCCGACCTTCGACTTCGAGGCGGCGCGCATCATCTTCTCGTTCGGCGCCGACTTCCTGGAAACGTGGCTCTCCCCTGTCGAGCACTCGCGGGGCTTCGCCAGGATGAGCGGGACCACGGATGGGTTCGAGAAGGGCCGGCTGGTTGCGATCGGCCCCCGACTCTCGCTCACCGGACAGAACGCGGACGAATGGGTCCCCGTGGACGCCGGATCCGAGGCCCTCGTGGCCCTCGCGATGGCGAACGTCCTTGCCCGGGAGGGTGCGGACGCCGGGCCCTACGCCACGGTACTCCAGGCGTACGACCCCGCCTCCGTCGCGAGCCAGGTTGGCGTGACCGCCGAGGCTCTCGAGGGGCTCGCCAGACGCTTCGTGACAGAGGGACCCGGCCTGGCCGTCGGCCCCGGTGTCGCGGGCCAGGGGCGTAACGCAACCGCAGCGAACCTCGCCGTTCTCATTCTGAACGCGGTCGGAGGCGCGGTGGGCCGCACCCTGCACCCGGGAAGCGGGCACCTGAGCGCACCTTCTTCCTCGGCGGGAGATCTGGCTTCGGCGATCGCGGCGATGCAGGCGGGTCAGGTCGCGGCGCTCGTGATCCACGAGGCGAACCCGGCCTACTCGTTGCCGCCCGGCGCCGGCTTCGCGGCTGCGCTCGGCTCCGTCGGGTTCAAGGTCGTGATCAGCGACCGGCTCGACGAGACGGCGCGCCTCGCGGACCTGGTCCTTCCAAAGAGCCATTGGCTGGAAAGTTGGGGGGACTCGAACCCGAGGCCGGGGCTCTGGACGGTGCAGCAGCCCGCGATGCGCACGGTCCCGCACTTCGACTCGCGACCGGTTGGCGACATCCTTCTCACGGCCGCGCGCCGGCTCGGGCAGGACTTGGGGTCCGAGACCTTCTACGACTACCTCCGGGCTGGCTGGAGCGATCTTCACGCGGCCGCGGGAAGCCCGGGCGGCACCTTCGATGAGTTCTGGCGGGAGGCTCTGCGGAGCGGGGTCGTCGAGCTTCCCTCCATTGAGCCCATCGTGCCCGTACTCCAGACCCCGGATCGCGCGCTCGCCTTCGAGGCTCCCGCCCTGGACGGGGAAGGGCTCGCGCTCGTCGTATATCCGTCCTCCCGCTTCGGGGACGGCCGCGGCGCGAACCGCCCCTGGCTCCAGGAGCTTCCGGACCCAGTCTCGAAGATCTCCTGGCACTCGTGGGTGGAGCTCCATCCCGAGACAGTCTCGGAGCTTGGGCTCCGGAGTGGAGACATCGTTCGTGTGATCTCCCCGCACGGGGAAGTCGAGGTCCCTGTCTATCCGTACCCTGGAATCCGACGGAACACGGCTGCGGTAGCCATGGGTGGCGGGCATACGAGCTTCGGTCGCTGGGCGGACGGGAGGGGCGTGAACCCCATGGTCCTCCTCCCCTCGGAGATCGAGCAGCCCTCGGGAGCCCTCGTCCATCTCGCCACCCGGGTCCGGATCGAGCCCACGGGAGAGTGGCGGCGCCTCGCGACGGTCGCGGGCGCAGACAACCAGCAGGGTCGACCGATTGCCCCCGCGGTCGAGCTTGCCGCGCTCCGGTCCGGAGCATTCGAAGCCCCTGAGAGACGTGATCTCGAGGAGCTCCAGGGCGTGGGCGGCTTCGTCCCAGTCCCGACGGACGGTGCCCCCGAAGCCTTTCCCCTGCCCGGGGCACGGCACGGGGAGTATGACCCGGAGGCATTCCCCCGTTGGGCCATGGCCATCGATCTCGACAAGTGCACCGGGTGCTCGGCCTGTGTCACGGCCTGCCAGTCCGAGAACAACGTGGCGTGGGTGGGTGAGGACCAAATGATGATGGGCCGCGACCTGCAGTGGATCCGGCTCGAGCGATACTACGAAGGGATCAACGCGGACGAGCCCGGACTGCTGGACGTCCGCTTCCTGCCGATGCTCTGTCAACACTGCGGGAACGCACCCTGTGAGCCGGTCTGTCCGGTCTACGCGGCGTACCACACGCCGGACGGGCTGAACGCACAGGTCTACAACCGCTGCGTAGGAACCCGATATTGCGCGAACAACTGCCCCTACAAGGTCAGGGTCTTCAACTGGTTCGCGTTCTCGGAGATCCCCGAGCCCATGAACTGGCAGTACAACCCGGACGTCACCGTACGGGGCGAGGGCGTGATGGAGAAGTGCTCGTTCTGCGTGCAGAGGATCCGGCAGGCCGAGCATAGGGCAACGCTCGAGGGACGAGGCGTCACGGACGGACAGGTGGTCCCCGCCTGCCAGCAGAGCTGCCCGGCCGAGGCGATCGTCTTCGGGAACATCCGCGATCCCAACTCCCGCGTGGCGCAGGTCACCGCGAACGAGCGGACGTACCGGGTGTTGGACGTCCTGATCAACACGCAGCCCGCCGTGAACTACCTGCGGAAGGTCACCTTCCACCCTGTGGAAGAGATCGAGGTATAGCGTGGATACGCCATGGCGACGGTGACCGAGCGGGAGAGGGGAAAGGCGACGCACCCGGATCTGCGCTCGTACGGGCAGGTCAATGTCGACATCCTCAAGATTCTCGGCCCCCCTGGAAAGGGATGGTGGTTCCTCTTCGGGCTCGCGAGCGCCGGTGTGGGGCTCCTCTTCTTTTCGTGGGGGAACCAGATCATCAACGGGATCGGCCTCTCCGGGTTGAACAGCCCGGTCGGATGGGGCGTGTACATCACGACCTTCGTCTTCTGGGTCGGTATCGCGCACTCCGGGACGCTGATCTCCGCGATCCTCTACCTCTTCCGTGCAAAGTGGCGTCAGTCCATCTACCGCGCAGCCGAGGCGATGACGGTCTTCGCGGTCATGACGGCAGGGCTCTTCCCGCTGATCCACCTGGGAAGGGCGTGGCACGCCTACTGGCTATTTCCGTATCCGAACGAGCGGATGCTCTGGCCCAACTTCCGCTCTCCCCTGGTATGGGACGTATTCGCGGTCTCGACGTACTTCACTGTGTCGTCCCTCTTCTTCTTTCTGGGGCTGATCCCGGACATCGCGGCGGCCCGCGACCACGCCCCCCAGGGCGGGTTCCGGCACCGCTTCTATACGCTCCTGTCGTTCGGGTGGAGAGGGACGGACCGCCAGTGGCACCACTTCGGACATGCCTACCTGTACCTGGCAGCGCTGGCCACACCGCTGGTGCTCTCGGTCCACTCGGTGGTGTCTTGGGACTTCGCGATGTCCATCGTCCCAGGATGGCACGCGACCATCTTCGCGCCTTACTTCGTGGCCGGGGCCATCTTCTCCGGGGTGGCGATGGTGATCACCCTCATGGTACCGCTGCGGAAGGCGTTCGGACTTCAGAACTACCTGACCACGAAGCACTTCGACGCGATGGCAAAGCTATGTCTCGTGACCGGGCTCATCGTCTTTTATGCGTACCTCACCGAGTTCTTCATGGCTTGGTACTCGGGTGAAGAGGTCGAGCGGACGACCTTCTGGAACCGTCTCTTCGGGAATTATTGGTGGGCGTCGTGGATCATGCTCACGTGCAACGGCATCATCCCGATCCTTCTCTGGTTCAAGCGCGTCCGGCACTCGATCGCGGCGCTCTTCGTCATCTCGATCTTCATCAACATCGGGATGTGGTTCGAGCGCTTCACGATCATCGTCGTCTCGCTCTCCCACGAATACATGCCGTTCGCCTGGGGGACATACCGACCCTCCCTCACCGAGATGGGGATCCTGGTCGGGAGCTTTAGCTGGTTCTTCTTCTGGTTCCTGCTCTTCATCCGGCTCCTCCCGCCGGTTGCGATCCAGGAGATCAAGGAAGTCCTGCCTACTCCGACGCGCAGGACCTCCCATGAGAGCGGTGGGAGCCGGGCGCATGCTGAGGTTCCCGGATGAGCGCGACGCGCCAGGGAGTACTCGCGTCGTACGACTTCGTGGACTCCACGGTCGAGGCGATCACGGCCCTTCGGAAGGAGGGGTTCGAGGAGATCACGGCCTTCACTCCCTGTCCGGAGCACGAAATCGAGCACGCCCTCGGGTACGGGAGCAGCCCGATCCGGCTCTTCACGCTCATCGGCGGTCTCACGGGCACTGCCACGGGCTTTGCCTTCACTATCTTCTCCGCCACCGACTGGCCGCTCGTCACGGGCGGGAAGCCAATCGTCTCGATCCCCGCATACGTAGTGATCGCGTTCGAGATGACGATCCTCTTCGGCGTGTTCGCGACGGTGATCGGGGTGCTCTGGAACATGCGGGTGCCTGTGCTCAAGCCGAACGTGGTCTACGATCCGGAGCTCTCCGCAGGCCGGTTCGGCGTGTACGTCACGGCTCCGCCCGAGCGTCTCGCCGCGGCGCGCCGGATTCTCGAATCGAGCCATCCATCACGGCTGGAAGAGGACCCCGAGGGAAGGTCCCATGGCTAGGGCAGACGGGGCTAGAGCACGCCGGGCCATGGCGCTCCCCGCCAGGATGCTCCGCGATAGGGGGCTCGGACGCGCATCCGCGGTCGTAGCCGTGGCGCTGATCGGCACCGGTTGTACGCCCATGGATAATGTCATGGTTTCGATCTTCGGGCGGAGCATGCGGGACCAGTCGTCCTTCAGTGCCTACGAGAACACGAGGCCTCCGGCGGTGGGCTCGGTTCCATTTGCGTCGGGCAACTTTCCGAGCGGCCCCGGGGTGGTGAATCTCGGACAGCCTGAGGGAGTCGCGATGCCGGCGCCCATCACCGTGAACGACCTGGCGAGCGCGGAAGTGGCCGCCATGGTAAGCCCTGTGGAGCGGACCCCTGCGTCGCTCGCCCGGGGCGAGCAGGTCTTCAACCGCACTTGCTCCCCCTGCCACGGCGAAACTGGGGCGGGAGACGGCGCCGTGTCTCAGGCGGCCCCACTGTTCTCGCGTTCCCTGCTGCTGCCGACTGCCCTGGAGCTGCCGGACGGGTACATCTACTCGATGATCCGGATCGGCCGAGGGCTGATGCCGGCGTACGGGCACCAGGTCTCACACTTCGACCGATGGCACGTGGTGAACTACGTGCGCCAACTCCAGGGCCTCTAGGATGCACGAGATCCCCATTCCCGCGCGGCTGGACGCCCATTACTTCCGGAGGGGAAAGGTTGCCCCCCTGGTCCTGGGGGGACTGGTTGCGGTCGGGGCCATCTCCTTTCTTGCTCTCTTGCGCACCGATCCGGGCCGGGCGTGGCAGTCGTATGTGTCGAACTGGCTCTTCTTCACGAGCGTCGCGCAGGGCGCGGTGATTCTCTATGCAGCCACGGTGATCACGAAGGCGAGGTGGAACTGGTCCGTGCGTCGGATCTCGCTCTCCCTCGGAGCTTTCCTCCCGATCTCGTTCCTTCTCCTCCTCCCTATGCTGGGGCTTCGCGAGAACTACTTTCCCTGGCTCGAGATGATGGCGGAGGATGAGATCCTCCAGCAGAAAGCTGCTTACCTGAACATCCCCTTCCTCATGGCCCGGCAAGCGGGTGGCGCCCTCCTGTTGTTCACCATGAGCCTCATTTTCGTGTACTGGTCCCTACGCCCGGACCTCGGTCCTGAGGGAGCGGCGGAAGCAGGAGGTGATGCGGCTCGGGCGCGTTGGCGGGCACGCCTTTCCGGAAAATGGCTCGGGCAGGAGCGGGAGGAGGACCGTAGCTGGGCCAAACTCACGGTGCTCGCACCGCCTCTCGTCCTGACCTATGCCGTGGTGATGAGCATGTTCGCCGTGGACTGGGCGATGAGCCTCGATCCCCACTGGCTGTCGACCCTGTTCCCGGCCTGGTTCTTCATGGGAGCGTTCTGGAGCGGAATTGCCTCCACGGCGCTGCTTTCGGTGCTCCTGAAGAAGACCCTTCCGTACGCGGACAAGCACATCGGGCCGCAACAGCTCCACGACCTCGGGCAACTCACCTTCGCGTACTCGATCTTCTGGACCTATACCTTCTGGTCCCAGTACCTCGTGATCTGGTACGGGAAGCTGCCCTGGGAGCAGGAATGGATGGTGCAGCGGTCCGGGGAGGGGTGGGGTCGGCTCTCGCTTCTCGTGATCGTACTTTGCTTCGTCGTTCCCTTCGCGTCGCTGATCGGACGCGCTCCCAAGAAGCGCCCCGGGTGGTTGGGGGCAATCTGTGTTCTCATCCTGGGAGGACTCTGGCTCGAGCGCTTCCTCCTCATCGCGCCCTCCCTGCACCAGCCGGGACAAGCCACGATCACCTTCTGGGAACCGCTGATCGGCCTCGGCTTCCTCGGACTCTTCGGGACGGCGGTGCGCTGGTTCCTCGTCACATTCCCCATTATCCAGCTCTGGCAGCCCAAGCCCCTCCCGGAAATGACCGAGGCCGAGCTTCCGGTCGGGTCGCGCTAGAACGCCTTCGCTCCAGCCCCGTTAGGCCCCTCGAAGAAGGCCCAGGACGCGGTGGTGGAGGTGGCCGTTCGTGGAAACGCCGGACCCCCCGTGGATGCTCTCCTCCCCCCCCAGATCCGTGAAGCGGCCCCCCGCCTCAGATAGGATCGGGATCAGGGCTGCCGCGTCCCAAGGAGAGAGGACCGGGTCCACCATGATCTCCGCACGGCCAGTTGCCACGAGCACGTGTCCGTAGGCGTCCCCCCAACCCCGAACCACCCCCACCCGGGCGCACAGCTCCTTCCACCCGCCGGCGATCGGGGAGGCGAGAACGGACTGGGGATCCGTGGTGAGGGTCAACGCGTCCCCGAGCTCTGTCGTGTCCGAAACGCGCGCCGACCGGCTCGCTCCGCCGCTTCCGCCGATCCAGCGGCACCCGATCCCCTGCCCGGCAGCCACCGTCTCGGCTAGCGCCGGAAGGTGTGCCACGCCCACGACGGGTTTCCCTTCCACCTCGACACCGATCAGCACCGCATAGATGGGAACGCCCCGCATGAACGAGCGAGTCCCGTCGATCGGGTCCAGGACCCACCGGATCGGCGCAGTGCCCGCCTCCTCCCCGAACTCCTCCCCTAGGATCCCGTGATCCGGAAACCGTGCCCGGATCCCTTCTCGGAGGAGGGCTTCGGCCTCCCTGTCCGCCACGGTAACGGGGCTCCCGTCCGCCTTCGCGTCCGCCGAGTGGACCTTCCCGAAGTGACTGAGCGTCACGGCCCCGGCCTGGTAGGCCAGTTCGATCGCGACGGCGAGGAGACCATCGACGGTGACGCTGGGGGAGCCCACGATTCGGTGATCGGTCATCCGCAGGAGGAAGCCATCATCCCGAACGTTTCTCGGCCTTCGAGCGGTACAGGTCCTCGTCGGCGACCTTCAGCAGATCCTTGATCGTTCGAGCGGATTCGCCGTACTCCGCAACGCCGGCGCTCAGGGTGATCCCGTAGGGGGCCAAGCCTGGATGGCGGGCGACCCGGTCGGCGACCCGACCTGCGTGGAGGCGTGCGCCCTCGGCTGGCGTGTCCGAGAGCACCGCTACGAACTCGTCGCCCCCGTAGCGAGCCACGAGGTTCATCGCCCGGGTTTCAATCGCCAACACCTCTCCCATCGCCTCGAGCACCCCGTCCCCGGCCAGGTGGCCGAGCGTGTCGTTGTGCTGCTTGAAATTGTCCAGGTCGAAGAGCACGACCGAGAGCTTCCGCCCCCGCTGGGCCGCAGCCAACTCCCGCGTGAGGTGCATCTCCAGGTGACGCCGGTTCGGCAGCTTGGTAAGTGGGTCGGTTAGCGACGCCGCCTGGAGGCTCGCGTGCAGCTGGGCGTTCTGCAGTGCGACCATCGCATGTCCCGCGAGCCTCTCGAGCAGCTGCTGGTCCTCCTTCCTGAAGGGCCGGGGCCGGGCCATCTCGACCGAGAGGGCTCCGGTGACCCGCTCCCCGTGCACGAGGGGCACCACGAGCGCGCACCGCGACCGGAGAAGCGCCCGCTGCTGGCTCGTGAGGAGCTCCGTCGTCCGTACGTCCTCAACAATGACGGCCCGCCGCTCCTCTAGGAGCGCCGTGACGAGCCCTCCCTCAAGCGGAAACGTGGTCCCCGCATCCAACGCGATCGGCCCCCGACTCGCGCCGACACGCGCCAGGTCCTCCTCGAAGAGCCATGCTACCGCGCCATCGGCCCCGAGGAGATCCAGCGCCGCGTCGGCGACCGTCCCCAGGAGCTCCTCGATGTCCACGGAGCTCACGAGTGCCCGGACGATCTCCTCCATGTTTTCCGCCTCGCGGCACCTACGATCCAACTCCTGCACGTGGGAAACGTTCTGGATCGCGACCGCCGCCAGCCCGGCGATCCCCTCGAGGAGCTCCAGGTCTGCCTGCGCGTAGGCGCCGGGGCGATAGCTCTGCGTACTGATGACGCCAAAGACCTGGCCGCGGACCATGAGAGGGGCGGAGATCGCCGAGCGGGCTACCGGGTCCCCCTCCTCCCCCAGTACCAGGAGCGACTGGTCCATCAGCCCGTCCGATACCATCACGGGAGCGCCCTGCCGGATCACCTGGCTTTCCGAACCCGCATACACGACCTGTGAGCGGCGTCCCTTCCCCCCGTCCGCCCAGAACACGACCGTGGCCTCGTCGGATCCATCGTCGTAGACGGAGATGTAGAACCCGTCGGCCTCCATCACGCGAGCGGTCTCGCGGTAGATCAAGGCGTAGAGCTCGTCGTCGTTCCGCACGCCGGTGAGGGCCTTACCGATCTCTAGGAGGACCTGGTATCTCTCGGAGAGAGACGCGGGCGCGGTGGCCTTCCCCGTCGAGGACATGCGGACCCCAGTGGCAACGGGGAACCACTCTCTGCTCACCCACCCGACAAGATAGAGAACGCGGGGCCCATCCGCCCGCCCCCCCTAATCCTCCGGGGCGCGGTCGAGATAGTTCACGATCTCGAAGCCGAGCGCCCTCACCAGCCCAGCCTCCTGTCGGTCAAGCTCGGCCCGAGCCAACAGGGTCCGGAAGGTTCTCATCACGACCTCTGCCGAGCGAGCCTTGAAGAAGTCGATCCGCTCGAGCCCACGCGAGAGGGCCTCGATCATCTCCTCCGTCTCACCCCGGGTCGCCAGTCCCGCGGAACGCTTCCCCTTGGGAAGTGGGCGCTCGGCCCCTTCCGCGGCGAGGAACACCTCGTAGGCTACGAGGAGGCATGCGTGGGCCAGGTTGAGGCTCCGGTATCCCGGATCCGTGGGGATCACGATCGCCCCGTCGCAGCGATCGAGCGCCGCGTTCGAGAGCCCCTTGTCCTCTCGGCCGAAAACGATCGCCACCTCTCCTTCCTGAGCGCGCCCGACAATCTTCTCCGCCCATACCCGAGGACGTCCGTAATTTCGCTGGGCAGTCCTGGCCCTGGCCGTTGCACCCAGCACCAGAACGCAATCCCGGACGGCCTCCTCAAGCGTCTCAACGATCTCGGCGGAGTCCACCAGATCTTCGGAGCGATGCGCGATCCCGGTGATCCGCCAAGCGTCGAACTCGGCGGGCCGGACCAGGCGGAGTCGGCGGAGTCCCATGTTCTTCATGGCTCGCACGGCCCCCGCGATGTTCACGAGGTCCTGCGGCTCGTCCAGCACGATGATGACGTTCTCGAGCGCCTTCCCGTTCACGAGGGGCTCGCGTCCAGGGGAGCTTCGGCCTCTACGACCGGCGCAGCACGCAGCACCGGGCCCGGCTGGCGAAGCGTCCCGCTCCACGCCCCGGCCGCCACACCGATCCCCGCGGCTATGAAATAGGGCCACTGAACTCCCAGAACATCCCAGGTCACCCCCGCCAGAAGCGGTCCCAGGATCCGCCCCAGCGCCCCAACGCTTTGCCCTACTCCCAGCGACCCCCCCAGGAGCACCTCAGGCGCGGACCGCGAGAGAAGGCTCGTGAGCGAGGGGAGAGTGCCGCCGAATCCGAGGGCGAGGAGCGCCAGCCCGACAAGGAGGAGGGCCACGGATGGCGAGATCGCAATCAGGATGAACCCCGCTACGAACGGTATGGCACATGCGCGAATCAGCGCGACCTCGCCAAAGCGCGCCGCGAAGACGGGGACGAGCCCTCCCTGCATCACTGCGGACATCACACCCAAGAACGCGAAGAGCGATCCTACCGCTGCCTCGCTCAGATGGAACCGTTGGGCGGCAAAGAGCGAGAAAGTGGGGTGTATCGCGGAGAAGGCGACCTGGAAGAGCAGGGAGACGACTAGGACGCGGCGGAAGGCCGGGGCCGCGAGCAAGAGACGGAGCTCACCGATGCCCTTCTGGTTCTCCGAGGCCTTCCGTTCCTCCCGGGCAGTCCGCTCATCCCGGGACAGGGACTCGGGGAGGAAGAGAACGGCCAGGAAGGCGTTCCCGGCGCAGAGCCCGGCGGCCGCGAGCCCGGGCAGCTCCGGAGCCATGGGAGCAAGCACCCCCGCGATGGCGGGGCCAAAGATGAATCCGAGCCCGAAAGCGGCACCGATCAGCCCCATGCTCCCGGCCCGGTTCTCCGGCGGGGTCACGTCCGCGACGTAGGCCTGCGCCACCGGAATATTCGCTCCTCCTACGCCCGCCATGATCCGGGACAGGAGGAGGACCGGGATGGACCCCGCGTAGGCAAAGATTACGTATGAAACCGCCGAGCCCAGGAGCCCGACAATGAGGACCGGCCTACGCCCGATCCGGTCCGAGAGGCGCCCCCATACGGGGGCAAGGAGGAGCTGTGCCGCGGAGTACGAGAGAACCAGGATCCCGATCTGCGTCCCGGTGGCCCCGAAGCGATCCGCATAGAGGGGGAGGAGCGGGAGAACGATCCCGAACCCCACCAGGTCCACGAAGACGGTGAGAAAGAGGACCGCGAGCCGGAAGCGCGGGGGGACCCCGGCGACGTCAGGCGCCCTTGCCGTCGTCTCCGCGCCCGGAGGCATCCCCTTTCTCCAAGCGCTCAGGCTCCTTCATGCTCGTCCTGAAGTTCCTGATCCCCTCGCCCAGCCCGCGAGCGATCTGAGGGATCCGCTTCCCCCCGAGGAACAGCACGACGACACCGAAGATCAGGACGAGCTCCATCAAACTCAGTTTGGGAAACATGGCCGTGCCTCCTTTCCGTTTGGTGCAGGCCCTTCCTGCCATGTAAGGGTACCGTCCGACGTGCCGCGCGCCAACCCCACTACTCCCCCTTTGGGGACGCTTGACGCTCTTCCGGGTAACTCCTCTATTGGCGGGGCGCCGTTCCCGGGTCACCCCTCTGGAGTCGACTGGATGTCAGAGATCCCCACCTACCTGTATTACACCGATCAGCACGAATACCTCAAGCCCGACCCGCGGCCGGGGGTCTTCACGGTCGGAATTACAGACTATGCTCAGGGCGAGCTCGGTGACGTCGTCTTCCTGGAGCTCCCCGCCATCGGCGCCACGTTTCAGGCCTCGGAAGTGATGGGCACGATCGAAGCGGTGAAGGCGGTAAGCGATATCTACTGCCCGGTCGCAGGTGAGGTCATGGAAGTGAACACCTCTCTCGACAAAGACCCCGCCTTGGTGAACTCCGACCCGTACGGCAAGGGATGGATGGTGCGCCTCAAGCCCTCGAACCTCTCCCAGGTGGACGACCTGCTCGACGCGGAGGAGTATCGGACGCTCGTGGGCAAATGACACGTACGCTGGAGCGCGCCGATCGCTTCGTGGATCGACACATAGGGCCCGATCCCGCCGAAGTGGCTCAGATGCTCGAGCTCCTGGGATATGGCTCCATGGAGGAGCTGATCGGCGATGCGGTGCCCAGCTCGATCCGATGCGACGCGCTCCCCGGGATCGGGGACGGGCTCACCGAGACAGGGGTCCTCCAGCGGCTCCGGTCGGTCGCCTCGGGGAACCGGGTCTTCCGTTCCTACATCGGGATGGGCTACCACGCCACGGTCACGCCCCCGGTCATCCTGAGGAATATCCTCGAAGACCCGAGCTGGTACACCCAGTACACGCCGTACCAGGCCGAGATATCCCAGGGCCGGCTGGAAGCGCTTCTGAACTTCCAGACCGCGGTGACCGACCTGACAGGGCTTCCGATCGCGAACGCGTCGCTCCTGGATGAAGGCACGGCCGCCTCTGAGGCGATGGCCGTCTTCCTGGCCGAGTCAGGTCGGACACGGCACGCCTTCTTCGTGGATCAGGGATGCCACCCGCAGACGATCGAGCTGGTCCGTACCCGGGCCCTCCCCTTGGACGTGGACGTCCGTGTCGGAGATCCTGCCGATACCTCGTTCGACAGCTCCTTCTTCGGGGCCCTCTTCGCGCTCCCAACCACTAACGGAGAGGTGGTGGACCCGGCGCCGGCAATTCGGCGAATCCATGAGGTCGGTGGGCTCGCAGGCGTCGTCGCGGACCTCCTCTCCCTCACGCTGATCACCCCGCCCGGGGAGCTCGGCGCGGACTTGGCCGTGGGAAGCACCCAGCGCTTCGGGGTCCCAATGGGCTATGGCGGGCCCCACGCTGCGTACATGGCGGTAACCGAGGCGCTGAAGCGCAACCTCCCCGGCCGGATCATCGGAGTATCCCGGGACGTGCACGGGAACCGAGCGCTCCGCATGGCGCTCCAGACCCGGGAGCAGCACATCCGCCGGGAGAAGGCCACCTCGAACATCTGCACGGCGCAGGTGCTCCTCGCGGTCATGGCCTCGATGTACATGGTCTACCACGGCCCAGAAGGGCTCCGCCGAATCGCCCGGAGGATTCACGACCTGACGCGCGTTCTCGCCCGCGGCCTTCAGGGGCTCGGGCACGAGGTCCTCACCCAGCACTACTTCGACACGCTCCGCGTCCGCCCCGTGGGAACCCACGCTTCGGGAACCCACGCTTCCGGCATCCTCGAGCGGGCTCGCTCCGCCGGGATCAACCTCCGCGACTTCGGGGACGGGACTATCGGGATCGCGCTGGATGAGACCGTGGAGCCGGAAGAGGTGAAGGACCTCCTCGGGGTCTTTTCGGGGTCGATGGGGTCGGGGTCGGCACGGGAGATCCCGGACCCCCGGAGCCTCTTCCGAGAGATCGAGGATAGGGCCGGGTCCGAGCCTAATGCGCTCCCCGCGGCGCTCCGCCGGAGCTCCCCCTTCCTCGAGCACCCGATCTTCAACCGTCATCACTCCGAGACCGAACTGCTCCGCTACATCCACCGCCTGGAGAGCCGCGATCTCTCGCTCACCACGAGCATGATTCCGCTGGGGTCATGCACGATGAAGCTGAACGCGACCGCCGAGATGATCCCACTCGGTTGGCCCGAGTTCTCCCAGATGCACCCGTTCGCGCCCGTCGAGCAGGCCGCCGGCTACGCCACGATCGTGCGCGACCTCGAGCGGTGGCTCGCCGCCATCACGGGGCTGCCGGCCGTGTCCCTACAGCCGAACTCGGGAGCCCAGGGTGAGTATGCGGGCCTCCTCGTGATCCGCGCGTACCACCAGGAAAGAGGCGAGGGAGCCCGGCGCGTCTGCCTCATCCCGTCTTCCGCGCACGGCACGAACCCCGCTTCGGCCGTGATGGCGGGAATGAGGGTGGTCGTGGTGAAGTGCGACTCGAGCGGCAGCGTGGACCTGGACGACCTTCGCGCCAAGGCCGATGCCCACGCGACCGAGCTTGCCGCGCTGATGATCACCTATCCATCGACACACGGCGTCTTCGAGGAGGGGGTACGGAAGGTCTGCGACATCGTCCACGAGCGAGGGGGACAGGTCTACCTGGACGGGGCGAACATGAACGCCCAGGTAGGGATCTGCCGCCCCGGGGACTACGGCGCCGACGTCTGCCACATCAACCTGCACAAGACGTTCGCGATCCCGCACGGCGGGGGCGGGCCGGGTATGGGTCCCATCTGTGTCGCCGAGCACCTCGCGCCATTCCTCCCCCGTCACCCGGTCATCCCGGTCGGGGGCGAGCGCGGGATCGGGCCCGTGTCCGCCGCCCCTTGGGGAAGCGCCTCCGTGCTCCTGATCTCGTGGGCATACATCGCCATGCTCGGGCACGATGGCCTGAGGAGGGCCACCGAAGTGGCGATCCTGAACGCGAATTACATGGCCCGCCGGCTCGAAGATCACTTCCCCGTACTCTACAAGGGGAGGGGAGGGCGCGTCGCACACGAATTCATCCTTGACCTCCGCCCCTTCAGAAAGTCGGCCGGGGTCACGGAGGAGGACGTTGCAAAGCGGCTCATGGACTACGGCTTCCACGCGCCCACGATCGCGTTTCCCGTCCCCGGTACGATCATGGTGGAGCCCACCGAGTCCGAGTGCCTGGAGGAGCTGGACCGATTCTGCGACGCGCTCATCTCGATCCGCAAGGAGATCCGGGAGATCGAAACCGGCATTCTGGACCGGAGCGACAACCCGCTCAAGAACGCCCCCCACACGCTCGCGTCTCTCCTGTCCGACGGCTGGCATCATGCCTACTCACGGGAGCGAGCGGGCTTCCCCGCACTCTGGACCCGCGAGTACAAGTGCTGGCCTTCGGTGGGAAGGGTGGACAATGCGTACGGGGACCGGAACTTGGTTTGCACCTGTCCCCCGATAGACTCGTACGAGACGACCGAGGGGGGCGTCGGATGAGGTTCGCCTACATCGTGACCCTGGCGGCACCCTAGTCAACTCTTGAAGCGCCAACCCTTGAACGCCGACTCTTTCGAACGCCCACCCTTGAACGCCAAGGCACGTCCCCGCCAGTGGAGGATACTCCGCGACCCGCCCGCCTCGGGGGCCTGGAACATGGCGACGGACGTCGCTCTCGCTCGGTGCCTCGAGGATGGCGAAGGCGTCCTTCGGATCTATCGCTGGGCGCGCCCCACCCTTTCTCTCGGAAGAAACCAGCCCGCGCGCGAGCGGTACGACCCCGGCGCGGCTGAGGGGCTCGGAGCCGAGATCGTCCGCCGCCCCACCGGCGGTCGGGAGGTCATGCACGATCGAGAGCTCACCTATGCCCTCGTGGTTCCCCTCGGGGCCGTAGGAGGACTTCGAGAGGCCTATCGCACGCTGAACGGAGCACTCCTGACGGCGATACATTCCCTGGGCGTGCCCGCGCGAGCCGCAAACGGCTCCGGAAAGATCCCAAAGCTCGGGAGCGGGCCCTGCTTCTTCGCCCTGGCCAACGGCGAGATCGAGGTGGGGGGCCGGAAGCTCGTGGGGAGCGCCCAGGCGCGCATCGGATCCGTGCTGCTCCAGCATGGGTCGATCCTCCTGGGAGTGCCAGGCGTTGACCTTGAAGCGCTGCGAGCGCCAGGCCGCGAGATGGACGGCGCCATAGGCGCCCGGGATGGCTCGGTCGGCTCCGAGAGCCCATCGGGGCACAGCCCCATCACCCTCGCCGAGGCCCTCGCCCGGCCCCTCGGCTTTACCGAGGTCGCCCGGGCGGTCGAGGCCGCATTCGCGGGAAGCCTGGGCGGAGAGTGGCAGAGAGATGGGGTCCGCAACGTGGAGCGAGAAACCGCGGCCACACTCCTGTCGCAGTACGAGTCCGCTTCGTGGACCTGGCGGAAGTGATACCTTGGGCGAGCCGTGAGCACCGTGGCCGTCCACGCACCGTCACGATTAAGCGCTAGGCGATGATCAGCTTCCTTCTCCGCAGGCTCGCATACCTGGCGCTGCTCGTCCTGGTGGCAACGTCTGCCGCCTACTTCCTCGCCGCGACCCAGCTGAATCCGAGGTCGCGATACGAGGGGCGAAATCCTCCTCCGCCCGCCGCCGTCGTCGATGCCGCCCTCGATGCGCTGAACCTGAACGACCGGACGCCAGTGCTAGAGCGATTCGCACGATGGTCCACGGGAGTCTTCCATGGAGACCTGGGCCGCACGGTCGACAACACGTCGGTCAACGAGGAGATCGACCGCCGTATGTGGGTCAGCCTGAGGCTCATGCTCCTCGGCGCAATCCTCGGTAGCGCGCTGGGCGTCGCCGGGGGCGCTTATGCGGCGGTCAAGCAGTACCAGAAGTTCGACCATGTCCTCACGGTCTTCTCGTTCGTCATCCTGTCGATCCCGACCGTGGTGCTCGCAGTTCTATACAAGAACGCGGGCATCGGGTTGAATAACCTGCTCGGCTTCACGGGGGAGACCAAACTTCTCTATACGACCGGCGAGATGACTCCGGGTCTCGATCCCTGGACCGGCGCGGGGATCATGGACCGTATGGCGCACCTGATCCTACCCACCCTCGTACTCGCATCCATCTCGATCGCCTTCTACGGCCGGTATCAGCGGAACGCGATGCTGGACATTCTGGGCAGCGACTTTCTTCGCACGGCACAGGCCAAGGGGTTACCACGCTCCCGCGCGCTCATCCGACACGGGCTCCGCACCGCGCTCATCCCAATGGTGACCTTCTTCGCCTATCAGTTCGCGCTCTTGTTCGTGGGGGCCACCTTCACGGAAAAAATCTTCGGTTGGCACGGCATGGGGGAATACTTCGTGAACTCCGTGACTGGACAGGACGTGAACTCAGTGGCAGGCGTCACGCTCTTCGTTGCCATCCTGGTGCTGATCGCCGGTTTCCTGGCGGACGTGGCATACGCGGCGCTGGATCCTAGAGTTCGCGTCTAGATAGGTGCCGCCGTGACCGCCGAGCCAGACGTCACCTCCCGCGGCCAGCTGGTTCTCAGGCGATTCCTACGCCGCCGCCTGGCGATGTTAGGGTTCACCATCGTGCTCGTGCTCTTTGCCATCGCCTACCTGAGCCCGCTCTTCGTCGCCTGGCAGTATGATGAGCTCGATGCCAGCGCGTTCCTCTCGCCTCCTACCGGCGAGCACTGGTTCGGCACGACCCAGAACGGCTTCGACATGTTCGCGCTCACGATGCGCGGCATGCAAAAGTCCCTCGTCGTGGGGCTGGTGGGGGCAGTACTGTCCACGGCGTTAGCGGCCATCGCGGGAGCATTCGCAGGCTACTTCGGGCGCATACTCAATGCGGCTATCTCGGCGGTCATGGACCTCCTTCTGGTCCTGCCAGGATTCCTGATCGTCGCCATCCTGTCGCCCCTCTTTCAGGGGCGGACCTGGTTGTTCTTCGTCCTGCTCCTCGCGGCGTTTCAGTGGATGATCACGGCGCGCATCGTGCGCGGAATGACGCTTTCCCTAAAGGAGCGTGAGTTCGTGCAAGCGGCCCGGTTCATGGGCGTGCCCGGGTGGAAGATCATCTTCCGCCACATTCTCCCGAACATGGCGTCGCTCCTGATCATCGACGCCACGGTCAACGTGAGCTCGCTGATTCTGGCGGAGGTAGGTCTCTCGTTTTTCGGCTTCGGAATCCAGCCTCCTGACGTCTCGCTCGGCACGCTGATTGGCAACTACTCCAACGCCGCACTGACCTTCTGGTGGCAGTTCTACCTCCCCGCCGGCTTCCTGGTGCTGCTGGTCCTCGCCGTGAACCTCGTAGGCGACGGCCTTCGCGACGCGTTCGATCCCAACGCGCCATCCCGGGTCACATAGTGGAAGCGGCGCCGATCCTCCAGGTGCGCGATCTCTCCGTGACCCTGGACAGCGAAGCCGGCCCGGTCCTGGCCGTGCGCTCCGTGAGCTACTCGGTTCGGCCGGGTGAGGTCTTCGGAATCGTCGGCGAGTCCGGATCGGGAAAGTCGGTGTCGTCCCTCGCGGTCATGAGCTTGCTTCCCAGCCATGCTCGAATTCGAGGGTCGGTGCTCTTTCGTGGTCAGGAACTCCTCGGGCAGTCCGACCGGGCTCTGTCCCGGATCCGCGGTCGCAGAATCGCGATGGTCTTCCAAGATCCCCTTTCGGCCCTCACGCCGGTATACAGCGTGGGGGACCAGATCGCGGAGGCCATCCTGGTGCACGAGAGCATGAGTCGCGAGGCAGCCACCGAGAGGGCCGTGGAGCTGCTCGCGCTCGTCGGCATTCCGAGCCCGCGCCACCGCGCGACCGCGTTTCCGCACGAGTTCTCGGGGGGCATGCGGCAGCGGGCCATGATTGCGATGGCCATCGCGAACCGCCCCGACCTGATCATCGCGGACGAGCCGACCACGGCGCTCGATGTCACGATCCAGGCGCAGATCCTTCAGGTGCTGCGCACCGCACAGGAGGTGACCGGAGCGGCCATCATCCTCATCACCCACGATATGGGCATCATTGCCGGGATGGCCGACCGCGTGGGGGTGATGTATGCGGGGAAGCTCGTGGAGACCGGGTCCGTAGACGACGTGTTCTATCGAGCCCGGATGCCGTACACGCTGGGCCTCCTGGGCTCGATCCCCCGTCTCGACAGGGGGACCCATCAGGCCCTCACGCCCATCGAAGGAACCCCCCCGTCGCTCGTCGACCTTCCCCCCGGATGTCCCTTCGAGTCACGCTGTCCCCTGCGGATTCCGAGCTGCCGGGAAGTCGAGCCGCCGCTCCTCGAGATGGCCGCCTCGGGCCCAGGGCACTTGGCGGCCTGCCATCGGAGCGCAGAGGTTGAGCGCCGAGACCTAAAGAGCGCCGACGTATTCCCCGCTCCTCCTCCTCACGCCTCGGATCGCGACGGGGCGCCCCGCGCCGAACTCGATCAGGTGCTCGAAGTCCAGGACTTGGTGAAACACTTTCCCCTCGTGAAGGGAGCGATCCTCCGGCGGCGGGTGGGCACCGTGCACGCGGTGGACGGCATCAGCTTCGATATCCGGCGAGGCGAAACCCTCGGGCTCGTCGGGGAGTCCGGCTGTGGCAAGACTACCGCGATCATGGAGATCCTGAACCTGCTCGCCCCCACGTCCGGCCGGATCGTCGTGTTCGGTCGGGATACGGCGAACATCACGCACCGCGAGCGGTTCGAGACCCGCCGCGACCTACAGGTCGTGTTCCAAGATCCGATGGCGTCGCTGGACCCGCGCCTTCCGGTCCATGACATCCTGGCCGAGCCCCTCGAAGCCCACGGCGTGCCAGCGGTCGAGCATTCCGCGCGGGTCCGGGAGCTCCTCCGTCTCGTCGGACTGGAGCCGCAGCACGCCAGCCGGTACCCCCAGGCGCTCTCCGGCGGACAGCGGCAGCGCGTCGGGATAGCCCGTGCGCTCGCGCTCGAGCCCCGGTTGCTCGTCCTCGACGAACCCGTGTCTTCTCTCGACGTCTCGATCCGAGCGGGTGTAATCAACCTACTCGAGCAGCTGAAGAAGGAGCTGGGGCTCTCGTATCTGTTCGTGGCGCACGATCTGTCGGTCGTGCGGCACATCGCGGATCGCGTGGCAGTCATGTACCTGGGCCGTTTCGTCGAGATCGGCGCGGTGGACGACGTGTTCGATCGACCGGCTCATCCCTACACGCAGGCCCTGCTCTCCGCGATCCCGCTCCCCGACCCGGTGAAAGAGCGGACGAGGACAAGGATCGTCCTCGAGGGCGACCTGCCCGATCCGTCCGACCCGCCAACGGGGTGTCGCTTCAGGACGCGGTGCCAGAAATTCTCGGGGGAGCTGGCAGATGCTGCACGCAGGCGCTGCATCGAGGAGCAGCCCGCGCTCGCCGCTCGCACGGGCGGGCCGGACCACCTCGATGCGTGCCACTACGCGGTGACGGCGTCCGTGCTGTAGCATGTACGCTTGCAGACCGACGAAAACGCACCACTGGAGAGCAAAGATGGGTCGTAGACTGTGGAGGGGAGGACTTCTCCCATTCGCATTGGTGGCCATCGTGTCCGCATGCGGCGGGGGAGACGCGGGCTCCGGAGTAAGGACGGACCCAGCGGCCCTTTCCACGACCGACAACCAGATCAACCGGATGAGCCGCGACGGGCTTCAGAATGGGGGAACGCTGACGTGGGCCCTTTCGGAGATGCCGCCGACCTTCAACCGCCATCACCTGGACGGCTCGCTGCGCGACAACGCTGACGTCATGTCGGCGCTGGTGCTGGCTGCGTACACGACCGACGCGAGCGGCACGCCAATCTGGAACCCCGACCTCCTCGCCTCCGAACCTGTCCTGGTCACCGAGCCCCGACAGGTCGTTACGTACGAGATCAACCCCCGGGCGGCGTGGTACGACGGGACACCCATTACCTGGGAAGATTTCCACTGGCAGTGGCGCGCCCTGAACGGCACCGACGGTTCCTACCTCGTCGCCTCCTCCACCGGCTATGAGGACATCGAAAGCGTCGCGATGGGGAGCCATGAGCGGGAGGTGGCAGTTACCTACCGGACCCCGTTCGCCGACTGGCAGGCGCTTTTCAGCGATCTCTTTCCGGCTTCCACGATGAGGGGCCCAGAGCTGTTCAACACCGGCTGGCTTGAGCCGATCACCTCGGCCGGCCCGTTCAAGTTGGAGAGCATCGATCGGACGGCGCAGACGATCACGCTCGTGCGGAATGAGCGCTGGTGGGGCGAGCCGGCCAAGCTCGAGCGAATCGTCTATCGCGTGATCGAGCCCGTGGCGGTGATCGACGCGCTAGCCAATGGAGAGGTGGACTTCATGGATATCGGCCCTGACGCGAGCGCGTACCGCAGGGCCACCTCAATCGCCGGGGTCGACATTCGCGTCGCGGGGGGCCCGAACTTCAGGCACATCACGATGAACGGCACGAGCCCCAACCTCCAGGACCTGCGTGTTCGCCAGGCTCTTGCGATGGGTATCGACCGCACGGCGATCGCGAGGGCTCTCCTCCAGCCCCTG
>SHZS01000020.1 GCA_009692105.1 Gemmatimonadota bacterium | reverse complement strand
CCTCATGACGAACCAGGCCGGCTACTGAGACAACTCGGGAGAGGTCGGCAGCTACGACGCCGCTCGGGCCGCCCAGCTCCTCGACGAGGCGGGATGGACCCTTCAGGACGGGGTCCGGGTCAGGAACTCGAGTCCTCTGGAGATTCGCTTCGTCATCCCCGGGGGGGTGCCGCAATCCCAGCAGGAGGCCGAGCTCGTTCAGAACATGCTGGGCCAGCTCGGTGTGCGGGTGGAGATCCAGGTCGTGCCGGGGGGCGACTTCTTCGAGCAGTACGTAAGGCCCGGACAGTTCGACTTCACGGTATTCTCGTGGATCGGGTCCCCCTTCCCCATCAGCTCCGTGCAGTCGCTCTACGCCGTACCAACAACCGGCGCGGACGGTCAGCTGGACATCCAGCAGAACTACGCTCGGATCGGCTCCCAGGAGATCGACCGGCTCTTCGCCGAAGCAACCGCGGAGCTCGACCGCGCTCGGGCTCTCGAGCTGGCCAACCAGATCGACGCTCTGATCTGGCAGGAGGTTCATTCGCTGACGCTCTACCAGCGGCCCGAGATCATCGCGACGAGGAGCGGGCTCGCCAATTTTGGGGCCTTCGCCTTCGAGCAGCCCGCCACCTATCAGGACATCGGCTGGGTCTCGGCCCCGTAGCGGATGGCCGAGGTCCTGCTCGCAGTCCTGCCGAAGACCGCTCCGCGCCTCTTCCTGATCGACGCCTACGCGCTGATCTACCGGTCGTTCTTCGCGTTCGTGAACCGCCCTCTCCTGACCTCCCGTGGCGAGAACACCTCGGCGCCCTGGGGCTTCGTCAACTTCCTTCTAACGATCCGGGAGCGGCACAGGCCCGATTACCTCGCGGTTGTCTTCGATGCGGGGATGAGTCACCGGGAGAAGGAGTACCCCGAGTATAAGGGCACGCGTGAGAAGATGCCGGACGAGCTCAGGTCCTCCCTGCCTCGGATCCGCGCGCTGCTCGGTGCTTTCCACGACGAGGTCGTGGAGCTCGAGGGATACGAGGCGGACGACGTGATCGGGACGCTCGCCAAGCAGGCGAGCGAAGCGGGGCTGGAGACGGTGATCGTCTCGGGGGACAAGGACTTCTACCAGCTGATCAGGCCCGGCGTGCGCCTCCTGAACCCGGGCCGCGGTGGCCCCACGGGGGTGGCCGAGGAGTGGGTGGACATATCGAACGCCTCCGAGAGGCTCGGGGTCCCCCCCGAACGCGTCGTGGACTTCCTCGCACTCGTCGGGGACTCATCCGACAACATCCCGGGAGCCCCCGGGATCGGCGAAATTTGGGCGCGGCGCCTTCTCGCGGAGGTCGGCTCCCTGGACGAGCTGCTGGCCGAGCCCGAGCGCATCCCATGGCAGGGGAAGCGTGACGCCATCGCAGGGCACGTGGATCAGATCCGCACGGCGCGGCGACTCGTCACCATCCAGACCGACCTCCCCGTCAAGCTCGACCTCGAAAGCCTCCGGGTTCAGCCCCCCGACCTGGATCGGCTCCGTGAGATCTGCGTGGAGCTCGAGTTCAAGACCCTCGTCGAGAAGTTCTCGAGTGCCCAGGAGGCGAGCGCGGAGGCGGTCACGCGCGAGGGCGGGGGCGGGCGGAGGTACCGGTCCATCCGCGACCCGGCGGAGCTTCCCGCCCTTGCGCGAGCCGCGCGTGCGGGGGGGACCGTGGCGATCGACGCCCGAACGGACTCGACGGATCCGAACCCGACCGATCCGATGCGCGCCAAGCTGGTGGGGATCTCCCTCTCTTGGGAGCCCGGTTCGGCGATCTACCTCCCCCTCGCGCACGAGTATCCGCCCGGCTCCCTTCTGGATATCGGGCTGGACGCCGCTCCGGTCGCCGAGCCACCCCTGAACTTGCCGCCCCTTTCCGACCCGCGGATGAGCACCCTCGTAGAGCTCCTCGGGGAACCGGGCGTGGCGAAGGTGGGACAAAACCTGAAGCGCGATCTCCTGATCCTCAGGAGGAGCGGGGTCCGGCTGCGGGGGGTGGGCGCGGACACGATGGTCGCTTCTTACGTGCTCGATCCGGGGCGGAAGGAGCACTCGCTCCAAGCCCTGTCCATGGAATTCCTCAGCCGCCCGCCGACCCTGTACGAGGACGTCACGGGCAAGGGGAAGAGCCGGATCCCCTTCTCGCATGTCTCCGTCGAGAGAGCGGGCGAATACGCTTGCGGTCAAGCGGACCTGACCCTCCAGCTCTGGCATCGCTTCCGCCCCGAGCTCGAAGCCAAGGGGCTCGACCAGCTCTTCCGGGAGATGGAGATGCCCCTCGTGCCGGTCCTGGCCGAGATGGAGTGGAACGGGATCCGGATCGAGCCTCGACTCTTCGCGGAAATGAGCCGGACACTCGAGCGGGACCTCGGCCTGATCCGAGAGGAGATCTACAAGCTCGCGGGCGGCGAATTCAACGTGAACTCGAACCCACAGCTCCGTGAACTCCTCTTCGAGAAGCTGGGGCTCCCGGTTATTCGAAAGACCAAGACCGGCCCCTCGACGGAGGCCGTGGTTCTGGAGGAGCTCGCGGACCGCGGATACGACCTTCCGAGGCATCTCCTCGAATACCGGCAGCTTGAGAAGCTGCGCTCGACGTACGTCGACGCGCTCCCGCGCTTGGTGAATCCGGACACCGGACGGATCCACGCATCCTTCAATCAGACCGTGGCGGCGACTGGGCGCATCTCCTCCTCCGACCCCAACCTCCAGAACATCCCGATCCGTACCGACGTCGGTCGCGAGATCCGGAAGGGGTTCATCCCCGATCCTGGGTACCTCTTCCTGGCTGCGGACTACTCCCAGATCGAGCTCCGGATTCTGGCCCACTTCTCAGGCGATGCGGCGTTCGTCGAGGCGTTCGAAAAGGATGGCGACGTGCACCGGCAGACCGCGGCGGCGATCTTCGGTGTCGATATCGAAAAGGTCACGGACGAGCAGCGAGGTCGCGCGAAAACCATCAACTTTGCGACCCTCTACGGGCAGGGGGAATTCTCGCTTGCGCGTCAGCTGGGGATCTCGCGCGAGGAGGCGGGAGGGTTCATTCGACAGTACTTCGAGCGATTCTCGGGGGTGAGGCGGTTCCTGGACGAGCAGGTGGCCTCAGCGAAGGAGAAGGGGTACGTCGAAACCTTGAGTGGTAGGCGCCGCTACATCCCCGAGCTGGCGTCCGATAACTGGAGCATTCGCCAGTTTGGCGAGCGGGTGGCCCAAAACACACCGCTGCAGGGGACAGCCGCGGACCTCATCAAGGTCGCCATGATCCGCATCCACGCAGGGCTGGCCGAGCGTTGGGCGAAGGCACGGCTCCTGCTGCAGGTGCACGACGAGTTGATCTTCGAGGTCCCGGAGAGCGACGTCTCGGAGGTGCAGGACTTCGTGGTTGCGGAGATGGAGGGCGCCATGCGCCTCCGAGTCCCCCTCAAGGTCGACGTGGGGGTGGGCCGCTCCTGGTTCGAGTGTAGCGGCTGAAACCGAGGTCCCGATGAAATCATGGTTGGGCTTCCGCACCTGCAACAAGGAGGTCTCGTGAAGTACAGGCTGTTGTCGGACACCGGCGTCTTTGTTTCTGAAATCTGCCTCGGCGCGATGACCTTCGGCGGTCAGAGCGGTATCTGGCAGCAGATCGGCGGCCTTGATCAGAAGGCGACCGACCTGATCGTCCACCGGGCGATCGACGCCGGCGTCAACTTCATCGACACCGCGAACGTGTATTCGGGTGGAGAGTCCGAAACGCTGCTCGGGCGCGCGATTGCGGGCCGGCGGACGAACTTGGTCATCGCCACCAAGGTCCGCGCCCGGATGGGAACGGCGCCGAATCAGGTCGGCTTGTCTCGGCTGCACATCACCGAGGCGGTTGAAGCCAGCTTGACGCGCCTCGGCACCGACTACATCGACCTTTACCAGATCCACCGCTTCGATGCGCTGACAAACATCGAAGACACACTCCGCTCGCTGGACGATCTGGTCCACGCCGGCAAGGTGCGCTACATCGGGTGCTCGAACCTCGCGGCCTGGCAGCTTATGAAAGCGCTAGCAGTGTCGCGCGAGCAGAAGCTCGAGCGGTTCCGATGCACGCAGTCCTACTATTCGCTGCTCGGACGCGAACTCGAGCGGGAGACGATCCCTCTGTTGAAGGATCAGGGCCTGGGACTGCTCGTGTGGAGCCCGCTCGCGGGCGGATTCCTTTCAGGCAAATTCACGCGCGATGCCACCGACCAGAAGGCCCGCCGCGCCAAGTTCGATTTCCCGCCGATCGACAAGGAAAAGGGATTCAACCTCGTCGAACTGATGAGAGCAGTGGCGAAGGGGCACGACGCGACCATTCCGCAGGTGGCACTCGCTTGGGTGCTGTCGCGCGAGGCCGTTACCAGCGTCATCATCGGCGCGCGCAATGTGGCCCAACTCGACGACAACCTTAAGTCGGTCGACCTCGTCTTGTCCTCCGACGATCTGAGCCGACTCGATGAGGCGAGCCGTCTGGCTCCCGAGTACCCAGCGTGGATGGAGTTGATGCCTGGAGATCGTCGCCCCGACGAGCTTCGGCGATACGAATAGCTGGAGCTACAAAGCGGCCCCCCCACGCCATGTGCCTGCCCCGTCTCTCCCACCACACTTCCCCTCCGTTCAGCGCGATAGCCCTCGGGCTTCGCAACGCCGCAGTCGTCTCTCATTCGGAGGGCCACGCCATGAGTTGATCGGTGAATAGAATCATCCTTATCGGGCACGTCGGACGCGACCCGGAACTCAGGGAAACCCAAGGCGGAGTGAAGGTCGCTTAGCCCCGTGTCTATGGAACCGGGTACAGCTCAGTCCGCCGAGTTGTTTACAAGATACGGTGCACTTTGGGAATGCGCCGTTGCCCCCCGAGGGGGACGGATGACTGTCTCAATTAGACACCCAAACTAGATCGTAGCTTGTCTCAGGTTCGGAACAATGGGGGTGAACAGATCCCGGTCTTCTCTCTAAACCCAAGAAGGGGGATCGAGTATACGTCGAGGGGCGTCTGAGCTACGACTCTTACGACAGAGACGGGGTCACCATTCCCACGGCCGAGATCACGGTCCGGGAGCTGGTGCTGCTCTCTCCTCCGAAGGATGGCGGGGGCGAAGCGGAGGACGAGAGCTGATCCGAGAACCGGGCCCCGGGGGAAGCCGTCGGACCAGACGGTTTCGACCTCGCGAGGAGGTTAGTTGGAGCTCCAGAACCCCGAGAGGGACTCGCCGTGGGGGCTCTCGCGGAGCTTCTCGAAGGCGCGATTGCGGATCTGACGGATCCGCTCCCGCGTGACCCCGAGGAGCGAGCCGATCTCTTCCAGCGTCCGCTCCTCACCGTCGTCTAGGCCGTAGTACAGGTACAGGATCTTCCGCTCGCGCTCCGTCAGATAGTTCTCGAACATGCTCTCGAGGAAATCGCGGCGGGCGTTCGCTTCCACGTCCTCCTCGATGTCCTTGGAATCGATCCCTGCGAAGCGCTCCCCGAAGGAGGCGCTGTCCCGGTCACTCCGGTCGACCGGGGCGTCCAGGGAGAGCTCGCTCGCGGCCACCCGACGGAGGGCCCGGACGGTCTCGACGGGCTCCAACATGTCCGAGGCGATCTCTTGGTCTGTCGGGGAGCGGCCGAGCTGCTGCGTAAGGGCCGTATTCGTGCGCGCGAGACGCGCGAGGTTTGAGTTCTGGTTGAGGGGGATCCGGACCGACCGGGTTTGCTCGGCGAGGGCCTGGAGGACGGTCTGCCGAATCCACCAGACCGCGTAAGAAATGAACTTGACCCCCTTGTCCGGGTCGAACTTCTTGACCGCTTTCAGGAGGCCCTCGTTCCCGATACAGACTAGCTCGGCCAACCCAAGACCCCGCCCCTGGTATTTCTTCACATAGGAGATCACGAACCGAAGATTCGCCGTAACCAGCCGCTCGGCCGCCTCTTTGTCTCCTGTACGCGCTCTCCGCGCCAGGGCGCGCTCTTCTTCAGGGTCCTGGATGAGGGGGTATTTCTCAACGTCCTGCAGGTACTGGTCGAAGGAGTCCAGACCGCGAGAGGATGAAAACATCCGTTCCAAATTGCCTCTCTCAATGGTGTCTCGCGAAGGTCCGGCGGGACCTGGAAGATCCGTCTGAGGAAAACATTAAAAGCTATAAACAGGTGATACCCGAGTCAAATGTTTTGAAGGGCGGGCGTCGAGAAAAGCCCCTCCAGCTCCTCCGGCTCGGGCCCGCCGGGCGGAAGGAGGAGCGAGAGAGCCCCCTTCGAGTCCCGGATCGAGAGTTCCGTCAGGTGGGAGCTCCGCGTCCACCCCTCGGCAGACGCCGTATCGAGCGGGACCTCCCGCGGTCGGCCGAAAGACCGGGAGAGAAACACCGGCCCCAAGACGAAGGAGACCAGCCAGCCGTAGAGGAGGGTACCTCCGCGATCGGAACACACGAGCGCGGCGCGGGTGGCGCGCGCGGAATCCGCCCCCACCTCCGCCCGACGCCTCATGGCCCGTCGCACCCAACCAGGGAGGGCCGCACCCGAAAGCCAACCCGATCGGCCGAACGCCGAGCGATAAGAACCAATCACGATCGCGATAGCCAGCCAACCCGCCTGATAACACGCCCTTCCCCAGACAGCGAACAGGCCGAGCCCGATCGCGGAAGCCACGACTCCGACCGATGGATCGAGGACGGCCAGCCAGAGGATCCCGAGGGCGATCGCTTCCACGCCGAGTCTTTGGATCCAACGACGAGCGGGGATCCAGCTTCCACGGTGGTCGAGGACCATCCATCCGACCCTCTGGAACTGCACGAACGCGGCGGTTCCTGCCGCGCCAACGAGGAGCAGGACGGAGAGTGACGAGAGCCCTTCCGGAAAGAGGAAGAGCCCTAGGAGCCCCACCGCCACGAAGCGGATCCCGACGTTCCCTACTCCCCAGAAAAGCTCGAGCGATGGGTGCCCCCTCACGGCCCACGCCACAAGGTAGAGACCGACCGCGGCGACGGTCGTAGCGGGATCCGCGACCAGTCCGAGGTTTCCAGGGAGCTCGAAAAGCCCTGGCACGAACGGCAGCACGGAGAGCCCCAGGATCCCTAGATAAAGCGACGCACCCAGGGCAACAGCCAGGGGACCACTCCGGAAGAGCGGCACTGTGGAGAACGATCACCACCGCCTCACCCGACTGCTTCCACGAAGGAGAGCAGGAGACACGCGTTGATCCCGCCGAACCCGAAGGAGTTGCTCAGCGCGTGGCGGACTCGGACCGCGCGTCCCTCCCCGGAGACATGCGGCAGATCGCACCCGTCCCCGGGCTCGGACAGGTTCAAGGTCGGGGGAATCCATCCCTCGCTGAGCGTCATAGCGCAGATCGCGGCCTCGATCGCCCCCGAAGCGCCGAGGGCGTGACCGTAGTATGGCTTCGTCGCGCTCACGAGGAGCCGGTCGGTGTGCTCGCCGAAGACGGCCCTGATCGCCATGGACTCCGTTGAATCGTTCAGGGGCGTGGAAGACCCGTGAGCGTTCACATAGTCCACCTCGGTGGGCGCGATCCCCGCGCTTCTCAGCGCCTCCGACATGGCTCGGGCAGCCTGGGACCCGTCCGGACGGGGAGCCGTCATATGGTGAGCGTCGCTCGTGGTCCCGTATCCGGAGACACGCGCGTAGATCCGGGCCCCCCGAGCTCGGGCGTGGCCCTCCTCCTCGAGGACCAGGATTGCCGCTCCCTCACCCATGACAAAGCCGTCCCGCTCGCGATCGAAGGGCCGGCAAGCCCCGGCCGGATCGTGGTTCCGCGCACTCATCGCACGGATCAGCGCGAAGGCGCCGAAGGTGAGCGGGGACAGGGGAGCTTCGACGCCCCCCGCGATCGCGACGTCAACCACACCGTCGCGAACGAGCCGGAACGCATCGCCGACCGCGATCGTCCCCGACGCGCAGCTCATGGCATTGGTCGAGTTCGGGCCCTGGAAGCCGAAAGCGATCGCGATGTTGCAGCTCGAGGCCCCGCAGAAGACCGTGAGCGCGAGCCGGGGATCCACCCCCCGAATCCCCCGGGTCAGGAAGGACATGAACTCCCCCTCCGCGTGGGCGATCCCACCGAGCGCGGAGCCCATCTGCACCGCCACTCGCTCCCCAGGCACGCTGGACGGATCGAGCTTCGCGTCCTCGATCGCCTGGCGGGCGGCCGCGAGCGAGAGCTGACCGAAACGGTCGAGGTGCCGTGCCTCCGTCCGCTCCATGAAGCTCTCGGGATCGAACGCCGTCGCTTCCGCCGCTATCCGGGTCCGGAAGGGAGAGGCGTCGAAGCGCGTGACCTCGCTCACGGGGGAACGATAGCCCCGGAGGTTGCGCCAGAACTCCCCGATCCCGACCCCCCCGGCCGTGATGATCCCGATCCCCGTCACCGCGACGCTCCGACCCGCACCGGTCATCGCACCACCCCCGCTCGGGCCTCGGCCTCGCGGACAACGCCCGCCAGAGTGCGTCGCGCGATGTGCGAGACGAATCCCGGACCGATCACCATGTCCGCGACGAGTCCACCGACCGGAGGCCACCTCGGACCCTCCCAGTCGTGCACGATCCGAAGCCTCGTGTGGCCATTTCCCTCCGCCCGAATCTCCCAGAGCACGTCCATACCCTCGGTGATCCCCTCGATGTGGCGGTAGCGCACCGTGCGGTCCGAGGCGTTCGATTCCATCTCCGAAACCCACCAGGTGGGCCATCGGAAGAGCGGCCATCGGAGGAGCCGAAAGGGCCTCCATGCCGCCATCTCAACCAAGCCGCGCCCCGGGCCGTGCCGCTTCCGGAAGCGCACCCAACGATAATGCGGGAGGATCTCCGGCCATCCCTCCACGTCGGACGCGATCTCGAAGCAGACGCCCGCCGGCGCCGCCGCGACGGCCTCATCCACTCGTCGCATTCCGCCTCCCCAAGTGGATTCTGCAGGCTCTCACTCCTCGGGGGGCTTTCACGGAGCCGGCCTCACATCCCCGACGATGCGGGTCAGAAGCGAGCCGGCTCGCTCGCTCCGTTCCAAAAAGGATAGCGCTGGCTCCCGGAGGGCGGGGCGGGAGACCACAGCTTCGATGACATGCTGCACCCGTTCACCCACGCCGAAGACCCGTGCAATCGCCTTCGGGTAGGCCGCGAGCGCCCTCTCGCTAGGAGCTGACATCCCCCCCGCCCACTCGACGCCAGAGGCCCGCTTGGGCAGTGCCGCATCGATCACGGCCGCTGCCAACTCGCCCCCGCGAAGGGCACGGTAGATTCCCTGCCCGGTCAGGGGATCGTAGTACCCGGCCGCATCACCCACCAGAAGAACGCGCCCCCGGAGCACCCTTCCGGTCGGCCAGTCGAAGGGGCCGCTCGCCCACGGCCCATCCACCAGCTCGGGCCCTTCCTCCCAGGCACCGACCAGGGGCTCCAGCGCTCGGGTCAGGAGCTCCCATCCGCGAGCTCGGAGGCCGGACCCCAGCGTCCGGGCATGCACTACCAGCGTCGCATTCCAGTGCTCCCCCGCCCCTCCGGGCCCCGGAACCGGAGCGAGACCGACTGTCACCTCTCCACCGAGGAAGAGGTGCCCTCGCTCCGCTGCCGGGCCCCGCCCACGCACCCTCCAGGTGAGCGAAACCTTGCGGAGGCGGGGCCCGCGCCGGAGCGCCCCAAGCTGCCGCGCGACCACGGAACGGAGCCCGTCCGCCCCGACGAGGATCGAAGCGACCAATCGGAGCTCCGCCCCGTCCGATCCGACGCCGAGAGCCTCAGGGGACTCCGACCGACTCCCGAGAGTCACCCCGTGGACGCGGGCCCCTTCGATCACCCGCGCCCCCCTTTTCAGAGCCTCACCGAGCAGCGTCGCGTCGAAGGTACCCCGGTCCACTCCCCACCCCACCTCAGACCGAGGAAATGGCGCCCAGGCGCGCCTTCCTCCGGGAGAAACGAGCGACCACCCAGTAAGCGCGACGGGGCTAGTGCCCTCCACCGCCGAAAGGAACCCCAATCGCCGGAGAGCCCGAACGCCCCCGGGGTTTACGCACTCTCCGCAGGGCTTCCATCGCGGGAAGGTGTGCCGATCCACGAGCAACACGTCGCGTCCCCTCCGGGCGAGTTCCGCGGCGAGGGCGCTCCCCGCCGGTCCGCCCCCGACCACAACCACTTCGGCTGCCTCCACGCGAGAACTCATGGCCGGCCCTCGAGCACGAGTCGGAAGGGGAAGTGCCGGCGCACGATGACCGAGCCGAAGGGAACCTCGCTGGCGAGAGCTCGGAGCTCGTCCGCGGTAAAGGAGCGGCGGACCGAGACCCCCGCGTCGTGACGGGTGAGGGGATCGCTCCGCCAGAGCGTCTCCGAGAGGAGACGGGCACCCAGGTAGTTCACGAGACTCCGCTCCAGGTCGCTCACCACCACGGCGAGTCGGGTCACGCGCGCCATCTCCGCGAGCATCCTCACGCAATCCCCGTCTACCAAGTGGTGGAAGGTGAGCGTCGCGGTCGACACATCGAAGCTCCTGTCTGGAAACGGTAGCCGCGTCCCATCCCCCCGAACGAGTCCGCCGAACCCATCGCTTCCCGAAAGCTCAGCCCGCGCCACGTTGAGCACCACCGGATGGAAGTCCAACCCGACCCACCGCACCCGCACACCGCGGCGTGCCAGGATGCGTGAGAGGGTGCGTGAGACTGCGCCGTTCCCGACCCCCACGTCGAGGAGCGACAGCTGGGTCCGGCCGATCGCGTGCGGGCCGACGTGCCGGAGGAGGGAACGGAGCCCCGCGAAGCGGTAGTTGGCTTCGGCCACGTTACCGAGGGCCACCCGGAGCTCCCCCTCCCTGACATCCGGTCGGTCCATGAGCTCCTCCCCTCGGAGCCGGCGGCTCAGATCTGGGAGGAGGAATCGGGTCATTGGCCTGGACCCGCAGGTTCAACACACGGTGACGAGGAAGTCGCGTAAGATCGGATACTCCGTGGACGGGAGAAACGGTTCACCCCACTTTGCTGCGACGAGGCTGCCGAGCCGCATGGCGGCATGTTTTGGGGGAGAGCTCCGCCGCCTTCGCTGCGTCATGAGGAGGGAGGGGTGATGGCCGAAGGACGGGCATGGCTGGTAAAGAGCGAGCCGGGAGACTACTCGATCGACGACCTCGCCCGAGAAAAGCGGGTCCCGTGGACGGGGGTGCGCAACTACAAGGCGCGCAACTTCATGCGGGACGCGATGAAGGTGGGCGATCCCGCCCTCTTCTACCACTCGAACGCCGACCCGAGCGGTGTGGTCGGACTGGCGAGGGTCGCGAGCGAGCCCTACCCCGACCCCCTTCAGTTCGATCGGAGGAGCCCCTACTTCGACGCGAAATCCTCAAGAGAGGACCCGAGGTGGCAGCTCGTGGACATCGCCTTCGTGGAGAAGCTCCCCCGGATCGTGTCGCTGGGGGAGATCAAGGGGCACCCGGCTCTCAAGGAGATGGCACTCCTTAAGCTCAGCCGACTCTCGGTGCAGCCTGTGCGGGAGGCGGAGCTGCAGGTGATCCTGAGGCTCGCGGAGGGGTAGCGCGCGGCGCGGCTCCGCCCCTACCCGCCTCGGTCTTGGCCCTCTTCCGCGGCTTCAGCGGCGGCACGGGCGTAACCGCCTCGAGCTGCTTCCGTTCGAAGGCTGACCCGAGCGCCACCTCGAGCACGTCGTCCAGCTCGTGGACCAAGTGGACCTTCAGCGTCTTCCGTACCCACTCGGGCAGGTCCTCGAGTGCGGCCTCGTTCTCCGCCGGAATGACGATCTCGTGAATCCCCGCCCGCACGGCGCCCAGGACCTTTTCCTTGATCCCCCCGATGGGAAGCACGAGCCCGGTGAGAGTCAGCTCACCGGTCATCGCCACGTCCCGGCGGACCTTCCGCCCTGAGAGAGCGGACACGAGCGCGGTCGCCATCGTGATCCCAGCCGAGGGACCCTCTTTCGGGATGGCCCCCGCGGGCACATGGATGTGCACCTCCGTGCCCTTCAGGTACTTCTCCGGGATCCCGTACTCGCGCCAGCGACTCTTGGCGAAGCTCCAGGCCGCCCGGCCTGACTCCTTCATCACGTCGCCCAACTGGCCGGTGAGGACCAGCCCTCCTTCCCCGGGCATCACGCTCGCTTCGACGAACATGATGTCGCCCCCCATGGGGGTGTAGAACATCCCGGTCGCGACCCCGACCGCGTCCTCCGTGCGCATCTTCTCGGGATGCACCCTCGGTCGCCCAAGGAGCTCCCGGACCTCCGCGGGAGTTACGACGAAGCTGTCCGCCTCGCCGGCCGCGATCCGTCTCGCCACCTTGCGGGCCACCTTGCCGAGCGCTCGCTCCAGCTGCCGCACCCCCGCCTCACGGGTGTGCTGGGACGTGATCGCCGAGATCGACTCGTCGGCCATGAGGAGCTCCTCCTCCTTGAGCCCCGCCTCGTCCCGCTGCCGCGGGAGGAGGTACCGCTTCGCGATCTCGAGCTTCTCCTGCTCGGTATAGCCTGAAAAGTCCACCCGCTCCATGCGGTCGAGGAGGGGCTCGGGGATCCGATCCGCGTAGTTCGCGGTCGCGACGAAGAGCACTTCGGAGAGGTCGAAGGGGATCCCCAGGTAGTGATCCGTGAACGAGGAGTTCTGCTCGGGATCCAAGACCTCGAGCAGCGCGGCCGAGGGATCGCCCTGGAACGAGACGCCGAGCTTGTCCACCTCGTCCAGGAGGAAAACCGGGTTCTTGGACTTCGCCTGCCGCATGCCCTGTAGGATCCGGCCCGGCATCGCCCCCACGTATGTGCGGCGGTGTCCCCGGATATCCGCCTCGTCCCGTGCCCCGCCGAGCGAGATCCTCACGTACTTCCGCCCGAGCGACCGCGCGATCGACCGCGCGATCGAGGTCTTCCCCACGCCCGGAGGCCCGGTGAAGAGGAGGATCGGCCCCTTCCCCACTAGCTCGCCGCTGCGCCCGCTCTCCTTCCTACCCGCAGAGTCCTCTCCGCCCTTCTCATCCCCGGCCGGACTCGGCGTTCCCACTGCCTCCCCATTCGACCCGCCCTCCGCCCGTCCATTCCCAGGGCGGCGGGGAGCTGACTGGAGCGGCTCGTCCACGGGCACGCTCGTCCCGTTTCCATCCGGATCCCCGGAGGGCTCAGGAACGGGACTCCGCTCCATCTGGAGCTTCCGGACCGCGAGGAACTCGAGCACCCGATCCTTCACGTCCTCGAGCCCGTAGTGGTCCTCGTGCAGGATCTCCTGGGCGATCTCGAGATCGATCTTGTCCTCAGTCCGCTGGTTCCATGGCAGCTCCGTGACCCACTCGAGGAAGGTGCGGATGACCTGGTACTCGGCTGACTGGGGAGGCGTGCGCTCGAGGCGCCGGAGCTCCCGCTCGACCTCGACCTCGGCGTCTTCCTCCAGATCGAGTGCCTCGATCCGCGCTCGAAGCTCCTCGGCCTCCTGCTTCTCGTCTTCGTCGCCAAGCTCCCGCTGAATCTGCTTCATCTGCTCCCGGAGGAGCATCTCCCGCTGGCGCTCGCCCAGCTCCTCCTGGACCCGCGCCTGGATCTCCTGCTGAGCCTCGATCCGCGCGAGCTCCCGCTCGACCGCGACCAGGGCCCGACGCATGCGCTCCTCGTCGTCCAACACCTCGAGGAGCTTCTGCTTTTCCGCCGTGGCGAGATCGAGATAGAACGCCACCAGGTCCGCGAACGAGCCGGGGTCGTCCACGCCCTGGATCAGCTGGGTCAGGGCCTCCGCGGGGACTCCCCGTCGCGTCCCGAGCTCGGCGGCGCGGTCCCGGAGCTCCTTGTCCAAGGCCTGAAACGCCGGATTCTCGAGGCTCCGGGGCGGAAAGCGGTTCAACTGGATGAGCGTCGCGCGGAGCATTTCACGCCCACTGGACTCGTAGTGGATGGCCTCGGCTCGCTGGTCTCCCTGCACCAGGAGCTGGAGCCCTCCGCGTACTCGGTGGGCCTGAATGACACGCACCACGACCCCTACGGAGTAGAGGAGGTCAACGGATGCGTCTTCGGCGTTCTCCTTCTGAGCTACCGCGAAGAGCCGGCGATCCCCCTCGAGCGCCATCTGGACCGCTTCCACCGTCCCAGGTCGGCCCGCGGATATTGGTACCGCCACCCCGGGGTATACTACGGTGTCCCTCAGGGGAAGCACCGGGAGAGTGAATCGCTCGGCCATCTAGATGAGCCTCAGCTGCAGGACGCCACAACCCACGTTCCGGGACGCTGGGTCCGGAGGGTAGTTCGGAGCATCGCACGAATCTTGCCACGAATCGGACCCCTCGGAACGTGCCTCTCCGGCGGGGGTTCTGTCAAAATGACCTCGGCCCCATTCCTTCTATCCGCGCAGCGGAAGCGATGTCCCCGGAACCCGAAAGTGACCCCGTCGGCCTGATCGAATCATGAGCTTCAGACCTAGGGCCGCGTGGATCGGGTTGGGGCTGGCCATCGTTGCAGCGGCCGGCGCCGGGGAGGCGCCAACCCAGGAGCCTGCCGGGCAGCAGCCTTCAGTGCAGCAGCCGTCAGGGCAGGCCGACCCCATTCCTTACTATCTCTCCCGCCCCGCGCTCGATACCGATGCTGAAGGACGGCTTCTCGCGCGCCTGGCCTGGGCGATCAAGCTCTCGGGGGAGCCCCTTGGCTCTCCCGTCCCCGATGTGAGCCCTGAGGCGAGGGAAGGTGCCATTCTGGCGGACTCGGTCCTGTCCGCCCTTCCGGCCCTCGGGGACTGGGGCCCCCTCCTGCGCGCGGAGATCCTCGCCCGTGTTCCGGACGCAGAGGAGGTCCGGCGCGCGCTCGAGCAGCTGGACCCGAGCCTGGGACTGTGGTCGGCCTCGGGGTGGCGCATCCTGGTCGACGCCCTCGAACGAGCCGGGGATCCCGAGGGAGCGCAAGAGGCGGCGCTCGAAGCCGCAGCCGCCGAGATGAGTCCAGCGGTCGAGGCGAGTCAGCGGCTCAGGGCCGGCCAGCTCTCCGTCGCGGTGGCGGACACGGCCCGCGCAGCGGAGGATCTCTGGGCGGCGCTAACCATCGGAGACCGATACACCAGCGCTCGCGAGGCCGCGGTGCTGCTGGACCGCATCGTCGGCTCGCTCGGTGAGGATGCCGAGGTCAAGCTGGGCCGGGCGCTCCTGGCAGCCTCGGCGTGGGAGCCCGCAGTTCGCCGGCTCCTTCCACAGCTCACGAGTGATCACCTCACCTCCGCGGAACTCGATGAACTCCGCGTCCGGCTCGGAAGGGGGCTCTTCGAGCTCCGTCGCTACGCCGAGGCGATCGGCCTCCTTTCCCCCCTCGCGGAAACCGAAGTCGTTTCCGACGCCACCGCCGACGCCCTCTTCTGGACGGGGCGCGCGGCGCTGGCACGAGGGAGCGTCGAGGAAGCAACCGGCGCCTTCCGCCGAGCGGGGGAGCTCGCCCCTGGGTCCACACAGGCGGTGGAGGGCCTCCTCCTGCTCCTCGACCGGGAGCGGACCACCGGGTTCGGACCCAAGGCCCGGGCGCTCTTGGACGAAATCCTCGCCGCCGGAGTGACCACCTTGCCGGCCGAGAGCACGGTCGCACAGCTCGGAGTCGAATCGTACCTCGCCGGAGACTATTCCACGGCGGCCGTCGTGTTTCAGCGCTACCTCGAGGGAAGCCGCAGGACCGCCGCTCGCCAGCAGGCGGCGTACTGGTCCGGTCTCACCCAAGACAGGATCGGGGAGCCGGAGGGCGCGGGAGCCCTCTGGGCCGAGCTCCATGCCGTGGATCCGTTCTCGTACTACGGCCTCCTGGCGGGAGAGAAGCTCGGGGCCCCGGTCATCCGTGAGGATCTCGCCCGAGGGCCGGACCCTGTCCCGGGGATCGAGCTCGAACTCCAGAACGCCCTACTCAGGCTCCGCGTCCTCCGCCTCGTCAATATTCCCGGTTCCCTGGCTCGCGAGCTCGCGCGGCTGTCAGTCTACTTCCAGGCGCGCGGGAATGGCATCTACGACTTCGCCGACGCCCTCGCTGAGGGAGGATTCCCGCTGGAGGGCGTGTCGGTAGGACGGGAGATCTTTCGGCAGGAAGGGGAGTGGAATCTTCGACTCCTCCGGATCATTCACCCATTCCCCTACCGGGAGGTGGTCGTCCGAGAGGCGCGTGCCCGGGGACTCGACCCCTTCCTGGTTGCAGGGGTCATCCGGCAGGAGTCTCTCTTCCACTCGCCGATCGTGAGCTCGGCAGGGGCCGTCGGGCTCATGCAGCTCATGCCGCCCACGGCCCGAGAGGTTGCTGGCCAGCTCGATATTCCGTACTCCCCGGAGGCACTCACAGACCCGGAAACGAACATCCGCCTAGGGACGACCTATCTGGCCACCATGACCCGACGACTGGGGGAGCGGACCGAGGACGTGCTCTCCGCGTACAACGCGGGGCCGGCGCGTGCGCGCGAGTGGCAGCAGACCTCCGCGCACGGCGACCGCGATGTCTTCGTAGAGGAGATCCCGTTCCAGGAAACCCGGAACTACGTGAGGCTGGTTCAGCAGTACGCACGGATGTACACGGCGCTCTACGCCTGCGGAGACTTCGAGCCCTGTCTCGGGGTTTCGTACCGAGAGGCGCTGGCCCTGAGCCCGCTCTCCGGAGCAGCGGCGGACACGGCGGTCCGATGATGAAGAAACTCCCCCCCTCGACCCTCGGGGCCCTGAGGAAGGCCGGATACCGACCTCGGAAGGTGAGGGACGAGGTGCGCGCAAACCTGGTCCGGAAGCTCCGCGGGGGCGAGGAGCTCTTTCCGGGGATCCGAGGTTACGAAGAGACGGTCATACCGCAGATCGTGAACGCCGTCCTGGCCCGCCACGACTTCGTCTTGCTGGGCCTCCGGGGACAGGCAAAGAGCCGGATTCTCCGGGAACTGGTAAGCCTCTTGGATCCGGAGATCCCAGCCCTGGCGGGGAGCGAGGTGAACGACGACCCCTTCGCACCTATCTCGAAGGAGGGACGGCTCCTCGTGGAGGAGGCGGGGGACGACGCGCCGATCACCTGGATCCCCTGCGACGCCCGATACGTGGAGAAGCTGGCCACGCCCGACGTGACGGTGGCCGACCTCATCGGTGACATCGACCCGATCAAGGCCGCGCGCGGAGGACACCTCCTGTCAGACGAGCTCACGATCCACTACGGCCTCCTTCCGCGAACGAACCGCGGGATCTTCGCCGTCAACGAGCTGCCAGATCTCTCGGGGAAGATCCAGGTAGGGCTCTTGAACATCCTCCAGGAGGGGGACATCCAGATCAAGGGCTTTCCCATCCGCCTTCCCCTCGACGTGCTCCTGGTCTTCACCGCAAACCCAGAGGACTACACGGCGCGCGGGAAGATCATCACACCGCTCAAGGACAGGATCGGCTCCGAGATCCGGACGCACTACCCGCGGGAGGTAGAAACGGGAGTCCTCATCACCCGGCAGGAGGCCTGGGTCGAAAGGGAGGAAGTCTCGATCGAGATCCCGGACTTCATTGCCGAGGTCATCGAGCGGGTCGCCTTTCTGGCCCGAAGCGACAAGCGGATCGACCAGCGCTCAGGCGTGAGCCAGCGCCTGCCGATCACCCTGCTGGAGGGGGCCGTCTCCAACGCAGAGCGCAGGGCGCTCCGTCTGGAGGAGGACCACGTGATTCCACGGATCGGAGATGTCTATGCCGCGCTCCCGATGATCACCGGGAAGATCGAGCTCGAATTCGACGGCGAGCTCCAGGGCGCGGCGAGGATCGCGCGGGACCTGATCGCGGCCGCCGCGCGGGACACGTTCGACGAGCGCGCCGGCGGAGCGGACGTCGAGACTATCGTCGAGTACTTCGAGTCGGGGGGCGCCCTGCAGATCTCCGAGGATGCGGGCGCACGCGCCTGCGTGCAGGGTTTCGAGCAGGTGGAGGGGCTTCTCGAGCTCATCGCAATGACCGGCCTGGCATCCGATAGGTCCCGGGACGGGGTGCGCGTCGCCGCGTGCGAGCTCGTCCTGGAAGCGCTCGTGGCAGAGCACCGCGTCTCCCGCACGGAGGGGGGATACGTGAGGGCTCGGCACGGACCGTAGGGAGCGGCCGATCTCCGGCCAACCTCCAGGCGGGCTTCCACGCTCCGTCAGGCCGCGGGAACCCCGCAGTCGTCACATTCCCCATTCCCCGGGCGTTTCTACCGTGATGGCCTCGCGCTCTTCCCCGTCCGCTCGCCTTCTGGCCGCTCGCCTCCTGGCGTCTTCCGCCCTCGCCCTGGCGTTCGCCTGTAACGGGCCGTCGCCCGCTGAGGCGCCGCCTGCCGCCCTCGCAGTCGGAACCTGAGGAGGTGAAGACTCAGGCGTCATCGTCGGAAACGAAGTGACGCACGTCCACGTCGGGTGCACCTACGGCGATTTTCCGGCCGCGATCGCGCTGGACGCGGCCGGGCGCTTCAGCGTCCCGGGGGAGTATCAGCCCCGGGCGTACCCCATCGTGAGGGATCCGCCGATGCCAGCCCAGCTAGCGGGTGTGGTACGGGGTCACCAGCTCACGCTCACCGTCGCCGTGAACGACACGATCGAGAAGAAGTTGGTCGTGCTCGGGCCAGTGACGGTCGACTACGGGCGTGAGCCCGATATGGCGATCTGCCCCATCTGCGCGGACCCCTCAGCGGCTCGCTGATCCCACAGCTGATCGAGGAGCTTTCTCTGTGCCACGGGAAGGGGAAGATCCTGAGCCTCTTCCTGGCCCACCCATCGAAGCTCAACTAACTCCTGGCCACCGTCCTTCACGGCACCCCCCTTCACCGCACCAAGGGGGCGCCCCTCCCGTTCGGTCGACCTCCCCAAACAAAGCAGAAACGGGAGGTAGCGCATCCGACGGTGCGAGAAGGCGTGATCGAGGGGAGGGAGCGCGGTGACATCTTCGGAGATGACACCGCCGGGATTGCGTCCCAATCGCACGAGAAGCTCCTTCGCGAGATCGACGACTTCCGCAGAGGCCCGTCCCTTGGAGGACACCTCCCGTCCCGGAAGCTCCCACATGCCCGCGAGGAGCCCGCGGCCGAGACGCTTTCGGACGAGGACACTCGTGAGGCCGTCGACCCTCCATTGTCTCGCGGTACCCGGAGTTCGCCGACGGGTCGGTCGGTCGAGGAGGATCGCGACCGCTTCCCAGACCGTGGGGACCGGCCGCCTCTCACGGGGACGTGGCCGTTCTTCCTGGGTCCCCGCTTCCCTCGAGGCGCAGAAGCGCGCGACCGGGCAGCCCTCGCAGTCGGGGGCCCGGGGTGTGCAGATGAGCGAGCCGAGCTCCATCAACCCCTGGTTGAATGCCCCTGGCTCCGACGGGTCCACGAGCCTGGCGGCCCAGAGCCGCAGCTGACCAACGGATGGACCGGGGTCGTCGGCCAGTCGGGAGAGCACTCGGCGCACATTCCCGTCCACGGCGGGTGCCGCGACACCGAACGCGATGGAGGCCACCGCACCGGCCGTGTAGGCACCGACCCCAGGTAGGGTTTCCAGCTCTTCGGGATCGTCGGGGATCGTCCCGCCATAGCGAGCGGCGACCTCCTGTACCGCCTGATGAAGGTTCCGGGCACGCGCGTAGTATCCCATCCCCTCCCAGGCCCTGAGGACCTCGTCCGATTCGGCCTCGGCTAGCGCCTGCGGGGTGGGGAAGCGCACCATCCAGTCTCGGAAGTACGGGATCACCGTCTCGACCCTTGTCTGCTGGAGCATCACCTCGGACACCAGCACCGCGTATGGGTCACGGGTGCGTCTCCAGGGAAGGTCCCGCTTCCGCGCTTCGAAGAACCGGAGGAGGGAGCGGCGGAACGCGCGGACGCGGGCAGCGCTCCACTCGGAGGGTGCCCGCTCGGGAACTGGATGGGGTTCCGGTCGCCTCACGGCGCCAAGGTAGCGGAACCGAACCCCCATCGCCCGGTATCAGGGCGCACGTCGCCGACCAGGTCACTTGGGGCCCGATCTCCCCCCCGCAGGTGCCATGCGCTTTACCACATACATGAAGTACCGCGGGAGCTTCCTCGACGCACTGAACCTCGAGGCGCTCCTGGAGCGCCTCTCGGACTTCCTCATGGACGGGGGGTTCGCGGGGGGACCGTACTTCCATCCCTTCTGGGGCTGGTCTGGGGAAGAGGACACCTCGTCCACTGAAGCCCTCAAGGAGGCCTTGCTTCGCGCGCTCATCGAGAGCGGACAGCTCACACAGAAGATGCTGGACGAGCTCGCGGGAGATGGTGAGGGTGATGAGGCGCTCCGCGCGAGCTTGGCTGAGCTCCTGGACGACCTGATCCGGCGCCTCGCGGAGGAGGGATACATCTCCGTCGGGCCACCCCAGGAGGGCTCTCCCGACCTAGCGGGCGCGGGCGGTAAAGTAGACGATGCACGCCAGGCCGCCCTCAGCGTGGACTTCTCGCTCACGCGGAAGGGGCTCGACTTCCTCGGCTACCGGGCGCTCCGTGACCTCATGAGTGCGAACGGACAGGCTTCGGTCGGGTCCCACGACACGCCTCACCTCTCCACGGGGGTGGAATCGGGCGGGGTGAGCCGGCCGTACGCGTTCGGGGACACGCTGAACCTGGACATCCCAGCGACGCTGGTCCGGGCGATCCAACGGGCGGGCCCGGGCGTACCGCTAGAGCTCGACTACGACGATCTGATGGTGCACCAGGCGGAGTACCGATCTTCCTGCGCCACCGTGCTCCTCCTCGATATCTCCCATTCGATGATTTTGTACGGGGAGGATCGCTTCTCGCCGGCGAAGCGGGTGGCACTCGCTCTCTCGCACCTGATCCGAACTCAGTTCCCGGGTGACACGCTACGCGTCGTCACCTTCGGAGATCGGGCGCAGGAGATCCCCCTCTCGCGTTTGGGCCAAGCGCAGGTGGGGCCCTTCCACACCAACACGGCCGAGGGGCTCGAGCTCGCGAGGAGGATCCTTCTCTCCCAGAAGAAGGATACGCGCCAGATCGTGATGATCACGGACGGGAAGCCGTCGGCAATGACGCTTCCCGACGGCCGGATCTATACGAACTCGGGCGGGCTCGACCCGGCGATCCTCCGCCAAAGCTATCGCGAGGTGCTAGCTTGTCTAAAGGCGGGGATCTCGATCAACACCTTCATGCTCGCGCGCGATCCCTACCTCGTGCAGTTCGTTGAGCGGGTGGCGCAGATCGCCCGCGGGAAGGCGTACTTCGCCTCGACGCTCACCCTGGGGCAGTACGTGATGATGGACTTCCTCAGGGGAAAGCAGAGGCGCGCCGGATAGCGGTTCCGGCGGAACATCGGTGGCCCACTTCGAAGAGCGACGCATCGGAACCCTCACCTTCCGCATCGATCGGCTGATCTGCGTCGGCTTCGGCGACTGCATCGAGGCGAGCCCAGGGGCCTTCGAACTCGACCAGGATGGGATCGCAGTGTTCAAGGAAGGGTCGAGCGCGCTGGCGGAGGCTGAGCTCATCGCAGCGTGCAAGAGCTGCCCGGTAGACGCCATCCAGGTCTGGGGCCCGAACGGGGAGCCGCTCGTTCCGTGAGCCAGATCGTGCCATGAGAAAATTCCGCACCTATAACCAGGTGGACCACGACACGGGGTCCGAGCTGCTCGAGCAGGTCCTCGATCAGCGAGCCCGGCTTTCCCAGCGCCTTTCCAGCGTCGGCACGATCGTCGCGATTGCCAGCGGTAAGGGAGGCGTGGGAAAGAGCGCCGTGACGGCGAACCTGGCTGTGACTCTCGCCTCCCGGGGGCACGCGGTCGGTGTCGTCGATGCGGACCTAAATGGTCCGTCGCTCGCTCGGATGTTGGGCGTGACCGGCCAGAGCCTCGAGGATGGGGAGGACGGGGTGGTTCCGGCAGCGGGAGCCGCCGGAGTATCTGTGATCTCGATGGAGCTCTTTCAGGAGGGCGCCGACGCCCCGCTCCGCTGGAAGGAGCCGAGCTCGGATACCTTCCTCTGGCAAAGCAGCATGGAGACGACCGCGCTGAGGGAGTTCCTGGGGGACGTGGCGTGGGGGGTCCTCGACTTCCTTCTGGTGGATGTGCCCCCCGGGACGGACAAGATCCGGCGCCTCCTGGAGCTCGTTCCCAACCTGCCGGTCGCTTTGATGGTCGCGACCCCCTCCGAGATGTCTCGCGCGGTTGTGGCCCGCTCCCTTCGGATGGTCCGGGAGGCCGAGGTTCCGGAGGTCGGCATCGTCGCGAACATGACCGAGTACGTCTGTCCTGCGTGCGGGCATGAAGAGCCAATCTTTACGGGGAACGGCGTGGAGCGCCTCTCTTCGGAGAGTGGGGTCTCGATCTGGGGACGCATCCCCTTTGATCCCCACCTGGCTGTGAGTACCGACCGCGGGGCGCCATGGGTGCTCGAGGACCCCAATGGACCCGCCGCGCAGGCCTTCGACGCGCTCGCCGAACGCGTCGAGGGTGCCCGGAACCCGCGAGCGGAGCGGGTGCCGTGACCGGGAGGGGCGAGACGTGAAATTCCTCTGCATTCCGTGCGACCACGTCATGGAGTTCGTCGAGCGCCAGCTCCCAGGAGACGGGACGCTCGCCGCCGTGTTCGCGTGCGGCAAATGCCAGCGTGAGATGGCTCTCCTCACCAACCCCATGGAGACCCAGTTCGTGAGCTCGATGGGGATAAAGATCGGGGGCCGAGAGGTGCCGACCCAACCGATGGAGGTCACGCGGACCTCGCTCGAGGGCGGGAGCGACGCGGCCTTCCGCCCCTCTCCCTCGGCCGGCTCGAGTCCGGGTGCGGTGGAATGGAGCCCCGACGCGGTCGAGCGACTGCAGCGGGTGCCGAGCTTCGTGCGCGGCATGGTGAAGCGGATCTACACGGACTACGCGCGGGAGCGAGAGATCCGGGTCCTCACCCCCGAGGTGATGGATACGGCCCGCTCGGAGCTGGGGCTGGAAGGGATGTAGTGGAGCGCGCCCGCTCCAACTCCAGCGTCCGCTTGAGCCCGGAGGGTCCATTGGTCCAGGCTTTGGTTCAGGCTGTCGGCATGGGCTACCGGTACCCGTCGGGCCGTATCGGGCTGGAGCCGCTGGACTTCTCGGTCGGGGCTGGCGAAATCGTCGCCGCCATCGGTCCAAACGGATCGGGAAAGAGCACCCTTATCCGCCTCCTGGCCACGGACCTCCGCGCGACCGTTGGATCGCTCAGCCTCCTGGGGTCCCCTGTCCGCGGATCGCCGCGGGCCCTCCGTCGTGGGATCGCGTACGCGCCGGACGACCCGCTCCACCTCCCCTGGCTCACCGGAGAGGAGAATGCGCGGTTCTTCGCGGTACTACGCGCTCCGGCTGAGGGCGGCGCTCGTGATGGGGCCGCTGCTTGGGATGGGCACATCGCGATTCGGATCGCCGAACTCTTCCGCGCTTTCCACCTGGATGAAGTGAGGGAGGTGCCGGTCGCGGAGTATTCCTTCGGGATGCGGAGGAAGCTCCTGCTCCTGGAGGCTCTCGCGGCGACGCCCAACCTCCTCCTCCTAGACGAGCCCACGGTAGGCCTCGATCCGCCGGGGACGGGCGCCCTTCGGAAGGAGGTGGGGGCACGGGCCGCGGAAGGCGGCGCTGTCGTGATTGCCACGAACGACACGCGGGAGATCCCCTATTGGGCCGACCGAATCCTCTTCCTGCACCGCGGACGAACGGTAGCGGACGCTCCGCTCGCGACACTCCTTCGCCAGCTCCAGGGGCGCACGCGGATCGAGATCCGGCTCGGGGGTAGCTTCGGCGCGCCCGACTCGAATCCGGCACCCGTCGGAGTGGCGATCCCGAACAGGGGATCGCCCGACCCCGCGCTCCCTGGGATGGAGCGGATTCCAGGAGTCGAGTCCGTCGAGGATTACGGGGGGTCCATTGTGGTGGAGAGCTCACGTGGATCGGCCCTCCTCCCCGAGCTCATCGGTTTCCTCCTGTCCCAGGGAGCGGCGATCGCCGAGATCCGGGTGCGGGAGCCCGACCTCGGGGACCTCTTCCAGGAGATGACAGGAGAGAAGCTCGGCTCCGCGGGAGAAGAGCCGTGAGCCTCCCCATCTGGAGGATCGAGTGGAGGATCGCCATCCGGCGCCGGAGGCTCCTCGCCTTCAACGTGGGGATCCCGCTCCTCCTTGTCGTACCCCTGAGCTTCGGCGGGGCCCCGGCGTACCACGCATCCTCTGCGTATACAATGCTCTTCGTCCTCTTCGGAACCTTCGGATCCGCAATCCCGCTCCTCCGCGAGGGGGACGGCGGGCCCCTAAGAAGGATCCTTCTGACCGGGTTTCCGGAGCCCGCCTTCGTGACCGAGCGAGTGCTCGCCGGGAGCGCTCTCGACCTCCTCCAGCTCTTCCCCGCGATGGCCCTCGTGCTTGGCGCTGGGCGTGCGGGAACGGATGTCTGGGTTGCCGCCATCCCGGCCCTGATTCTTGCCTTCGTCGCAGCGAACCTGGTCGGTCTCTGGGTGGCCGCGCTCGCGAGATCGATTGCGGAGGGCGCGCTCCTCGCAGCCGTCGTCTCCCTCTTTCTCCTCCACGGCTCTGGGGTTTTCCGGACCCCTGCTCCGGACAGCTGGGGAGCGATCCTCGAGTCGGTCCTCCCCTATCGGGCGCTCCACGAGACATTCCTGGCCGGCACGGGCGGCCTGACAGAGGCGCCGATGCCCGCCGGGCTCCTCGTTCCCGCGGTCACCACAGCCCTCCTTTTCGCGGTCACCGTGGGGTGTTCCAGCAAGCTCCTCGAGCGGATCAGCGACCCGATCCGATAGCGTTCGGTTTCCTGGCTCGGGAGGGTCGCCGCGACGAGTTGACAGTCATGCTGGGGTTCGGATATACTGGCCACGCGGCACGGTTCGGAAGCCCCGGATCGCTCGAAACGACGGGCAAATTCTGGGCGCGCGGGAGTGGCGTGCCAGTAGTGGGAGACGTGAGATGGCGAGATCGCCTCGCCTCCTTTGCGCCGGATTTGACACCAGCTCTCTGCGACAGCGCAGAGGGCTCGCCGGTGAGGAATTGCCGGCCATAGACCCGACCGATCCGCGAATTCATGGATCACGGGTGGAGGTGTGACCGCCGGAACTAAGAGACCTGTAGCTCCGAGTCGGAGGTTCGCATGTACCGCGAGGTGTTCGTTCCGGTCGACAACTCATCCCATTCTCAGTGGGCCGTTCAGAGGGCCGTTGAGATCTGCAAGAGGTCCGAGGGCCGCATCACGGGGAACCACGTCTACGCCGCTCGTCTCCACGACGTCCGGTTCCGCCAACTGGAGACAGGGCTTCCCGCCCAGTTCCAGACCCCTGACGAAATCAAGAAACAACGGAAGATCCACGACAAGTTGATCGAGAAGGGGCTCCAGCTCATCTCGGACTCCTTTCTGGACCAGACGGACAAGTACTGCCGCGAGACCGGAGTACCGCTGACGCGGCAGCTCCTGGAGGGGATCAACTTCGAGGAGATCATCCGCGAGGCGAACCGCGGGGCGGGACGCCTCCCGAGTCTTATCGGATTCGACCCGAACATCGCCGACAAGTACGACGGGGGCAGCACCGTGCGGAGCGATGTCCGCCTCGGAGAGGACGGTCGGATCGTCGCCGAGGACGAATCCCAGGACGAGAAGCTCGCTGGGGAGAGCGGAAGACAGTACGACCTCGTCTGCCTGGGCGCACACGGGATCGGGCGGCAGCCCTTCTCTCAGCTGGGTGGAGTCGTCTCCCGCGTGATGCGGAGGGTAGAGAAGGACACGCTCATCGTCCGGAACGACCTCCCACTCGCTGGGGGCCGCTGGATGATCTGTATAGACGGGTCTTCCTATTCATATAAGGCGATGCGCGTCGCCCTCGAACTCGCCCGCGAGTTCGGCGCCAAGCTCTACGCCTGCTCGGCCTTCGACGTGGAGTACCACCACGTCGTCTTCGGGAACATCAAGGACGTCCTCTCCGCCCAGGCGGCGAAGGTCTTCAAGTTCGAAGAGCAGGAAGAGCTCCACAACAACATCATCGATAAGGGACTCCTGAAGCTCTGCCAGGCGAACCTGAAGCGTGCGGAGATCATGGCACGCGAGTTCCCCGACGTAGAGATGGAGACCCAGATCCTCATCGGGAAGCCCTTCCAGTGCATCCTCCAGTGGATCGAGGAGATCAACCCCTCCATCCTCATCGCGGCACGGCACGGGGGGCACCGCGTCAACGACACCGACATGGGGTCGCAGGCCGAGAACCTGTGCCGCCTCGCGCCGACGAGCGTTCTCCTGGTCGGGACCACCGACGTGCGCCCGGACGAGATCCCGTGGATCGAAGAGGATGGGGAGAAGGGGCTCGAGTGGGCCCCTGACGCGGAGGTCCGGATCCTCCGCGTTCCGCCCTTCGCGCTCGGAATCGCAAGGAAGGCGGTGGAGGAGTTTGTGCTCGAGAACTACGGGCCCCGAAGGGCGAACGCCGCAGCCGAGCACGTCAACGGCAACGGCGCAGCCAGCGGCACGAACGGAAACGGGGCCAATGGGAACGTCGCTCTCGCGAACGGCTCCAACGGTGCCGAGGCCAACGGGAACGGCGCCCATACGAACGGGGACAGTGGGGCGAACGGGGCCAATGGCACACAGGGCGTGGCGGTCCTCCCCACGGTGACCGGTGAGTGGCTCGACGAGGCGATCAAGAAGCTCCTCCCTACCCACATGCAGCTCATCATGGGGATCGGGACCGCGGAGGAGCTGGCTCTCGCCGAAGTGAAGGCCGAGGAGGCCATGAAGCGCACCGTCGTCCAGGGAAGCGACGAGGATCTGATCTCGGGAACGCCGACGATCGAGGCGAAGTGCCCGTTCACCGGGCATGTACAGACACGGGAGCGGAACGCCCTGGACCCAGTTGTGTGGACCGCAGAGGCCTTCCAGCGGCTCAGGGCCGTCCCCCTCATCGCCCGACCGCTCGCCCGGAACACCGTCGAGCGCTTCGCGAAGGAGCACGCGGTCTGGAGGGTCACTACGCTCGTCATGGACGAGAACAAGCAGGCCATGATCGAGGCCGATGAGTTCGACATGGATACGATGCTCGTCATGTTCCGGGAGCTCCAGACCAAGCAGATCAAGGCGGCCGCCGAGGGCGTCGACGGGCTTTCTGCCGAAATGCGGAAGTTCATCGAGGAGGCGAAAGCGCAGGGGATCACCCGGTGTCCAATCAGGGACATCCAGGCGCAGGTCGAGAAGTGCCCCGTGGACATGAAGATGGCCTCTCCGGCCGAGGCCCGTGCGGCGGTCGAGCGCTTCATGTCCGGGACGGAGGACGCCGGCGAGTGACCCACGCCTTCGAGCGACCCTCTCTCCGAGTGGGCCTGAGCGAGGGACTCGGCACGGTGGCGGCGGCCGGGGTCGGTCGGGACGTGCGCTCCGCACTGGCAGAGCCCTTCGCGGCGGTGGATCCGGCCGGGGCTTCGTTCCTTCCCCACGTCGTGGCGTGGAACCTCACGAAGCGCTGCAACCTCGCCTGCGCCCACTGCTATATCTCCGCGGGGTCGTGGCACGCGGCCGACGGAGAGCTCTCCACGGCGGAGTGCCACCGCGTCCTGGACGAGCTCCTCGAAGTGAGCCCCAGCCCCATGCTGATCCTCTCAGGGGGAGAGCCACTCCTGAGGGAGGATCTGGAGGAGCTGGCCCACCACGCCTCCGATTCCGGAGCTACGGTGGTCGTGGGGACGAACGGGACACGGCTCACCGCCGAGCGCATCGAGTCGCTCAAGGCGGCCGGAGTAACGGGTGTGGCCGTGAGCGTGGACTCGCTCGACTCGACCTATCACGACCGCTTCCGCCATGGAACTGGAGCGCTCGGGGACACCCTCGCGGCGGTGGACCGCTTGGTTGATCACGAGCTCGACTTCGTCATTCAGACGAGCCTCACCCGAGGGAACCGACAGCAGCTGGGTGCGCTCGCGGCGTGGTCGGCCGAAAAGGGAGCCGTCTCCTTCAACCTCTACTTTCTCGTGCCGACCGGCCGGGGGGAGCGGATGGAGGGGCTCACGCCGGACGAGAACGAGGAGGTCCTGAAGGAGATCGTGACGCTGGAGCACGAATACCGAGGCCGCATGATGGTGCGCTCGAAGTGCCAGCCCCAGCTCATGCGGCACGTGATCCAGGGCGACCAAGAGCAAGAGTCTCCCCTCCTCAACTATGCGACCCGTTGCCCCTGCGGCCTCCAGTACTGCAGGATCACTCCGGAGGGGAAGGTCACTCCCTGTCCATACACGCCGGCGGTTGCGGGTGACCTGCGGGAGTCGTCGTTTCGCGAGATCTGGGAGCACTCGCCCGTCTTCCACACCCTGCGCCATGGAGCCCTGGGCGGGAAGTGCGGACGTTGCGAGTTCCAGGAGGTCTGCGGCGGATGCCGGGCTCGCGCCTACGCGGAGACCGGGGACCTGCTCGGACCGGATGAATCCTGCGCGTACGATCCACCGGGCGGGCGACCGGTCGTTCGGCCCAGAGCTACGGTCACCTATGGGAGCGCCGTTGAGCGCTCCCTTCAGTGGACGGCGGAAGCCGAGGCTCGAATCCAGAAGATCCCGAGCTTCGTCCGCGGAGTCGTGGCACATCGGGTGGAGGAGTACGCCCGCCGCGAGGGATATGCTCTCGTCGACCTGGAAGTGATGGCGGAGGTCCGCCGGAAGATGCCAGTGGACTTCTCCCGGCGCCTCCCGTTCTTCCTTCGAGACGGAGGGTAGGCATGAAGCCGAGCAGGGCGATCACGGCCGGGCTCCTGGCGCTCGCGGCAATGGCGGTGGCGGTCCCACTCATGGCCCAGGGCTACGCGGCTCCGGCCTACGGCGCGGACATGCCCCTGGTGGGAAGCAGAGCCGCCATCTGGATCGTGGCCCAGGTCCATCTGATGTTCGCCGCATTCGTGCTCGGCGTCCCCATGTTTGCCATCATCGCAGAGGCGGTCTGGATTTTCGGGACCGACCAGCGCTACGACCGACTCGCCAAGGAGTTCACCCGCCTCCTCCTCGTAGCGTACAGTGCGACGGCCCTACTGGGTGGTCTCTTCCTCTTCCTTCTCACGACCCTGTACCCGCAGCTCTGGAGCTACATGAGCTCG
>SHZS01000061.1 GCA_009692105.1 Gemmatimonadota bacterium | reverse complement strand
GACAGAGGCCAGGCATGGCCGATCGCTTCTGGAGCTCGGAAGAGTACGACGAACGAGCTCACGATCTCTATAATGACGGTGATTACGACGGGGCCCTCGAGACGTTGAAAGAGGGCCTCGCTCTGTATCCGAGTACGGTGGAGCTGTACGTCGGGCTGGGGCATGCGCGCCTCGCACGAGAGGAGTTTGCCTGGGCCCGGACCGCCTTCGAGCGGGCTCTGGTGCTCGACCCGGGGCACGAGGACGCCATGGTGGGGCTCGGGGAGGTCGTTCTTCGCTTGGGTCACCACGGGGAGGGAGTGGAGCTCTTTCGTCGGGTCGAGGGGCTCGGGTACCACGACGACGTCGAACTCATGCTCACCATGGGTCGCGCCCTCTATCGGGAGTCGTTGTACGCGCAGGCGAGGAAGGTGTTCAGCCGACTGTCCGCGGCCCGCCCTGATTGCGCGGAGGCAGTGGCTGCAGCGGGGTACTCGATTCACCGGATGGGCGATGAGGTGGACGCCTGCCGACACCTCCGCCGGGCCCTCCGGATCGACCCGGATCTGCATGAAGCGCGGACCTACCTCGGTTACCTGCTCTATGACCGGGGGGACTGGGATGGGGCGCTCCGCGAGTTCGAGCGCGTTCCGCCCTCAGAGCAGTGGGACTCGCTTGCAGTGTGGCGAGTCATGGAGTTGAAACGCGCCGTAGGGGGACTGACCGAGGACGATGTCAGCCTCACTCCTTGGCACGACCGGCTCTCACATCTCGAGGAGTTGGAGTGGGATCCCGTGGAGCAGTTGCTCGCGGAGATCGAGGCGCGGGTCGCGCGGGCCGGCGCGTGGAATGCACGGGATCGGAACCAGCTGGAGCTCGTTGGTTCCGCGGAGGCGGAGTCGCGGCAGGCCCCGATGCTCCACGTGAGGTTGCCCGGTGGCCAGGTGCTGCGCGGAAGCTCGGACGACGTCGTGCGCCAATTCCGCGACCACCTCGGCTTCTCGCACGAGGCGCTCATGGCATTCATGAAGCGCATGGCCGAACGGTGGCACGAGCAATACGGGATCGAGGTCCGCTCGTCCAACCCGGAGGGGTTCCTTCGCTCGGCCTCCGAAGGTGGGCTTCTCCAGCTCTTCGATGCTCCGCAGGACGAACCTCGGGGTGGGCGGGCTTCGTGAAAGGGCCGATGCGGGCAGACGCGCGCCGGATCGAGTGTTTCTTCTGAGTCTTGCTCGAGGAGATTCGCAGCAACTCGCCAGGCTTCCTCGATGCCCCCTTCACAGTGGCGGAGATCTACCAGTCACTCATACCCTACCGTACGCACCGGGACAGGCTCGGGGTGGAGATGAACGGAGACTATGAGGATGCGCTCCTCAGGCTCCTCGGGGGCGAGGGGGATTACCGGGTCCTCGAGTCCGAGCCCGCTCGCGCCCGCATTCGGAAGGAGCTGGAGGATTTGAACCCGAACCCGGGTCTCTACCGGGACTTCGCCGCGGTGGATGTCCGCCTGAACCCCGAGAAGGTGCCGGACGGCGACGGGGCAGTAAGGGGCCGGAGGGGGTGGGGCGAGCGATCACGGAACGCTTTTCGCCTCGGGGGAGGAGCGGCTGGACGCGCGGCCCGTGTCCTCGGACCGGGCGTCCGGTCTCGAGAAACGGCCGGGGAGCTCCGGCCTGACCTCCAGTGCTGTGCCTGTGAGCAATCCCGAGACATGCCCAGAGTGTGATGCGTCCCTTCCGGTGCGAGAATTTCTCCGCTTCTGCCCGGAATGCGGGACGAATGTCCTGCTCTCTTTGTGCTCGCAATGCGGGGAGGCCCTCGAGGGGGCGTGGAAGTACTGTGTGGCTTGCGGGAAACCCACTGGGAGCTGAACGGCTCCCACCGAGGTCCGTGGTTCGATCGGATTGCGACGGGTCACGTCGCGGCGTTCGCATCCTCTCGACGTTGCCCTTCTTTGCCGCGGCGCTCGTCACGATTCCTCTGCTCGTAGCGTGCGAGCCCGAACGGCTCCCCCCGTCCGATCCGGACCTTCGAGCCGAGCTCGCGATTCCCGACGACACACCGATCCACCGCGTGGACCTCGGTGGGGCTTCCTCGGAAACGAGCGTGATCCCCAGGTTCCTAGAGGTGCACCCCGGAGACCTCGTGCAGTTCGTGGTGTTGGACAATCGGGTGCACCTGGTCCGATTTCCGGAGAAGGGCCTCGGCCCGACGAACCTCGCTTTCCTGCGGGAGACCTCGCAGGACCGTCCCCCGCCGCTTGTCGAGCGGGGCGCTCGCTTGGTCCTGAGCTTCGGGGGCGCGCCGCTCGGAGTCTACACCTTCATCGTGGAGGGGTACGGCGCCCCAATGCGCGGAGAGATCCGGGTCGTCGTTCCGTAGAGCACACGCGCTCTTCGGGATGTGCCGGGCCCCGTGGCCGGCCCTCGTCGGCACGATCATTAGCCCCGTCCGCCGCTGGCGTCCTGTCCGCAAGCTCTATACTCTCCCGGGTCCCGAGACCGGTGGACACCGAAGGTCCTCCGTCACCAGGTCGCCGGGACGACCTCATGCCCGTGAGCGGAGCGGAAGGCGGATCATGGCGAAACGGCGCACCATCGGGCAGATCCTGATCGGGTTCGGGAGGATCACCGAAGCCGACGCGGAGAAGGCCCTCCATTACCAACAGCAGAACGGCGGCTACTTCGGCGGGGCACTCCTAGAGCTCGGGCTCGTAACTCAGGAAGAGTTGGAGTGGAGCCTCGCCTCGCAGTTCGACCTCCCGTACGTCTTCCCAGATGCCAACTCGATCGACCCGGAGGCGGCTGGGCTCGTGACCCCGGAATGGGCGCTTGCGAACCTGACGCTCCCCATCATGGAGTACCTGATGTCGGGCCAGGTGGATGCCACCGAGGCGTACATGAAGGCGAGCAACAAGGCGACCTTCCTGCCACACCTCAAAGGGGAGCCGCCCCAGGAGTTCGTGTGACCGAGGTCGTCTTCCTCTCGGGAAGGCGGACCCCGTTCGGGTCGTTTGGCGGATCCCTCAAGGGATTCAGTGCGACGGAGCTCGGTGTCCTCTCGGCCCGGGCGGCGATCGCGGCCGCCGGAGTCGCAGAGTCGGATTTCGGGCACGTCATCTACGGCAACGCCCTACAGACCTCCTCCGACGCGATCTACCTGGCCCGACACGTCGGACTCGGCGCCGGCCTCCCCCAGGCGGTCCCCGCGGTGACCGTCAACCGGCTCTGTGGCTCGGGGTTCCAGGCGATCACCCAGGGGGCGCAGGAGATCCTGCTCGGACACGCCGAGGTGGTCCTCTGCGGCGGGACCGAGTCCATGAGCCAGGCTCCCCACGTCGTGCGGGGTGCCCGTTGGGGCGGTCTCCGCCTGGGGGACGCCGGGGGCGCCTTCGAGGATCTGCTGTGGACCGCCCTGCGGGACTCGAGCTGCGGGCTCACGATGGCGGAGACGGCCGAGGAGCTCGCGGACCGCTACCAGGTGACACGGGAGGAATCCGACGCGGTTGCCTTCCGGAGCCAGCAGCGGGCGCACGCCGCCTGGGAGGCGGGGAGATTCGATGCGGAGGTGGTCCCGGTGAGCTTGCCCTTCCGGAAGGGCACGGTCGAGTTCGCCCGGGACGAGCACATGCGCCCCGACACGACGATGGAAGCACTCGCCGCTCTGCGGCCATACTTCCGAACCGACGGCCGAATCACCGCGGGGAGCGCTTCCGGTATCGGGGACGGTGCGGCGTCGACCGTCATCGCGTCCGGGAGCTGGGCGGAGGCGAGGGGAATCGAGCCGATTGGGCGGCTCGTCGCGTGGGGTTACGTGGGGGTTGAGCCCTGTGTGATGGGAATTGGTCCGGCTCCGGCGGCGCGTCTCGCCCTCGAGCGAGCGAGCCTCTCACTCGAGGACATGGCAATCGTCGAGATCAACGAGGCCTTTGCGCCCCAGTACCGGGCCGTGGAGAAGGAGCTGGGTCTCGATCCTGAGCGCACGAACGTGGACGGGGGCGCGATCGCCCTCACGCACCCGCTGGCCGCCTCCGGCGCGCGGATCACCATCCACCTGCTCCATGAGCTTCGCCGGAGGGGAGAGCGCTACGGGCTTGGGGCAGCCTGCATCGGTGGGGGACAGGGAGCGTCGGTGGTGGTCGAGGCGTTCCAGGGAACCGATCGGAAGGAAGGGAGGCTGCGGCCATGACGGTGCGGAAGGTTGGCGTGGTCGGCTGTGGCCTCATGGGAAGCGGGATTGCCGAGGCGGCGGCTCGAGCGGGCTACGATGTGCTCGTGCGGGAGGTGAGCGAGGAGCTGATCGGGCAGGGGAAGCAGCGGATCGCGCAATCCATGGAGAAGGCGATCGAGAGGGAGAAGATGACCTCCGCGGAGCGCGACCTTGCGGTCGAGAGGCTCTCCTACACCACGAAGGTTTCGGAGCTGGTGGACCGGGACCTCATCATCGAGGCCGTGGTCGAGGATCTGGAGGTGAAGCGGAAGCTCTTCGTAGAGCTCGACGGGCTCTGTCCCGAGCACACAATCTTCGCTTCCAACACTTCATCGCTTGCGATCACGGACATGGCCGCCGCCGTGAAGCGGCCCGACCGATTCCTGGGGCTTCACTTCTTCAATCCTGTTCCAGTCATGAAGCTGGTCGAGGTCGTGCGAACGATCGCTACGTCGGAGAAGACGGTGTCCGAGGCGCTGGACTTCGCGCGGAGGCTGGGCAAGGAGGCAGTGGCCGCGAAAGATCAGGCCGGATTCATCGTGAACCTTCTCCTGGTTCCGTACATGCTCGACGCCGTCCGTCAGCTCGAGCGGGGGGCGGCCTCAATGGAGGATCTCGACAAGGCGATGGTCCTCGGATGCGGATATCCGATGGGACCGATTGCGGTCATCGATTTCGTGGGGACGGACACCGCACTCCGCATCGCGGAGATCCTGTACGACGAGTACCGGGAGCCGAAATACGCGCCTCCGCCCCTGCTTCGGCGGATCGTTGCGATGGGACGCTACGGAAGGAAGGTCGGGCGAGGGTTCTACGACTACTCGGGGGAGGTGCCGGTTCCCCTACCGGTTTGACCTGGCCGGCTCCTGCGGAGCTACTCTCCTCTAGGCGGCCGGGGATCCCTGCGCTGCCGCCTGCGCTCGCGGCGAATCGCCGCCTCGCGCTTCCGCTTCTTCTGAGCGCTGGGCTTCTCGTAGAAGCGCCGCTTCCGGAGCTCCGAGTACAAGCCGGAACGCTGGACCTTACGCTTGAACTTCCTCAGCGCGCGCTCGAGGCTTTCTCCATCCTGAACGATCACTTCCAAGCGGGTCTCTCTCCTGAACTGGACGGAACGAACCGGTCGACAGAAAAAACCGATCCATAGATCC
>SHZS01000019.1 GCA_009692105.1 Gemmatimonadota bacterium | reverse complement strand
CTTTCCACTCGACGATGGCGTCGAGGGCACGCTTGAGCTGGAAGGGACGCTCCGCCGTAGGTCTCCGAAGGGCCGCTAGCAGGCTCGGCCGATCGTCCGCCGTCAGGCCGTCGTCCGCGAGCCGCTCTCCCTTGACCCATCCGACGCGCCCAATCTCGAGCCCGCGGATCCCCTTCTGCCACGCGGCCTTGAAGGTGCGTCCGATCGCCATCGTCTCGCCTACGGCCTTCATCTGGACTCCGAGGACCGGGTCCACACCGCGGAACTTCTCGAAGGCGAAGCGGGGGAACTTGACCACGACGTAGTCGAGGGTCGGCTCGAACGATGCGGGGGTGGTCTTGGTGATGTCGTTCGGGAGCTCCCAGAGGCGATATCCGACGGCGAGCTTCGCGCCCACTCGGGCGATCGGGAACCCCGTGGCCTTCGACGCCAGCGCCGACGAGCGCGAGACCCGCGGGTTCATCTCGATCACGAGGAGCTCGCCGTCCTCCGGGTTCACGGCGAACTGGATGTTGCACCCTCCGGCTTCGACTCCGATCTCACGGATCACCGCGATGGCAGCATCCCGCATCCTCTGGTACTCGCGGTCCGTGAGGGTCTGAGCCGGAGCGACCGTGATCGAGTCTCCGGTATGGACACCCATCGGATCAAAGTTCTCGATCGAGCAGACGATGATCACGTTATCCTCACCGTCCCGCACGACCTCGAGCTCATACTCCTTCCAACCGATGACCGAACGGTCGATCAGCACCTGGCCGATCGGCGAGGCGTCGATCCCGCGCCGCACGGCGGCTTCGAGCTCCTCCTTGTTGTAAGCGATCCCTCCGCCGGTTCCCCCGAGGGTGAACGACGGCCGGATGATGGCCGGGTACCCGGTGTCTTCGACGATCCGGAACGCGTCGTCGATCGACTTCGCGAACCCGCCATGGGGGACCTTGAGGCCGATCCGCACCATGGCATCGGCAAACTCTTCCCGGTCCTCCGCCATTCGAATCGATCGCTCGCTTGCGCCAATCAGCTCGACGCCGAACTCCGCGAGCACTCCTTGCTGATGAAGCTCCATCGCGATCGTGAGAGCGGTCTGTCCGCCCATCGTGGGAAGAATCGCGTCGGGGCGCTCCTTCTCGATTATCAACCGGACCCACTCGGAGGTCAGGGGCTCCACGTATGTCCGGTCCGCGAGGTCCGGATCGGTCATGATCGTGGCTGGGTTCGAGTTCACCAGGACGACCCTATACCCCTCCTCCTTCAGTGCCCTCACCGCCTGTGTCCCGGCGTAGTCGAACTCGCAGGCCTGACCAATCACGATCGGACCCGACCCCAGGATCAGGATCGTCTTCAGGTCGTCGCGTCTGGGCAAAGGCAGCTATCCGACTAGGCGCCGTGGAGGATGCGCGGGTCGCGCGTCGAGGACGCAAGGCGTCGACGCTCGCTCGAGCGCCTTGCTCGTTCGCGCGTTCGGGCGCTGTACGGCCGGTGAACCGGCGTGAAGCTCGTGCGTCACGGGAGTGAAATCAAGCGGGTGCCGGAGTAGGGCGGGCCCAGCCAAAGGCATGGTGTCAACCCCGTTTCTTGGCGGTGGCCATCGCGCCTGCGCCACCCCGAACCGAGGTCAGGATCCCCGTTCCCGTTGCGGTCGGGGCCGTCGTCTCTCCATATGGACGGTCGGCTCCTGTGGAGAGTCGGCGCCTTTGAGGGAGCCGGGCTACGCGCGACCTTAAGCACTTCATACCGCGCGCGACGATCACGATAGCACAAGGAGAATCAGATGAGAGGAAGGCTCGGAAGTCTTGCCGCGGTGGCGCTGGCGACGCTGCTCACGGTGCCCTTTGCAGTGAGTGGTCAGCAGCCACAGCAGCCGCAACAGCCAATGGGGTTCTTCATCACGAGCATAGGGCTGGGGAGCGGAGGGAACCTCGGCGGCCTCGCGGGAGCCGACGCACACTGCGAGGCGCTCGCGGCGGCCGTGGGAGCGGGAGCGCGCACCTGGCGGGCCTACCTGAGTCAGGTCGCCGCCGGCGCCCTGCCTAACATCAACGCTCGCGATCGCATCGGTAGCGGGCCCTGGTACAACGCCAACGGCCAGCTCATCGCCTCGAACGTGGCCGACCTGCACGGGGACTATTATCCCGATCGAAACAATATCCGGAAACCGTCGGCCGTGAATGAAAAGAAAGAGTTGGTGAACGGTGTCGGGGACATGCCAAACACGCACGACATGTTGACAGGCTCGGATCCCTGGGGACGGGTTCCCAACGGCTCCCCGGCTCTCCTTACCTGCAACAACTGGACGAGCAACGCCGAGAACAACTTCACCCTATTGGGTCATCACGACCGCTTGGGCGGTGGGAATACGTCGTGGAACTCGGTCCACGCGTCCGCCGGCTGCGCACAGCCGCAGCTCGTACAGACGGGCGGCGCCGGCCTCTTCTACTGCTTCGCGGCAGACTGATTCCCGGCGGTCTGATTCGAGGCGGCCTAATGCGAGGCGGGTAGGGCCCTTCTCGCACCGCTTGACCGCTGAGAGGGCCATCGAAAGCTCGAGTTCGAAGGCTCTGGATGGAGTCGGGGAATGAGTCCTTGTTCCCCGACTCCTTCTCTCATCGGCGGGAGAGGTGCACGCGTACGTCCTGGGGCACGGAGAGGAGCCCATTCTCCCGGTCGGTGATCTCGATGACGACGACCCGTGGAGCCCCCGCCGAGACATCATCCACCTCCACCCGGAAGGTGAGCGCGCCCGAGGAGCCAGGATCCACGAGGAGCGCGCGGAGCTCTCCCCCGCTCGATGCGGGACCCGGCTGCGCCCAGCTCATCGTTCCCCCTTCCCCAACCACGTCCTGTATCGCGTCGCCCGTGAAGAGAAGGAGGACCGCGCCGGGAGAGCCTCCGGACAACTCCACCGATCCGTCGTACGTGCCCGGCCCTGCGCTCCCCTGGTCGCGGCATCCGGAGATTGAGGCCCCAAGGAGCGCGGCCAGAAGCGCGATCCGGATCCACCTTGTTCCGGTCATCGTTCCGCTCCGGTCATCGTTCCCCTCCGGTCATCGTTCCCCTCTGGCGGCGCGAACCGACCCAGGGGCACGAAGATGCGTACGAGCTCCGCCTCCCGTGCGGAGGCGGGAAGCGCCGGATGAGCCAGGATGAAGGCGCGAAAGTCCCCGATGTCGTAGGCCCCACTTCCGTTTCCCCAGCGATCCAAGAACGACGTCTGGAGCGCGCTCGGCTCAGCGCCGGTTGCCAGGAAGGGACCCACGAGCGCGTCGATCCCGATGTTCGGAGGAGCGATGTGGAGGACGAAGCCGCGCCGCGCCGCGAGCCCGATGCCGTCCCGAGCCAGGATCCGCAGCGGGAAGGCCCCGGTCGCCATGGCGGCGCCATCGATGCGGCCCGTCAACTCATGGAGCACGAGCCCATCGGGAAGCGACCCCTCCTCGAGGAGCCAGGTCACGGGCGCGTTCGCATTCACGACTTGAAGGACGATTTCCTGGGGCACGGCCGCTTCCGCCGTGATCGTCTCTCCGAGCGGTGCGAGCGCATAGGTGAGGTCGAAGAGCGCCGTCACGGATAGTCCGGGCTGGACGGTCAGCGTGCGCGGGTTCGCGCTCCCCTGGAGCGCACCGGCCCATCCTCGGAACGAGAACCCGGTGCGAGGCCTCGCCTCGAGCGAGACGGCAGCGCCCTCGGCGAACCAGAAGCCTTCCGAGGGCGGCGAGAAGACGACGCTCCCCGGCGAGGTTCCGCCTGCGGGATCGTTCAGGGACACTCCGACCTGGATCTCACGATCGGCATAACGGGCCACCAGGTTCGTATCCGTAAGGGGCGTGACGAACGTACGGACTCTGGGCGCTCCGTCCGACCATTCCTGGAAGGGCGCGCGAATGCCCGGGCCGAGGGAGAGCCCTGCCGGCGCCGTGATCTGGTGGAGCTCGAAGGGAGCAGATAGGAATGCGTTAGCGGCCTGCCCCTCGTTACCGTCCACCTGGAATGGGGGCGCCGCCACCGGCGCCGCCGCCTGCTCGGCGGAGAGGGAGACCCTGGTGAACCCGGTGTGCAGACGGAAGCGCACATCCCCAGGCGCGCCCCCGACGCTCTCGATCCCGGTGAGAGTGATCCCCATGGCGGCTCCCGAATGGGTCCGCGAGAACGGCTCCTTCCCCGCGTGGAACTCGCGGTTCACCGTGCAGGGCTCCGCCGGATTGAAGTAGTCGCTCTTGATGCACCCCGGGAACGGGTCGCCGCGGTCCCCTCGATTACCCCCTGAGCTCCCCAGCTGGTTTCGGCCGTCAGCCTGGCGGAGCGAGACGGCCATCTGGGATGCGTCCACGTTCACGAAGTTCCCCTCCCAGCGCGCGTCGAGGACGTCGGGCGCGATCTGCCAGATGAGGAGTCCGGGCTCGGGAATCTCCAAGTCCGACCCGATGCGCTGGCGGTTCTCGATGAGGAGGTACTCGCCCGAGCCGTCCAGCGACCGAACCCGGAGCACCGACCTGGACGACTCGACCGGAGGCAGGGTCACGATCCTGTCTTCCCCCCCGACCGCGTCCACCACGTTGAGCCATCCCAGGACCACCTTGCTCCACGCCCCCATGTGGCACGGACGTGCGGCATTGATGCCCAGGCACCCCCAGCTCCCCGTGCCCATCAGGTCCCAGTTCCCGACGCCTCGATGGCTCTGGCCCCCTGTCGGATAAAGGTCGGGGAGGCCGAGTCCATGCCCGAGCTCATGGGCGAAGGTGCCGATCCGGTTGATGTCCTGTCCGTTGCAAGCCAGCACAGGCTGCACCGTGTAGTCGTTCACGTAGATGACCCCTGGACCGCCCGGTCGGGGGGTTGAGGTCGCGAGCCCGGGATCGAGCCGCCCCTGCGTCGCGCTCCGGAGGCTCCAACGATGGGACCAGACCCGATCCGTCCCCCCTCCGGCGCACTCCGCGCCGTACACCGGATGGATCACCGTGAGGAGGTCGACGAATCCGTCCCTGTCCGCATCATAGACGCTCCAGTCCACACCGCTCGCGTCGAGCGCGCGCACGATTTGCTCCACGAAGGCCCCGATCCCGAGCGTGCGGTGGGAGACCAGTGCGCTCTGGTTTTGGGTCACCTCGAGCTGGGTGAGCCCGGCACGGACCCAGGGGTAGGTGGTCCCATCCACCTGAAGGAGCCCGCCTGAAAGCTCGCTGTAGAACTGGGGGATCGTCTGCAAGTACGAGTTCGGCCCAGTGAAGAACTCCGTCTGGACCTGCGCCGGTGAGTACGGCCCGGAGGGGGGGCTGTCCGCAAAGAGCCCCAGGACGACCGGGTATCGGAAGGACCCCACGATGGGCTGGTCCCGGGGGCCCAGCACGCGGGCCGTTCCGGGAACGTCGGGAAGAGCCGTCCCCCCGAGGGCGTCCCGGAGCCTTTCGAGGCGCGCCATGCCTTCCGTGTCGAAGCGGAAGGACTCTGGGTCCCCCGCGAGCTGGCGGTAGTATCCATCGGGAGGACGGGTCCCGTATATGTCCCCCAGTAGCTCCACGTCCTGTGCGCGGATGGGAGGCGCGCCGATGACCACGGCAATAACCGCGGCCAGGGCCGCCCCAATGGAAGTCCGGAAACGCATGATCCCTTCTACCTCCGGTCCTCCCCACGGATCCTCAGCTCCGCCGCGACCGTCCGGAGTCCATCGATCACATTCTGGACGTGCACGCCCAGTTCGAGGCCCAATAGCTCCCCTCCCCGCGCTACCTCCTCCCGGTCCACCCCCGCCGCGAAGGCTCTGTCCTTCAGCTTCTTCAACACGGATTTCGGGGTCAGGTCGTCAATCCCGTTCGGCCGGACTAGGCACGCCGCAACGACGAGCCCAGAGAGCTCATCGCAGGCGAGAAGCACGCGGTCCAAGTCGGTCTCCGGCCCAACCCCCGTGAAGCCCGAGCGGTGGGCGAGGATGGCGTGGAGGACCTCCTCGGGATACCCAGCGGCGCGGAGGGTCTCCACCGCACGCAACGGATGCTCGTCCGGATAGCGCTCCCAGTCCAGGTCATGGAGGAGCCCCGCGAGACCCCAAAGCTCCTCGTCCACTCCCCGGAGTCGCGCGTACTGCCGGACCGTGGCCTCCACGGCCAGCATATGGGCGCGGAGGCCCCCGTTCACGACCCACTCCTGGAGAAGCGCGAGCGCGTGATTCCGGTCCGGCATGGGCGGTCCTATGCGAGGGAGGCCTGAACGAGGGAGCCCTTCACGAGGGACAAGGGGCAGAGCGACGCCACCGGACACGACCCGCACTTGGGCTTCCGGGCAACGCAAGTTCGTCGTCCATGAAAGATGAGAAGATGGGAGAGGTGGGTCCACCGCTCCCTGGGGAAGAGCGCCATCAGCTCTCGCTCGATCCTGACGGGATCCCTTTCCTTCGTGAAGCCGAGGCGGTTCGAGAGCCGATTCACATGCGTATCCACGACCACTCCCTCGTCCAGACCGAAGGCGTTCCCGAGAATCACGTTCGCTGTCTTCCTCCCCACGCCTGGAAGCTCAGTGAGCTCCCCCATCGTGCGAGGGATCTCTCCTCCGTGGCGCTGTACGACCTTACGCGCCATGCCGCGGAGGCTCTTCGCCTTGTTTCGGAAGAATCCCGTCGAGCGGATGATCTCCTCCACCGCGGACTGGCGCGCTCCCGCGAGCGCGGCCGGATCGGGATATCGTCGGAAGAGCTCAGGCGTGACCCGGTTCACTCTCTCGTCCGTGCACTGCGCAGAGAGAACGGTAGCGACCGCGAGCTCGTATGCGTTCCGGTGGTCGAGTGCGCAGTGCGCGTCCGGGTGCTCCTTCAGGAGGAGGTCGAAGACGCGGTTCGCCCGTTCCCGCTTCCTCGCCTTCGACTCGCGGCTCACGGCGCCCCTTCCCCAATCAGCCGGAGCCTGCGAAACGGAAGGGAGCTGGGGCGAGGAAGGCCCGGATCCGATGGCACCTCGGAGGGGCGCGGAGCGCGCTCCGTCTCCCCGATCGCCTCCGGGACCCTCGCAACGTACGCGAACGCCCGCGCCGCGAGCTTCAGCGCCTCGCCGACGGTCACCACGGAGTAGAGCCCGCCCATCTCCCCGCCCGGGAGAGTCGTGGCGAAGTCGTCCCCCACGTCCCGCACGCGCTCGGACGGCCACCTCGCCGCGGTCGCCAGGGGCACATGGGGAAGGTCCACGACGGAGATCCCCGGTCGATCCGAGCGAAGCCCGAGCGCCACGAGGAGGGAGAGGGTCTCCCGGGAGGAGCGGGTCCAGAAGATCCCATCCAGCGGCTCCGCGGGGCTCTCCTCTTCTGGCTGGGACCAGAAGAGATGCCGGGGGAGCTGGAGGTACCCGGAGTCCTCCGGAAGCTCGCCCTTCCATCCCGAGAACGCCTCCGGAGGGCTTGCGACGAGGTACCGGGCCGCCGCCGTCTCCAGGAGCAGGAGGGGCTCGCCGGCGCGACGGAAGTGGTACGCGTGGAAGAGGAAGGCACCGTAGCGCTGGAGCGCCTCGCTCCCCCGCTCCTCGCCCTGGAGCTCCCGCACGGCCAGGCCGACCTGGCCCAGCAGGATGAATGCGCCCGGGTCATGGGTGTCCACGGGCCGGCCCTCGGCTTCCTCGGCGATCCTAGCGAAGCTCCGCTCCGCGAACTCACGGCCCGGGATCCCAACCTCGTACGGGGTGAGCCGCGCCCAGTCGTCCCCCACCGTCACGAGCCTTCCTCCTCCGGCCCAGGAGAACCGGGGGCGTCCCCGATGTCTCTCGGCTCGGCCTCCGACTCGCGCACGTCCGCAAGTTGCCGGCGCAAGACCCGCACGACTCCCTCCCACCACCCCAGCTTCCGAAGTAGCGCGAGCTGAAGCCATCCTCCACCCGCGTCCAGATCGTGCACCCATATGAAATGGACGTCCCCCAACTCGTCGGGCCGTGCCACCGACCATCGGCGTCCGCTCCACTCGAACTCGATGGACGGCGTCCGCTCGAAGGCTTCCGCCCGCCATTGCTGCTCGATATACACGTCACGCTCGACCCGATAGACCGACGGCGCGAGCGGCTGCCCCGACTGATAGTACCAGGGGTCGAAGTCGAGCCCCCGTTCCCGCTTGTAGCTCTCCTCGAGCGCGTAGTCCACGCCTTCCAGAGCGTCGTCCTCCGCCAGGAACTCGAGGTGGTGCTGGAGCTCGTGGGTGATCGTCTCCCAGAGCTCCTCCTCCCAGGAAAAGTCCGGATCTCCATCCGCAACCCGCGCAAAGGATCCGTGATAGAGGGCGAGGAAGGAGCGGGTGGTCTCGGGTCCCCCGTACCCGGAGGGGTAGGGCTCCGTGAAGCACATCCCCATCGTGTAGTAGTCGTCGTGGTCCTCGTGGGCCTCCGCTTCCCGGCGCACCACGATCCCGTCGATCCCCTCCTTGTACTCGGCGGGGACCTCCGCCCAGAGACGGTGCGCCTCGGACCCGAACTCCTCGAAGGTCATGGGCCGCCCAGGACGATCGCTCCGCGGGGCTCGCTCCCATCCGCCCCACCCACGCCGTCAGCCCCCTCGATCCAGCCCGTCTAGGACCCACTCGCGGACCCGCGACCGATCGACGCGGAGCTGCTCGAGCGAGTCCCGGTCCCGGATCGTGACCGTTCCGTCCTCGGTAGTTTGGCCGTCCACGGTGACGCACCACGGGGTCCCCGCCTCATCCTGTCTCCGGTACCGGCGGCCGATCGAGCCGGCCTCGTCGTAGAAGGCCGGGATCGATGCCTTCCGAAGCCCGTCCACGATCTCGCGTGCGATCTCCGGGAGCCCACCCTTCTTCATGAGGGGGAAGACCGCGGCCTTGATAGGGGCCATGCGGGGTGCGAGCGCAAGCACGACCCGGGCCTCCCCTTCGACCACGTCCTCTCGGTAGGCATCGCAGAGAAGCATGAGGACCGTGCGATCCACGCCCACCGCAGTTTCCACGACATAGGGGAGGAAGCGCTTTCCACCCCCGGAGTCCACGTACTCAAGCCTCTTCCCGGAATATTCCTCGTGCCGCCTCAGGTCGAAGTCGGTCCGGTTGTGCACGCCCTCCAGCTCCTTCCACCCGAAGGGGAATTGGTACTGGATGTCGATGGCTTTCTTCGCGTAATGAGCGAGCTCGTCGGGGCCGTGCTGGTGGAACCGGAGGTTCTCTGCCCTTACGCCAAGCGAGAGGTGCCAGCGGTGACGCTCCTCGAGCCAGCGCTCGAACCACTCCTCGTCCGTCCCCGGCTCCACGAAGAACTGCATTTCCGCCTGCTCGAACTCCCGGGTCCGGAAGATGAAGTTCCCCGGGGTGATCTCGTTTCGGAACGCCTTTCCAATCTGGGCGATCCCGAACGGGATCTTCTGCCGCGCGGCGGTCTGGACATTCAGGAAGTTCACATAGGACCCCTGCGCGGTCTCGGGACGGAGGTACACGACCGCACTGTCCGCTTCCACGGGCCCCATAAAGGTCTTGAACATGAGGTTGAAGAGCCGGGCCTGGCTGAGATCGCAATCTTCGTGGGCGCCCGGCGTCAGCAAGGGCTTCCGGCCGCACTCACTCGTTGCAAGCGCGTCTTCCCGGAAGCGCTTCTTACAGACTTTGCATTCGACGAGTGGGTCCGTGAACCCGGCCACGTGCCCGGAGGCCTCCCATACCCTGGGATGCATGAGGATGGCGGCGTCCATGCCCTTCACGTCATCCCTCTGGTGGACCATGGCGCTCCACCAGGCCTCCTTCACGTTCCGCTTTAGCTCGATCCCGAGGGGACCATAGTCCCAGACCGAGCCGGTGCCTCCGTAGATTTCCGAGGATTGAAAGATGAACCCGCGACGCTTGGCGAGCGACACGAGCTTTTCCATCACGTCTTGTTCAGCCATGTTTCCTGTCAGAGGTGAAGCTTCGGGAATCCGTGCCGACCTAGGTCGGGGGGGCCGAAAGTAGATCGGAAGGGCGACCCCCCGGGGGCCTTGGCTCGGAGGCCAGATCGGGCCATGATGATAGGTAGGCCGCCCACCCCGAGCAACCGAACTCCGCCGGGGCGAAGCGGGTAGGATCCGCGGTGAACTTCAAGGAGCGAGGGATGCTGAGTAGCGAAGGATGCTGACCTTTACCGATAAAGCGCGAGAGCGGGTGCTCGAGTTCATGGACCAAGGCGGCGACGACCTGCGCGCGCTCCGCCTACTCGTGGACGGGGGGAGTCCTCTCGCCCCCTCCTTCGAGCTCACCCTGGTGGCGGACTCCGATCGCACGGAGGGGGACGTCGCGGTCGAAGTAGGTGGATTCACCGTGTTCGTCGATCCAACGAGTGCGGAGCGCATGGGCGAGGCACGCGTGGATTTCGTTGAGCGTGTGAACGAGAGCGGCTTCGAGATCGTCCCGCTCCGCGGTCCCCTCGCCAGTAAGGGGCCGGACGGGCCCCTCGCCGATCGGGTCAAGGCGATTCTGGACGAGCAGGTGAACCCCGCGATTGCTGCGCACGGAGGCCGCATTGACCTCGTGGAGGTGCGGGGCACCGAGATCTACATGATGATGTCCGGTGGATGTCAGGGGTGCGCGATGTCGCGCATGACGCTCCGGCAGGGTGTGGAGCGACAGATTCGCGAGGCCGTCCCCGAGGTGACCGTCATCCACGACGTCACGGATCACGACGCGGGAGAAAGCCCCTTCTACGAGAGCTGAGTCGAGGGACTCAGCGGGGAACCGCAGTCTCCACCGGCACGTCCAGCAGCCCTCGCACCCTGCGCGCCAGGTCACCGGCCGACGAGATGTCACACGCGTGGCTCGCGGTAACGCACCTGGACCCCAGAGGGTATGACCGCCTCCTTGCCAAACGACAAGCGCGGCCTCGGCCCTCGAGGGACCACGCACATTAAGCTGGCCGTCGGCGCTCTCGCCCTGGTGGTCGCGAGCGCGGGCACCATGCCCGCCGAGGCCCAGGACGTTCGGGAATTCCCCCTCGCGCCGATAAGGCCGCAGGGCAACTTCGTGGCACCGTACTTCGACGGCTTTCTCCCCAACGATGACGGTAGCTGGACCCTCTCGTTCGGGTTCATGAACCGGAACGACGAGGAGCTGATCGAGATCCCACTCGGCCCGAACAACTTCCTCGAGCCCCCGCAGTTCGACGGAAGCCAGCCGACCACCTTCCCGGTCGTGAGGTACGAAGGCTTCGGCGGGCCGCGCGAACGAGGGGCGTTCGCAGTGGTCGTGCCGGCCGATTTCCAAGGCGACGTCTGGTGGCACCTCACGAGCCCAAACGGATTCAGCACCAAGGTTCCCGGTAGGCTCATCCAGCCGGGCGCCCTCATTCCGGGGGCGTACGAGCTGAGTGTAGGCCCGCAGGGGGGAGGGTCGATGCGCCCGTCCGTACGGTTCTCGCCGGATGGCCCGATGGGGATCGGGCCCCTTGGGATCTTCCACCCCGAGACCTTTCGGACCTCGGTGGGCCGGCCGATCACCGTCACGGCCTGGGTGGAGGACCGCGGCGAGCGTGAACTCCGCTCCGTGAACATGACCCTTTGGAAGCATCAGGGGCCCGTGGGTGGTGAGATTCTCTTCGAGTCGCTGGTTCCCCAGTCCGTGGGGGGACCGGGGCAGGGACCGGGGCAGGAACCAGGAGGGGGCGGCCCAGAGGGACGGTCAATCCAGATCCCGAGGGAAGGCGAGAAGGCGCACCTTGCTCAGTTCACCGCGAGCTTCAGTCAGCCGGGCGACTACGTGATCCGAGTTCGCATCGACAACTTCGGGGGAGGGGACAGTAGCCCCGGGAACATGTGCTGTTGGACGAACGGATACGTGCGGGTGACGGTGACCCCCTAGGGGCGGACGCCCTAGTGGCACGCAGCCTCGGACGGCGAAGCCGGCTCAGCCCGGCCTCAGTCCACACGCCTCCTGGCCGCGTGAGCGATGCTCTTCCCCGCCAGCCGAACCGGACGCGTAAGGTAGTAGAGCGGGAGCATCGCGTCCGGAAGGCGGACGACCTCTAGATCCCACTGGTTGAGCGCGGTGAGACTGCCGACCGCGAGGGCCAGCTTCGTGCGCCAACCCTCGCGCGTTCCCAGGTGGAACCCAAAGGTGCCAGCACCAGCACGAGGGGGCAGGAATAGCCCTCGACGCACGTGGGCTGCCAGGGGCACGATCGCCCGATCCGCGTTGACCCGGCTTCGTAGCTTCCTGCAGCTCTCCGGCGCGGAGCGGCAGTCGCTCTTCGCAGCAGTCGGAAGCGTGGCCCTCATTCGGGCCCTGCTCTGAGTCCTGCCGTATCGTGTGGTTCGGAAAATGCTGGACCGCACTACGCTAGTCGGCACTGCGATGGTCGGCACTGCCGCGAGTCGCAGGACTGTGGCGCCCTCCGCCCCCGCGGGTGTGATGGCGGAACGGCTCGCCCCCTGGACGTGGCCCGGGCCGCTCGGGTCGTTCCTGGTGCCACCTGCCTCGTCCAGGCGCTCGCCGCCGAGTGGCCGATCAGGCGAGGTGGCGCTGCCGCCTCCCTCCGGTTTGGGGTGGCGAAGGGCGACGGTGGTCTGGACGCCCACGCCTGGCTCGAATCCGGTGGCCGCGTCCTACTCGGAGGCGACCCCGGAGCTCAATTCACCACCCTGACCCCGGCAGAACACAGACACTCCGGTTAAGCCTCAGCGGAGCCGCTACACCTCCTCCCCCAGCAGCCTTCCAAAGGTGTTGCCCCCTTTGTTCCGCGTGGCTAGGTTAGGTGCCCGCTGTTAGCACTCGTAGCGACTGAGTGCTAACAGCGACCGACGATCCCGAAACGGTGCTCAAGCATGGCCTTTCGACGCTCGGCGCGTCATCGGGCACGGTGCTCAAGAGGCAACCGCAACTAGCGTAGCACGGAGACGAGACTATGCCGACGAAGAGTCGCACGAACACACGCACGAACACACGCACGAACACACGCACGAACACACGCACGATCACGAGCAAGAAGGTTCGTCCCCTATCCGACCGGGTCGTGGTGCAGGCCCTCGAGGAGTCCCAGCAGACCCGGGGCGGACTCTACATCCCTGACACGGCCAAAGAGAAGCCGCAGCAGGGGAAGGTCATCGCTGCAGGACCGGGCAAGCTCTCGGAGCAGGGCGAACGGCTCCCGCCTGATGTGAAGACGGGGGACACCGTGCTTTACGGGAAGTATTCGGGGACAGAGGTGACCGTGGACGGGGAGGAGTATCTCATCCTTCGGGAATCCGACATCCTGGCCATCATAGACGCCTGATGACGCATCTCTCGCCGATGCTCGGCGAGGACGTCGACGAACAGATCACAACGCTCAATCCCTACTCGGGAAGGAGAAGCTAAAGATGGCGAAGGATCTCAGATTCGATTCGGAAGCTCGAGCCAGGCTCAAGGTTGGAGTGGACAAGCTGAGCCAGGCCGTGAAGGCCACGCTCGGTCCGAAGGGACGCAACGTGGTGTTGGACAGGAAGTTCGGATCTCCGACCGTGACCAAGGACGGGGTGACGGTGGCGAAGGAGATCGAGCTCGAGGACCCGATCGAGAACATGGGCGCCCAAATGGTGAAGGAGGTCGCTACCAAGACCTCCGACATCGCCGGAGACGGGACCACGACGGCCACCGTTCTGGCCCAGGCGATCTTCGCGGAGGGGCTCAAGAACGTGACCGCGGGAAGCGATCCCATGGCCATCAAGCGGGGGATCGACAAGGCGGTCGAGAAGGTCGTGGAGCAGCTGAGGAAGCTCTCGGTCGAGACCAAGGGGAAGAAGGAGATCGCCCAGGTTGGGACGATTTCGGCGAACTCGGACTCCGAGGTTGGCGAGCTCATCGCAGACGCCATGGAGAAGGTCGGTAAGGACGGAGTCATCACGGTCGAGGAGGCCAAGGGTCTCGAGACAACGCTCGAGACGGTCGAGGGGATGCAGTTCGATCGAGGCTACCTCTCCCCTTACTTCGTGACCGACCCGGAGCGCATGGAGGCGGTTCTCGAGGACGTGTCCGTCCTCATTCACGACAAGAAGGTCTCCAACATGAAGGATCTGCTTCCCATTCTGGAGAAGGTCGCCCAGATGGGACGTCCGCTCCTGATCATCTCGGAGGACGTGGAAGGCGAGGCGCTCGCGACCTTGGTGGTGAACAAGCTGCGCGGCACGTTGAAGGTTTGCGGGGTGAAGGCCCCGGGCTTCGGGGACCGGCGGAAGTCCATGCTTCAGGACATCGCGGTGATCACAGGCGGTCAGGTGATCTCCGAGGAGCTCGGCTTCAAGTTGGAGAACGCGGTACTCTCCGACCTGGGCTCCGCCAAGCGCGTCGTGGTGGACAAGGACAACACCACCATCGTGGACGGTTCCGGCGAGCGGAAGAAGATCCAGGGCCGGATCGACGAGATCCGATCGGCGATCGACAAGTCCACCTCGGACTACGACAAGGAGAAGCTGCAGGAGCGGTTGGCCAAGCTCTCCGGCGGGGTCGCGGTCATCAGCGTGGGAGCGGCCACCGAGACCGCGATGAAGGAGAAGAAGGCTCGCGTCGAGGACGCCCTCCATGCGACGCGCGCAGCGGTCGAGGAAGGGATCGTTCCTGGAGGCGGCGTGGCCCTTCTCAGGGCGCAGAAGGCCCTGATGGGGTTCACTTTGCCGAACCATGCTGAGCAGGTCGGAGTGGAGATCCTGCGCCGCGCCCTCGAGGCGCCGATCCGTCAGATCTCTGAGAACGCCGGGGTCGAGAGCTCGATCGTGGTAGCGAAGGTCCGGGAGTCGAAGAACAAGAACTTCGGCTTTAACGCCCAGACCGAGGTTTACCAGGACATGGTCGAGGCGGGCGTGATCGATCCCACCAAGGTCGTTCGCACTGCTCTGCAGAACGCCGCATCCATCGCGGGGCTCCTGCTTACGACCGCGTGCGTCGTGGTCGACCGGCCCGAGAAGGAAGCAAAGTCCGCACCGGGCGGTGGTGGCATGGGCGGTGGCATGGGCGGGATGTACTAGTCCCAGTCGGCCAAGAGCTGAGGTCGTCTCGGCGGGGTGGCGGGCTTCGGCCCGTCACCCCGCTTTGCGTTGATCATGGCGCACTTTCCGGCCTCATGCGCAAGTTGGAATGCTCAGGGATAAGAGGCTCCGGTCGAACGCCTATCGCGAGTAGATAATCTCCATGGTAGCACCCGCCACCGGGCTCCCACCTTTTCGGCTTGCGGGGCGAAGCGCGGAGCTCGCGGCGCTTCGGATCTCCCTCGAGCGAGCCGCCCAGGGGCAGGGCGGAATCACCTTTCTCTCGGGTCCGAGTGGGGTGGACAAGAGCCGTCTCGCGCAGGCGATCCGTGAGGAAGGGGAGCGGCGCAGCTATGGACCTGGCCGAGGAATCGATCCGGATGGCCCGCGAGCTGAATCAACGGAGGATCCTGCCTCGGCTTCTCGTTCCTTCCGGGCTCCTGCACCTGAATCGGGGAGATCGTGGATGTGTTGCCCCTCGCACAGTCAACCGTCTCCCAGCACCTAAAGGTGCTCAAGGAGGCTGGTTGGATCACCGGAGCTATAGACGGTCCTCGCACTTGCTACGCATCGGACAAGAAGGCCGTCGCGAAGCTCCGTCTCGTGCTGGAACCGTTACTAGAGCAGTGGGAAGGCGCCGACAGCTGCTCGGTGGATTCCAGCTTCACTGGAACAATCTGACCGGAGGAGGCTTGATATGCCCAACGGAACCAGCGGTTGTTGTGACGAATGCGGCTGCGGTGGTGGCTGCTGCTGACCTGCTGGAGCGGTCGGGACGCCGGCCGCCCCAGCGGGTCGTACGAACCTCACCACCGGTACGTATAGACGAACTTCGCTGCGGCACGGCGGTCCTGTGTCACGAAGCGGTCCTGCAGCACGTCGTCGAGCCAGTTGTGGGTGTAGACGAAGTAGAAATCGTTGCCCGGATCGACCGTCCACCTCAGCCGGAACTGCCAGCCGAGGCGTTCGCTGACGGAGTCGTACTGAAGGTTGTTGACGACATAGACCCAGGGGTTGAACTGCGTGTCGCTGACGAGCCGGAGTAGGCGCGTCTGGAAGCGCCCCTCGGGCAGCTCCACGCTGTTCCACTCGTTCTGGAGGTTCACCCGCACTCCGGGCCGTGGTCGGACGCCGAGTCCCACCGCGACTTCCTTGCGATTCCCGGAGTAGAAGTCACCGAACTCGAAGCTCGATGTCGCCGAAAGGATGCGGCGGGCCGCCGTTCCCACCTGGAGCCTGTAGCGCGTGAAGTCATGGTCCCGCCCCTCGGGGAGCACCACGCCCTCGTGGATCGGGAAGTCCCTATGGAGCCGTTCGTAGGTTGGGACGACGTGCATCTGGAAGCTCTCCTCGGACTGCATCATGACTCCCAGAACGGTAAGGTCCACGGTCCGCGTCACCAGGAGGTTTTCCATGTCCGTGAGGGCATCGGCGTTGATGCCGAAATTCACCCTGCGGACCAAGGCGTTGCTCCTCGGCCGCAGACCGAAGCCGACCTGTGGGCTATACCGGCGGAACCCGCGACGCGAGACGAAGCCAACGGCCGGATTGTGGTTGGCCTGCACCTCGGTGAAGCCGAGGCTGGCCGTCCACGGGTCGTTCGGATAGTTGAGCTCGAACCCGTAGGCGAGGTTGTCTCCGGTGTCAAGCGGGTTGGTGCTCCAGAGGAAGGAGCCGGTGAGATCGAGGTTGTCCGACCCGCGGAAGGCGGAGGTGGCGAGACGGAAGTCGAGCCCCGCCGTGTAGAGGTCATCGGACGGGCCGGAGCTGCGGGCATGACGGCGGCTGAAGAAGGTGCCCAGATAGGATTGCGTGAGCACCCTCCTCTTGAGCCGAAGCACAGTGAAATCCTCGCCGACTATCTTGGTCTCCTGACCGCCGACCACTCGGGTCTCCTCGCCGGTCCGCACGTGCAGGAAACCGATGTCTTGGTCTCCCGCCCGGCCGACCAGCTTGGCCCCGACGTCGATCGGCTGAGGCACACCGCTCGTGAGGCCGATCCGCCTGCTGAAGAACGGCTCCACGCCGGTTGAGGCGAAGGTGAAGAACGGCGCCCCGTCGAGGAAGAAGTCGCGCTTTTCCGGAAAGCGGAGCGGGAAGCGCGTCAGGTTGACGAGCCGCTGGTCGACCTCGGTTTGGGCGAAGTCAGTGTTGATCGTCAAATTGCCTTTGAGGGTCGGCGCGAAGCTGTAGAAGAGATCGAGGCCAACGTCGCGGCTGGTGCGCCGTGGCGCAGGCGAGGGCCCGCCGGGTGCGTCGAAGGTGACGGCGGCGACGTATGGCTTGACGTCGAGCCCGTGCCCCTGGCTCACGTTGCTGATGCCGTAGAGCAGCCCCGTGTTGGACATGCGCCGGAGCCCCTGATTGCGCTCGTAGCCGGTCCAGAGCTGCTCCTCGCCCTTCCGCCGGACCGTGCGTTGGAAGTTGATTCCCCAGGCGGGTGCCTCGGGATCGAAGTTCAGCGTGCGTAACGGGATCTTTACCTCGATCGTCCAGCCGATGTCACTGCGCCGCGCGTAGGCGTCCCAGATGCCATCCCACGCGCGCTCGTTACCGCCGTCCGCGAGCTGGAGCGCATCCCCCATCAGCCCCCACGGGTTCATCTCGAAGAAATAGCCGGTCTGCTGGTCCAGGAAGGTGTCCATCACCCACATGAACCGGTCGTCGGATTGGAGCGTCTCGTCACGCTTCATCGTATTGCCGAGCATCCCGTCCGGTTCGGAGTCGAAGCAGTAGACTCCCATGTAGAAATTTTCGCCGTCGAAGGCGACCCGTACCTCGGTCCGTTCGGTCGGCGGGGCGCCGAAGTCCGGGTCCTGCTGGATGAAGTCGGTCGCGGGGACGGCGCGCTGCCAGACCGCTTCATCGAGGAGGCCGTCGAGTGTGACCCCTTCTCCCTCCCGGAGACGCTCCGCGGTCATGGAGCGGCGGCCAGGGGGGATGCGGAGGTCTTGCTCTGCCGCGCCCGCCTCCTGCTGCGCGGACAGCGAACCGGCACCGAGGAAAGCGGCGACCGCGCCGCAGGTCGCGACACCCCGGAAGTAGCGCAAGGCGACACGCCCGTTTTGCGGCCGATGATGGGCTTGGGGTCTAGGCACGAGTATGCACCTGAAGCGTGGAGGTTGATGGGACCGCCGATGTAGGCAGGGCGTCAGCGGCTCACGCCTATCTGGACGTGACACCTGGCCGCTCGTTCCTGTTGACTGGCGAACGCCCGCCAGGTGGAGGCGCCCCTTCGCCCAGCTCCCGACACCGGGCTTGACGTAGTCGTCCGTCCGCGTACAGAGTACACGCACTATCAACGGAGTACACCAGCGTGCTTTGGACGGGGTGCAGTACATGGCCGTGCCAATGACCCCGGCCGTCGCGCGCGCGACCCGCCACGGAGGCCTCCGCATTCTCCTGTCCGTGAAGAGGAGACACGCATGAGCGCGTTCACGCTCAGGGTCAACGGCGAGACGCACACGCTCGACGTCGATCCCACCGCACCGCTGCTCTATATCCTGCGAAACGACCTCGGGCTCAGGGGTCCACGATTCGGTTGTGGACTCGGGCAGTGCGGGGCGTGCACCGTACTCATCGACGGCGCTCCGGTCCGTTCCTGCATAACGCCCACATCCGGCGTAGGCGGTGAGATCACGACGCTCGAAGGTCTTTCCCAGGACGGTGAGCTCCACCCCGTGCAGCAGGCCTGGATCGACGAGCAGGTGCCGCAGTGCGGCTATTGCCAGAACGGTCAGATCATGACGGCCAAGGCCCTGCTGGACCGAACTCCGAATCCGACCGATGCCGAGGTGCGACAGGGGATGAACAGCGTCATCTGCCGATGCATGACGTATTACCGGATCCAGGCGGCCGTCAAACGTGCGGCGGAGGCGATGGGGTCCGTGCGGTCAGCCGCGGAGCAGGCGCGGGAGGTGACCCCATGAGCGACCTCGCCGACCTCCCACAGGGTCTCGCTGAAGCTCTCGATAAGTGGGGTGGGGGCACCTCTCGAAGGGAGTTCCTCCGGCGCTCCGGCCTGTTCGTCATGAGCGTAAATGGCGCCAGGTTGTCGGGTATTGGTGCGTTTGTCTCGGAACCGCGTTCTGGAGGCGCGGCGACGCCGGCGGAAGGGCCATACCCGGACGTCGACTTCCGACTCCTCGACTCGTGGCTCGTGGTCCACGAGGACGGCACCGCGACCTTCTACGTCGGGAAGACCGACGGAGGACAGGGCACCGGAACCGCCATCCGTCAGTTGATGTGCGATGAGCTGGACATCGCCTACGAGAACACGACGCTGGTGATGGGCCGCACCGACCTGACCGTCGACCAGGGAGGGTCGGGCGGTTCGGACGCGATCGAGCGCGACGCGGGGCCCGCGCGCAGGGTCGCCGCGGAGGCCCGTCGGGTTCTCCTGGAGATGGCGTCTCGGCGACTCGGCGTGCCCGTGGCTGAGCTCGCCGTCAGCGAAGGCGTGATCACGGTGAAAGTGGACCCGTCCAGGAAGACCACATACGGAGAGCTGGTCGGCGGAAGACGCTTCGACGTCACGCTGACGGGTCAGAACGTGGACCAGACCACGGGCGTGGCGAGCGTGAAGCGGGTGCAGGAGCTGAAGCTCGTCGGCCAATCCATCCCGCGGTACGACATCCCCGCCAAGGTAGATGGATCGCTCGAGTGGGCCGTGGACGCCCGAGTTCCGGGCATGGTACACGCGCGCAACGTGAGGCCGCCGTTGGCGGGGGCGAAGCTGTTCGGCATCGACGAATCGTCGGTTCAGAGCATCCCGGGATTCATCAGGGTGGTGAGCAAGGGCAACTACGTCGCAGTGATCTGCGAGCGGGAGGAGCAGGCGATCGAGGCGGCCCGCCGGCTCCAGCTCCAGTGGGAGAAGCCTTCCACGCCGCCCTTCCCGTCGTCGGAAGACCTCTTCACCTACCTGCGAAGCGAGAGCCCCGTCTCCGTTCCGCCCGCCCAGGTGGAGGGCGATCCCGACCGCGCCTTGTCGACGGCGGCGACGATCGTGGAAGCCGAGTACGACTTCCCGTTCCAGGGACACACCGCGATCGGTCCGGCCCACGCCATGGCCGATCCGTCCGACGGCCAGATGACGATCTACTCCAACGACATGAAGGCGTACAGCCTGAGGACCGGCGTCGCCGAGTTTCTGGGGATGCCGCGAGAGCAGGTCCGAGTCATGTGGACGGAGGGCCCCCAGCTGTACGGCCGCACGGCCGCCGATGACGCGGGGTTCGAAGCGGCGTTCCTGGCCAAGGAGATCGGCCGTCCCGTCCGGGTCCAGTGGATGAGGCACGAGGAGACGGCCTGGGACACCAAGGGCCCCGCCTTCGCGTTCACCCTGCGTGGCGGGCTCGATGCTGACGGCAACGTGGTGGCGCTGGATTACCGGGCCCGGATGGCCGCTTACGCCCACCTCGGATACAACGAGCCCGATACAGTCTTGATCGCCCAGCTCATGGGGATCAGGCCGACACGTCCGGCTGCCGGTGGGGCGCCGGGGCCCGAGGAGTCGTACTTCATTCCCAACCGGCGCGAGGAGACGCTAGTGGTACGCTTCCCCCAGGCCTTCGAGACGCCGCTGCGCACCGGCAACCTGCGGGACCCGAACGGCCCTCAGACGACCTTCGCCGGTGAATCCTTCATCGACGAGCTGGCAAGCGCCGCGAACGCCGACCCGGTCGAGTTCCGGCTGAAGCTCCTTCGCGGCAGCAGCGAGGACGACGAGGGATTCATGCGGGCTCGTTCCATCGCGGTGGTCGAGGCGGCGGCGAAGGCCTACGGCTGGGACAGGCGGCCATCGCCGGGAGCCGTAGGAGCCGGCAACACCCTCACCGGACGAGGGATCGCGTACGGCTGCCGCGGACGGACGGCGGTCGCGGTGATCGCCGAGGTGGAGGTCGATCGGGCGACCGGGCGAGTGTGGGCCAAGCGTATGGTCTGCGGACACGACTGCGGACTGGTGATCAACCCCAACGGGCTCACTAGCGCCCTCCAGGGCAACCTGCTCCACGGTCTCAGCCGCGCTCTGTACGAGGAGGTTCAATTCGATACCGAGAAGGTGACCAGCGTGGACTGGGCCACTCATCCCACGCTCAGGCACCGGGACACGCCTGAGAGGATCGACGTCGTGTTCGTGAACGGTGATCCAAACCCCGACCGACCCGATCTCCCTCCCTACGGAGCGGGTGAGCCGTCCATCCGGCCCGTCGCCGCCGCGGTCGCGAACGCGATCTTCGACGCGACCGGCGTTCGCATCCGTCGGGTTCCCTTCCGGGCCGAGCGCGTGCTCGCGGCGCTTAAGGCTGCCGGCGTCTAGACGCCAGGGTTAGACGACGCGCGAACGTCGAGCTTCAGCTCCGGGCCGTCACGGGAACCTGTGAGTGCCCCGCCGCTGAGTCAGTCGCGGTCTCCGCACCGCCGCGTATTTCTGCCTTCACCCTCTGCTGACCGGTGCGGGTGAACCTGCTCTTCACCCAGCCTCCAAGGTCGTCCGCGTAGGTATAGGCCACGGGCACGACCACGAGGGTAAGCATGGTCGAGGTGATGAGGCCGCCAATAACGGCTCTCGCCATCGGAGCCCGGAAGCCCGCGCCCTCTCCCGTGCCGATTGCGATTGGGAGCATCCCGGCGATCATCGCCAACGTGGTCATGAGGATGGGGCGCAGCCGTACACGACCTGCCTCCACCAGGGCAGCGCGCCGATCGGTACCCTGCTTGCGGCGCTCGTTGGCATTGTCCACCAACAAGATGGCGTTCTTCGTAACCAGCCCCATCAGCATGATCACGCCGATCATGGACATCATGTTCATGGTATCGTCCGTAATGAGCAGGGCCAGCAGCACACCCACCAGCGAGAGCGGGAGGCTCAGCATGATCGCGAACGGCTGCGTGAAGCTCTCGAACTGGCTGGCCAGGATCAGGAAGATCAGGATAACCGCAAGGAGGATGACCTCGAGGACGTAGCCCGTGGTCTCCTCGAGCTGCTCCGTCTCGCCTCCCAGCGTCGTGCTGTAACCGGCGGGTAGGTCCATGGCCGCGATCGAGTCGCGGATCGCGGCCGAGGCGTCAGAGAGGTTCGTCTCCGGTCCGAAGCCGGCCGACACCGAACCCACCCTTGAGAGGTTCAAACGGTCGATCTGTGCGGGCGCGAGGCCCTGCACGATGCGGGCGATCTGTCCGAGGGGAACTGAGACGGCCGCTCCACCCGGCCCCCGCTCGGAGGTCGCGATGGGCAGGCTCGTGAGGTCCTGCAGGTTGGTGCGCCGCTCGGGCGCCACCTGCACCACCACGTCTCGCTCCTCCCCGGAAGGGTCCTGCCAGGTGGTAGCGGTCTGGCCTGCCAGCAGGGGCCGGATCGTCGAGGATATCTGGCCGATGTCCAGACCGAGACCGCTCGCCAGATCGCGGTTCACCTCGATGCGGAACTCGGGCCGGGGCGCACCGAGCGAGGTCTGGACGTCCACCACCCCGAGAGTGCCCCGCATCGCCGCGGCGATGCGATCGGAGATGATCTGGAGTTGCTCGACGTCGGAACCCGCCACGTTCACGAGGATGGGTTGGCCGGCGCCGCCACCGCCGTCGGCCTCGATCACCGACGTTTGTACGCCGAAGACAGACACGAGCCGCTGCCGCGCGACAACCATCAGTTCCTGTTGAGACTGATCCCGCTCCCCCAGAGGCAAGAGGTCCACGAAAATGCTGCCCTGCGTCACGGTTCCGGTCGCACCGGATCCCACGGTCGTGTAGGTGAAGTCCACGCCGGGGATGGCGCGGAGGACCTCGCCGACCTGCTCGGCCTTGGTCCCCGTATGAGAGAGACTGGATCCCTCGGGCGTCTTGAAGGTGACGCCGAAGGCTCCCGCGTCCTGCTCCGGCAAGAACCCGCCGCCGATGATCGGGAAGAGCGCTACCGCGCCGACGAAGGAGAGTGCGGCGAGGCTCAGCGTCGACTTTCGGTGGGCCAGGGCCCATCCGATGATGCCCCGGTAGCCGTCGGCGGCGCGGTCGAACCAGCGGTTGAAGCCGCCGATTACTCGAGTGATCGGATTGCCGCCTCTTTCCCCCGGTTCATGCGGGTTCACCCCCCACCACGCACCCAGCATGGGCGTCAACGTGAAGGAGACGAATAGCGAAACCAGGACCGCGAACGCCACGGTCATGCCGAACTGATAGAAGAAGCGGCCGATGATCCCGCCCATGAACGCCACCGGAACGAAGACCGCCACGATGGTGAGGGTGGTCGCCATGACCGCGAGGAAGATCTCTTGTGTGCCGTCGATTGCCGCCCGGAAGGCACCAACACCCATCTGCCGGTGGCGCACGATATTCTCGATGACGACGATGGCGTCGTCGATGAGAATCCCGATGGAGAGCGAAAGACCCATCAGGGTGAGGACGTTCAACGTGAAGCCGAGCACATCCATCAGAACGAAGGCCGAGATCACCGACACCGGCAGCGCGAGAGATGTGATAGCGGTGGCCTTCGGGTCGTTCAGGAAGAGCATCACCACGCCGACCGTGAGGAGCGCGCCGAGCAAGAGCTCGAAGATGACGTCCTCGACGGATTGCCGGATCATCTCCGAGTTGTCCCGGACGAGGGCCAGGGTCGCGCCCGGTGGAAGGCCAGCTTGCAGAGTGGCGATCTCCCCCTTCACCTCGTCCGCGATCTCCACGGTGTTGCCGCCCGAGACCTTGCTCACGTCGAGCGAGACGGCCCGTTCGCCGTTCACGAGTGCGATCGAACGCTCTTCTTCGGTGGCGTCCTCGATCAACGCCACCTGGCCGAGCCGGATCGGCTGCCCCTCCCGCGCCGCAACCACCACCTCGCCAAACTGGGATGGCTCGGTGATCCGACCCGTGACCCGGACGACCTGCTCCCGGTCCCCTCTCGAAACGCGACCGGCCGGGGATTCGAGGTTCTGGCGTTGAAGGGATCCGAGCACCTCCTGCGCCGTGACACCGAGAGCCTGCATCTCCTCCGGTTCCAGGATCACCCGGACCTCACGCCTGAGGCCACCGGCCACCTGCACCTGGCCGACCCCCGAGACCGCCTCGAGGCGGGTCGCAACATCCTCGGCCAGCGTCGTCAGCTCAGGCAGGGTGAGCACCGTCGACGAGAGCGCGAGCGAGAGGATCGGAGCCGCGGAAAAGTCGAAGGTCTGCACAACCGGGGGCTCGATATCCCCGGGGAGGGTGCGGCGCACGGTCTCGATCTTGCCGCGCATGTCCTGGGCCGCCTGATCGCCGTCACGACCCAGCTCAAACTCCACGATCACCTGCGAGATTCCCTCCAATGAGACTGACGTGATCCGGTCCACCCCTTGGATTGGGTTGAAGGCCTTTTCCAGCCGCTCCGTCACCTCCCGCTCTACGGCTTCAGGTGACGCGCCCGGGTAGACCGTTTGCACGCTGACGACCGGAATGTCGATGTCTGGGAACTGGTCGATGTTCAGCCGGCGGAAGCTGAAGAGCCCCAGCACGACCAGGCCTACCATGACCATGGTCGTGAAGACGGGTCTCCGGATCGCGATGCCGCTGACGCCCCCGCTGGTCGGGACGTCGTGAGCCCCGTCCCCGGATCCCGCGCCGTTCGTGGAAGTCTTCTCCTGGATGCTCATCACACACCTCCCGCGGACGAGGGCGCATCCGTAGTGCCACCCACTCTCACCCGAGTACCCACGGGCACGTCCCCAGGTGACACGACGACCCGGTCCCCCACCACGACACCCGTCAGGATTTCCACGACGCCCTCGGTGGGATCGACGGCGCCCACGGTTACCTGGCGACGCTCGATGGCCTCGCCATTCACCACGAGCACGTAGAGGCCCTCATTGGTGCCGCGGACCGCCGCCTGGGGGATGACGATGGCTTGCTCCCTGGTCCCCGTGATCACCCGACCCCTGGCGAACAGTCCCCCGATCAGGAGGCGGTCCTGGTTCGGGAGGCGCATCGAAACTCCGACCTGCCGCGTGCCGGGGTCAGCCACGGGCGCGACCCGCGAAACCGTGCCCTGGAAGAGCTGGCCGGGATAGGCGTCGATGGTGAACTCCACCGGCTGGCCCTCGTGAACCGTTGCAGCCTCCTCCACGGGCACCTGCCCATCCAACTCCAGGATGGATGAGTTCACGACGGTCAGGAGTGTCTGGTTATTACTGACCGCCTCTCCCTCGTTTACGGACCTCTCGCTCACCTCCCCCGCGATGGGCGAGCTGACGGTCATGCGCCGCGCCTCCTCCGCGGCGCCCGCCGCCTGGGCGCGGACGCTCGCGAGCTGGGCCTCGGTGGACTGATAGAGAGTCTCGGTCGAACTGAAGTCGATGTCCGACAGGGCGCCTGCGTCATGCAGGGTGCGAGCCGACTCCAATTGGCGCCGAGCCTGGGCGAGACTGGCCTCGGAAGCCGCCACGGCGGCCTCTGCGCTGAATGCCCGACTCTGGACCCCCTCCGCGGAGATGAACACGAGCGGCTGACCTGGCCGCACGTCGTCCCCTCGGTCCACATCGATCCGCGTGGCCGTGCCCTCCACCTGCGCCTTGACCTCCACCCGGAGATAGGGGTCGAGCGTCCCGGTGAGGACGACACCCGAGCGAATGTCTGCGAGCGAGGCGGAAGTAACTTCCGAAGATGAGAGAACCACGACGTTCTCTTGTTCGACTGCTTCGGCGCCCCCACCGCACGCTACGCTCCCGAGGGCCAGCGCAGAGCAGAGCGACGCGCTGAAGACCGCGGATCTAACGTCATGCATTCTCATCAGCCGTTCCCTTGGGTGTTGCTGGAGTCGTTTTGTGCGAGCGCGCGGGCCAGGGCCGCGTCCGCGATGAAGTAGTCGGTGATCGCCATGGCCAGGTTGGCACGCGCGTTCAATAGGTCGAGCCGCGCCTGCGATACCTCGAGCTGCGTGGCCTGGCCCTGCTCATAGCGGAGCACGGTCAGATCGTAGACCCGCTGCGCCTGGTCGATGGTGGTCTGGCGTGCCGCAATGGCTTCCCGGGCCCGGTCCCTCTCGCCCTGCGCTCGCTGGTACTGCAGCTGTACGGACTCCAGGATCTGCGAAAGCTGGACGCGCGCCTGGTCGAGCCCGATTCGAGCGACGCGCATGTCCGCCAAGCTACGGCCGCCGTTGAAGATCGGGATCTCAACCGTGAGGCCCGCCGTCCAGTCCTCACGCCAGTCGCCCTGAAAGTCGAACGCCCTCAGGGGGGCCAATCGGCGGCCATAGCTCGTACGCAGGGTGACTTCCGGAAGGAACGCTGCCCTCGCGATGCCGATCTGCTCATTCCGGATGGCAACCTGCTCCTGAGCCGCCTGAACGGCTGCGCGCCGCTCCGCCACCACGTCGGGTGCCAGTCGCAGCGCCGTGCTCTCTTCGGGGGGGGGCGCAAGCAGTGGCGTAGTGAGCCGGACCGTCTCGGTGAGCGGGATATCCACCAGCCGCTTCAGGTTGAGCAGAGCCAGCTCGGCCGCGTTCCTGGCCTGTACCAGCTGGGGGCGGAGATTGTCCCGGGACACCTCAGCACGGAGCGCGTCGAGCTCCGAGGCGGTCCCGGCCGAGAGGCGAAGCTGCTCGGTAGCCAGGAACGCATCGGCCTGTGCCAGCGCCTCCTCCGCACTCGTCGCCAGCTCCTGTGCGAGTAGCGCTTGGTAGTAGGCCGTCTTCACCTGAAACTCGATCTCTGCGGTCTCCTCGGCCAAGCCCAGGCGGACCGACCGGCCCGCTCTGTCGGCAATGGCCAGCGCTGATCGCACCCGTCCTCCTGAATAGAGGATCTGGGAGGCGCTGATCGTAGCCAGGTATACGTTCTTCTGGCCGAACGGGAGATCGCCGAACAGCTGCCCGAGAACCCCGAGTGCGGCGTTGAGCGTGTTGTCCTCCAGGTAACGGATCCGCTCCCCGATCCCTGCCGTGCTGTTGGGAGAGAACCGCAGGGAGTCCGGCAGGGTGAAGGTTCCGCTGCCCCCGATGGCTGACTTCATGGTGCGCGTGTAGTTGAGCGAGCCGCTGATCTGGGGGAATGCCTCGCTCCGCGTTGCCGCGATCTGGGCGTCGGCAAAGGCGACCGGCGCTCGGGCCAGGCGCACATCCTCACTCTCACCCTTCGCGATGGCCACGGCCTGCTCGAGCGAGAGTGACGTCGCCTCGACAACGGCTTCCGAGGCGGGACCCGTCGGTGGCTGGGCTACCGCGGGTGTCCGCTGCCCGAGACCCAGACTGAGTGCGAGCGCCACCGGCCCTGCGGTCGACCAATGACGCAGTCGTCTATGCATGTATGTGTTCTCCTCCGAGCCTGCACTGGGTCTACCGATCATCTCGAAAGTGTAGTAATATCGGCTTATACGGTCAACACCGTACGAACCGTAGACACGCCATAATCCGAATGCTATCCTTGGGGCAGCGAGGTGACCGCATCCGGTCCCAATGCGAGGGCATCCGAATGAACAAGAGGCAGGAGCAGTTCGTGGAGCGCATGGGGCGCCACTACGAAGCTACGGGGTTGCCTCGGATCGCAGGTCGGCTCTTTGGGTTCTTGTTGCTCCAGGAGGATCCCTGCTCGCTCGACGAGCTTGCCACGATGCTGAACGTGAGTAAGACCAGCGTGAGCACGAACGCTCGGCTCATCGAGCAAGCGGGCCTGATCGAACGGTTCACGAAGGCGGGGGATCGGAAGGACTACTACGTCGCTGCGCCTGACCAGGCACGAACCCTGGAGCTTCGTCTTCAGGGTGTGCGGGAGATGGGCGAGTTGCTGAAGGAAGCAATCGAAGTCACACCCGGGATCCGGACGGCAGCGAGAGGGCGCCTGACCAAGATGGGTCAATTAAACCGCGAGGCTACCGCGGTCTTGGGAAAGCTCCTGGGACGGTGGCGGGGAGACCCGCCTCCCAGTGGACGGATAAGGTAGGAGGAAGAAGGCCTTCCCCCCTTCCAACCTAGACTCTGCTTCGGCCACAGTTCTGACGTTCGGCAAGTCCGGATCGGCCTGCCCCGACGCACACGTAATCGCAATGTGCATCGGCGTGTAGATCCCACTTGTGATGAAGGCGGCCAGCCGAGCTTGAACCGTTAGCGAAACAGCGGGAATCCAACAGCGGGAATGGGAAGCTAGGGCGAGACCTCCCCCGCGACACAACGTAGTAACCAGCTGCAGTTCGACACGACGGAGAAATGGAGCCAGCCGGGATCGAACCGGCGACCTCCTGGTTGCAAACCAGGCGCTCTCCCAGCTGAGCTATGGCCCCGTAAGGGTACGTTCCTGACTACCCTCAAGATAGTTTGCCGACCCACCTTGCACAGATCAACCGCTACCCCTGGAGATCGATGATGAACGTACGAGGCTACGCCGCAAGGTCTTCTGATTCGCCCCTCGCCCCGTGGGGGGTCTATCGCAGGGATCCCGGGGAGAGGGATGTCCGCATTCAGATCCAGCACTGCGGCATCTGCCACTCGGACATCCACTTCGCGCGCAACGAATGGCACTTCACCACGTATCCGGCTGTTCCCGGACATGAGATCATCGGCAAAGTCATCCAGGTCGGATCCGGCGTAACACGGCATCGAGCGGGCGATTTGGTTGGGGTCGGATGCTTCGTCAATTCGTGCAGAAGCTGCGTGAGTTGTAAGGAAGGCCAGGAGAACTTCTGCGAAGGTGGCCTCCGCATGACCTTCGGAAGTTTCGAGGCGGACGGGAAGACCCCCACCTATGGCGGTTACGCGACGGAGATTGTCGTGGACGAACACTTCGTCCTGAAGATCCCGAAAACCTTGGACCCCGCCGCGGCCGCGCCCCTTCTCTGCGCCGGGATCACGACCTACTCTCCGCTGAAGTACGTGGGACTATCCGAGGGCCAGAAGATCGCAGTCGTCGGACTCGGGGGGCTGGGTCATATGGCGGTAAAGCTTGCCGCTTCCTTCGGGGCAGAGGTGACGGTACTCAGCCGATCCTCTTCGAAGCAGGGGGATGCGGAGCGCCTGGGAGCGACAGACTTCGTCCTCACCCGGAACGAGGGTGCGCTGCGGCCACTAGCTGGACGATTCGACTTCATCCTCGACACCATTTCCGCTGCTCACGACATCAACGGGCCCCTCGGTTGCCTGAAGAGGGATGGAACATTGATCCTCGTGGGCGCTCCCGCCGATCCGTTACCCGTGGCGGCCTTCCGGCTCCTGGGTCGTCGCCGAAGCATCTTGGGTTCGAATACCGGAGGAATCCGCGAGACGCAGGAGATGCTCGATCACTGCGGAGCGCACGGAATCACGAGCGACATCGAAAGGATCGTTCCGGACCAGATCAACGAGGCTTACGAGCGCACTCTGCAAAGCGACGTGAAGTATCGCTTCGTGATTGACTGCACGAAGTTTTAGGGACTCACGCGCTTCCGCGCCCGATCCCTTCCGCGCAGGTCAGCCCGTCTAGGTCAGCCCGCGCCGGTCAGCTCTTGGGCTGACGCACGTACCGCAGGTACGGCCGTGGAGCCTTCCACCCTTCGGGGAACCGCTCCTTCGCCTCGGCTTCCGCGACCGCGGGGAGGATGATGACCTCATCCCCATCTCGCCAATTCGCGGGGGTGGCCACCTTGTGCTTGGCCGTCAGCTGCATCGAATCGATGACACGGATCACTTCGTCGAAGTTCCGGCCCGTGCTCATCGGGTAGGAGATCACGAGCTTGATCTTCTTGTCGGGCGCGATCACGTAGACGTTCCGAACCGTCTGATTGTCCATGGCCGTGCGCCCCTCGGACGTCTCGCCCGCTCCAGCAGGAAGCATCCCATAGAGCTTGGAGACCTTCAGGTCGGAATCGGAGATCATCGGGAAATTCGGGGCATTACCCTGTGTCTCTAGGATGTCCTTCGACCACTTCTGGTGGTTGTCCAGCGAGTCCACACTGAGACCGATGACTTTCACCTTCCTGCGATCGAACTCC